>JAWVZB010000172.1:0-2250 GCA_033722375.1 Nitriliruptorales bacterium | reverse complement strand
TCCCGACAACCTGTTGACACTCGGCGCCAGACACCACCTCCACCACATCCACCAACGTGGCTGGCGACCCAGTCTCGACCCCGACACCGGCCTCGCGACCTTCGAACGCGACGGCAGAACCTTCCGCAGCCTCCCCCGCGGAACCCCCCTCGAACCACCCGACGACACCTCCGGAACCGACCCACCCGGCGATCCCCCCGACTGACCTCCGAGGACCGCTACCCGCACGCTCCGCAACAGCGAGCCAACACACGCACCCTCGCGCCACCACCCCGCCGGCCACCACGGCCGCGCGGGGCGGACGTGCTGCGTCACACGGAGCAGACCCTCAGCTCAGCTCGTCGAGCACCTGCGCGAGTTCTTCGTCCGGGGCGTGGGGCTTCGGCCAGGTGGGGATGCCCATCGTGTCGTCGTCGTACCGCGGGATGACGTGCACGTGGATGTGGAAGACCGTCTGCCACGCGATCGACTTCGTCGCCTGGAACAGGTTCATGCCATCCGGGTCGAGCCGATCTCGGAGTCGCTGAGCCACCCGGTGGGTCATCCGGCTGACGTGTTGCCACACGTCCTGGGGAACGTCCCAGAGGTCCTCGTGGTGCTGCCGCGGAACCACGAGCGTGTGTCCCCGGGTGAACGGGTTGATGTCCAGGAACGCGACCGTGTGCTCGTCCTGGTCGACGACGTGACCTGGCGCGGTGCCTTCGCAGATCTGGCAGAACACGCAGTGCTCGCTCACGGATGCTCCTCGCTCGTCAACCGGATCGTTCGATCGGGAGACGCACCCGGAAGGTGCTGCCCTCCCCCAGCAACGACTCGACCTCGATCGAGCCGCCGTGGCGCTGCACCGCATGGCGGACGATCGACAGGCCCAGGCCCGTGCCGCCCCGCTCGCGTGAGCGCGCCACGTCGACACGATAGAAGCGCTCGAAGATGCGACGCAGATCCTGCTGGGGGATCCCGATGCCGGTGTCCGATACCACGAGCTCGTAGCTGCCGTCGGCTCTCTCGAGGCCGGTGGTGACGTCACCACCCTCCGGGGTGTATTGGATGGCGTTGCGGACGAGGTTGTCCACCACGAGCCGCAACTCGTGTTCGACCCCGGCAACGATGGCCGACTCCGGGAGTTCACAACTGATCGAGATGCCCCGCTCGCCGGCTGCCGACGTCACGTCGGACACCACCTCCCGTACGAGCTGCACCAGATCGACGGGACCGCGCTCGAGGGTGCCTCTGTCCTCCAGCTTGCGAAGATCCAGGAGGTCGTGGGTGAGCCGAGCCAGCCGGTCGGCCTCCTCGTTGAGTCTCCCTACCAGCTCCGATGCCTTCCGCGCGTCGCGTTCGAGCGCCACGACGAGTGCGTCCGCCAGCGTCTGGATCGACGTAACCGGGGTCTTGAGCTCGTGTGACGCGTTGACGACGAAGTTGCGCCGCAGCTCGTCCACCCGACGCTGCTCAGTCAGGTCCGTCAGGACGAGCAGGATCTCGTCGCCCACTGGTGACGCGGTACCGCGCACCTCGCGCTGCCCGAGGTCCGCATCCACCTGGACCGGACGGCCGACCGCACGGGCCTCGCGGGCCGCCCCGATCAGCGAGGCGCTCCCGAGCGCCTGGACGAGCGTCGCCCCGGCATCTCCGTCTGGCATGCCGAGCACATCACGGGCCGCGTCGTTCGCGGCCATCAGGCGATCCTCTCCCGAGAACAGCAGCGCCGGTCCCACGATCGAGTCGACGAGCTCGCGTCTCCATGGACGCTCGCGCCGGAGCTTCATGCCTCGTCTGTCGTAGGCCGCCCCGAGCGCGTTCAACGCCACCGCGAGCTGTCGCCACGGCGTCTCGTCGATCAGGTCGACGGGGGGGTGTGTCCGTGTGTCCAGCCACTGGTTGACCTCGTCGGCGAGCTCCAGGAGCCGCGCTCGCTGGACCCGGTACAGGACGACTGCCGCCACCACACCGGTCAGGAGCGCGACCAGTATCCCGACGCCGACCGGGAACACGGCTGCGGTGAGAGCACCGAGGACGGCGACGCCCGGGATCAGCCACAGCCAGCGGCGCCTCATCGGTGTGTCCTAGAGAGAGTCTGAGAACTTGTACCCGACGCCCCGAACGGTCTGGATCCGTTGCGGCTCTTGGGGGTCGTCCTCGATGCGCGTCCGGAGCCGGCGGATGTGGACGTCGAGGGTCTTGGTGTCCCCGACGTAGTCGGTCCCCCAGACCTCGTCGATCAGCTGATCGCGGGTGAGGACCCGCCCG
>JAWVZB010000171.1:0-2724 GCA_033722375.1 Nitriliruptorales bacterium | reverse complement strand
TCGAGCCGTGCTTCGTTGGTGAGGTCCGGGCCATCGCGCAGGGCGGCACCGGGTTGGGGGACCGCACGTTCGCGGAACCGAGCGAGTTGCTCTTCGGTGAGCCCGTCCAGGTTCTCCTCCGCCGCCAGGTCCTCCGGGGGTGGCAGCGGCAGTTCCTCCCTCTCGAGATCCGGACCGAGCGGGGCGGTGGCCGGCCCCGTGTCGACGTAGACCATCGCCGCGATCTGCTCGGGGATGCGGTCGGTCACCTGGTAGCCGGGCGCGCCGGCCCCACTGTGCACGGCCAGCACCACGGGGCGCCCCGCTGCCTCCACCGCCTCGACGATCGCGTCCACGTGGTCGGCCAGGGTGATCGACGACCGGTCGGTGTCCACGGACTCGAGCCCCGGCAGCGTCAGCGCCGTGACCTCGTGCCCGTCGGCCCGCAGCGTCTCGGCGACCTCGTCCCACGCCCACGCCCCGAGCCAGAAGCCCGGCACGAACACGATCGGATGCTGCTCCACCGGCGCCCCTGTCGTCGATGGCTCCGAGTCTTGCACACGCCACCCACGGGCGAGCGATATCCGCCAGCCGGGTGGCCTGCCCGTCCGGTGGGAGCCCGCCTGACCGCGTCTGTACGGTGGCTGGCATGCAACCCACCTCCGTCACCGTCGTCAGCCAGCTCATCACCGACGCCCGCACCCGCTTCGGGGCCCACGAGGTCGAAGCGGTCGCGGTCGACGGCGAGCTGCTCGACGAGACCATGGACCACGTCCTGACCATGGGCGGGGACGTGGCCACCGACACCTGCATCGTCGACGGCGTCGAGGTCCGGGAGCTCCCGCCCGACCAGGACACCCCGCTCGCCTACGTCAAGGGCGAGGACGAGCCCAAGCCACTCGGCACCTGACCGGGGTCACCAGCCGGGATCGCCCGCGCAGGCGACGAACCGGGCGATGACGAACAGCGGGCCGTCGCCCATGTCGGCCGGCTCGACCGACTCGGAGTAGTGGACGACCCGTAGGTCGGCGAACACCTCCAGCAGTTCGCCCGGCTCGAGGCGGAAACGGTCGTCCCCCGGGCCGGCGACGTCCTCCCGGTCGGTGCGCAGGTGATGCTCGACGAGGATCCAGCCGTCAGGGGCCAGCGCGGCTCGCAGCCGCGGCCACAGATCGGGGTTGCGGTAACGGATCACCGTGATCAGGTCGTAGCTGTCGTGAGGGAGCGCCCCGTCATCGAGGTCCCCGACGACCCAGTTGACCTCGAGCCCGCGGCGCTCGGCCTCGGCGCGGGCACGGTCCAGTGCGACCTCGGAAACGTCGATCGCATCGACCTCGAACCCGGCCTCGGCCATCGCGAGCGCATTGCGCCCCGTCCCCGTCGCGACGTCCAGCGCCCGCCGGTCACCGGTACGGGCCGCCAGGATGCGGTCCAGCCAGTCGACCAGGAACGGCGTCGGCTGGGTGCGGGGCGTGTAGTCACCGCTGGCGTAGCGGTGATCCCACCGTTCGCGTTCGTCTCGGCTCACGGTCCCTCCACCTCGAAGTGCCCTGCTCGGCGGCAACGCTACGCGGGGTCGTCGACCCGCATGCAATATCTGCGGGTGCGCTGTCGTCCTTAGTGGTGTAGGGAGCCGAAGAGGGAGACCCCAGAGATGACAGACACGGCAGAGACAGTGAAGGTGCGCAACGGGATCGATGTCGACCAGTTGCTCGAGACGATCGACCACGTCAAGCAGGAGCCCGAGGCCGGCAGCTTCACGTTCAAGGCGTCGAGCAGCTGGAAGGACGGGACCCACAACGTCGGGGAGATCGGCCGGTTCATCCACGCGGGCCAGGAGGACGAGTCGCGCGATGAGCCGTTCCGCCTCGAAGGTGACGAGCCTCCGGTCCTCCTCGGGAACAACCTCGGCCCCAACGCGGTGGAGCTGGTGCTCCAGGCGCTGGGGTTCTGCTACGCGGTGGGTTACGTCGCCAACGCGGCGGCCCAGGGCATCGAGATCACCTCGATGGACTACGAGATCGAGGGCGACATCGACGTCGGCAACTTCCTCGGGCTGGAGGGGCCGCGGCCGGGCTTCACGGAGATCCGCGTCACGGGCACGGTGTCCTCGCCCAACGCCACGGACGAGCAGCTCGCCGAGCTGTGCCAGTACGTGCAGGACACCTCGCCGGTCCGCGACACCCTTGCGGAACCCGTACCGGTCACCACTAGCCTCGAGATCGTCTGAAGGTCACACGTGGTCCAGATGCAGCTAGCCGAGGAGAGGGCGGGGCGGACCATGACGCGACCCGGCTTCGGTGAGGCCGCGAGGCCTCACCTCGGCTGGCTGTACTCGCTCGCTCGGCGGCTGATCGGAGATCCCGACACCGCCGAGGACGTGGTGCAGAAGGCACTGCTGAAGGCGTGTCGCAGCTTCGACCAGGTGCGTGACCTCGAGGCGCTGCCGGCGTGGCTGAAGCGGATCCTCGTCAACTGCTGCCGCGACCACTGGCGCAGCGAGGGCCGCGGATACGACGAGACCTCGATCGAGGACGTCGAGGGCCCCTCGCTGTACCGGATCCTCGCCGTCGAGGATCCGCTGCCCTATTCGGACAGCCTGCACCTCGACTTCCTGTCCACGTTCACGACCGAGGACGTGTGGGCGGTCCTGGCCCGGCTGAAGGCGATCTACCGGGTGCCGTTGGTGCTCGTGCACATGGAGGGCTACTCGACGGCCGAGGTCGCCGACCTCCTCGACACCCC
>JAWVZB010000170.1:0-2914 GCA_033722375.1 Nitriliruptorales bacterium | reverse complement strand
GAGGTCGTCGAGCGGGCCATCCACGGGATGCTCCCGAAGAACAAGCTCGGCCGCCAGATCGCCACGAAGCTGAAGGTCTACGCCGGCCCCGACCACCCACACGCCGCGCAGCAGCCCACATCGCTGCCGGACCATCTCGCCTGAACGACGGGTAGGACATGTCAGAACACATCTTCGTTGGCCGCCGCAAGACCGCAGTCGTTCGCGCGCACGTGAGCCGCGGCAGCGGCCGCTTCGAACTCAACGGCCGTGAGCTCGAGGACTACTTCCCGACCGAGAAGCTCCGCCACCGCGCCACCGAGCCGCTCCAACTGCTCGAGCAGACCGGCAAGTGGGACATCAGCGCCAACCTCAACGGCGGCGGCACCACCGGTCAGGCCGACGCCCTGCGCCTCGCCATCGCGCGGGCCCTCGCCGACGAGGACCCCGAGTGGCGCACCCCCCTCAAGCGCGCCGGGATGCTCACGCGGGACGCCCGCAAGGTCGAACGCAAGAAGTACGGCCTGAAGAAGGCTCGAAAAGCCCCGCAATTCAGCAAACGCTGAGCGGCCTCGTCGCCGGGCGTCCGGCTCGGGTCGATCCAGCCGGCGCATCGCGGCGTTGGACTCGTCGTCCATAGCTCTGCGATGGCCTCCTCGTCCGCCTTGCGCTGCATCCAACTGGACGCCCCTCGCTGTCGGACGGCCGGCTCCTCGACCACTCAGCGTTTGCTCTCGCGCTGACCGAGTACGCCGCTGGCCATGCGCCCGGCAGCGTTGTTCGTGGTCGGACGATGGTGCCCCTCGGGGCGGGGGGTCGTGGCCTCACGGTGACGGGGTGTTCGTAGACTCGAACGTCGACCGGTGGAGGAGCCGCAGTGGGACGGATCTTCGGGACCGACGGGGTCCGCGGGGAGGCGAACACCTTCCTGACGCCCGAGCTGGCGGTGTCGCTCGGGCAGGGCCTCGTGACGCTGTTGCGGGAGGAAGGCGAGAAGCGCCCCTCGGTCCTCATCGGGCGGGATCCTCGCTGGTCGGGGGAGATGCTCGAATCGGCACTCACTGCGGGGATCACCTCCGCCGGTGGCGACGCCGTCTCGGTCGGGGTGCTGCCGACCCCCGCCGTCGCCCACCTCACGGCCAACGGGTCCGCGATCGCTGGCGCGATGATCTCGGCCTCCCACAACCCGGTCGGCGACAACGGCATCAAGTTCTTCGGGCCCGATGGCTTCAAGCTCACCGATGACGAGGAGGACCGCCTCGAGGAGGTCATCGGCAACGAGACCTTCCGTCGCCCGTCCGGCACCAAGGTGGGACGCCGCCTGCGGGACCACGCCGCCGTTGCGCGCTACGTGCAGCACATCGTGTCGATCGCCGACGTCGATCTGACCGGCCTGAAGATCGTCGTGGACGGGGCGAACGGCGCCGCCAGCCAGGTCGCCCCGCAGGTCTACCGCCAGCTCGGGGCCGAGGTCGTGACGGTCAACTGCTCGCCCGACGGCTCGAACATCAACGAGCAGGCGGGCTCGACCCACCCCGACATCATCACCGAGGCGACCGTCGAGCACAGCGCTGATGCCGGGGTGTCCCACGACGGGGACGCGGACCGGTTGATCGCAGCGACCCACGAGGGCGCCGAGGTCGACGGGGACTTCATCCTCGCGGTCCTGGCCCGTCAGATGAAGATCGACGGGACGCTGAACCGTGACACGGTGGTCACGACGGTCATGACCAACCTCGGGTTCAAGCGGGCGATGCAGGACCTGAACATCGACGTGATCGAGACCGCCGTCGGAGACCGCTACGTGCTGGAGGCGATGCGCGACGGTGGCTTCAACCTCGGTGGGGAGCAGTCCGGCCACATCATCTCGCTGGACCACGCCACCACCGGCGACGGCATCCTCACAGCGGTCCGATTGCTGTCGACCGTGCGCTCGACAGGGGCGACCCTGAAGGACCTGACCGAGGTGATGCAGCGGTTCCCGCAGGTGCTCGTCAACGTTCCCGACGTCGACAAGGACGGGCTCGACGACAGCGACCCGGTCCAGAAGGCGATCCGGGCCGAGGAGGACGCCCTGGGCGACGACGGACGGGTGCTCGTGCGACCGTCCGGCACGGAGCCCGTCATACGCGTGATGGTGGAGGCCGGCAGCCACGAGCAGGCGCAGGCCTCGGCGGACCGGATCGCGGACGCGGTCCGCGATCACCTGACCGTCTGAGTCGCGTCCGGCTGTGAGCGATGACCGGGCGACAGAGCGGTGCGGATCCGGGGAACCGACTCAGGTGAGTGAGCGGCGGTAGAGCCGGCGGATCTCGGACGGCGCCCCGACCTCCTCGAAGTCTGCTCGCTCGAAGACCGCCGGGACCCCGACGTACAGCTCGGCTGCGGGGCGACCGTCGGGCGCGATGGCGTACCCCTCGATCGTGTGCGCCCCGACCTCCCGAGCCCGATCGACCGCCCCGCGCAGCAAGACGTCCGTCAGTCCACGGCCGCGGTGCTCGCGCGGGAGGTAGAAGCACGCCACCGACCACGTGCTCGCGTCATCGGGGTCGTCGGGGCGGAACAGCGGGGAGCGGAGGATCCGGCCGTAGTCGGGGCGCGGCCCCGCGGACACCCACCCGACCGGCGTGTCACCGTCGTAGGCCAACAGGCCCGGTTCGCGGCCTTCGGTGACGAGCTCGTGCAGCTTCTGGCGGTTCCCCTCGCCCCGCCCCTCCGAGTACTCGCGGGAGGTGACGCGTTGGTACATGCACCAGCAGCCGTCGTAGGCGCCGTTGTCACCGAACAGCGCCACGAGGTCGTCCCACCGGTCCGGCGTCACCGGCCGGCATCGCAGGTCGGACACGAGCGTTCTCCCGAGCGGGGGTAGGCACCGTAATCGCGCCCCCCGCAGGGCGACTACTGTCGAGTTGCTCTCCCTCTCGACCCCACGGAG
>JAWVZB010000169.1:0-3100 GCA_033722375.1 Nitriliruptorales bacterium | reverse complement strand
GCGAGCACGCACGGCGCGGGAGGCACCGCGGCTGTCACGTGAACGCGTTGATACCCGTGAGGTGCCGACCGATGATGTCGCCGGAGGCGCGCAGCCGCGCAGCGGCGAGCACGCACGGCGCGGGAGGCACCGCGGCTGTCACGTGAACGCGTTGATACCCGTCAGGTGCCGACCGATGATCAAGTGCTGGATCTGGCTCGTCCCCTCGTAGAGGGTGGTGACGCGGGCGTCGCGCAGCAGCCGCTGGACGGGGTACTCGTCGATGTATCCGTAGCCGCCGTGGATCTGCACGGCCCGGTCGGCACAGCGGACGCTGGCTTCGGTGGCGAACAGCTTGGCGGTGGAGACCTCGAGGGTGAACCGCTCCCCCGTGTCCTTCTTCGCGGCGACCTTGTCGACGAGACCGCGGGCGGCCTCGATGTCGACGTGCATCGCGGCGAGCAGCTCCTGCACCAGCTGGTAGCTGCCGATCGGGTTGCCGAACTGCTCGCGTTCCTTGACGTACTTGAGCGACACCTCGAGCGCCTCACGGGCCAGACCCACCGCCCCGCTCGCCAGCGAGAAACGACCGTTGTCGAGCGCCGACAGGGCGACCTTCATGCCGCCGCCGACCTCTCCCAGAACGGCGTCGTCGCCGACCCGCACGTCCTCGAGGTGGATCTCGGCGGTGTCCCCCGACCGCAGACCGAGCTTGCCGTGGATCTTGGTGCCGGTGTAGCCCTCGGAGTCCTGTGGGACGAGGAAACAGGTGATCCCGCGGTCCTCCCCATCCTCGATCGCGCGGGCGAAGATCTTGGTGACGGCGCCCTCGGAGCCGTTGGTGATGAAGATCTTCGACCCGTTGATGACCCAGCCGTCACCGTCGCGCTCGGCTTTCGACCGCATCTCGGAGGGGTTCGACCCGGCAGCGGGCTCGGTGAGCCCGAACGCCCCGAGCCGCCCCGAAGCGAGCTCGGGCAGCCACCGCTGCTTCTGTTGGTCGGTGCCCCAACGGAGGATCGACATCGACACCAGTCCGAGGTTGACGCTGACCATCGACCGGATCGACGAGTCCGCCGCCCCGAGCTCCTCGATGATGATCTGGTAGCCCTTGGTGTCGAGACCCATCCCCCCGTACTCCTCGGGGATGGCCGCCCCGAGGAACCCGACTTCCGCGAGCGTGGCGACGAGGTCGGGATCCCAGGACTCGTTCCGGTCGCGTTCGCGGGCGGTGGTGCGCAGCTCGCGATCGCAGAAATCACGGGCGGTCTTCCGTAGCTGGTCGTACTCGGTGGACACGGTGACGCTCCCTCACGGCTGCTCCCCCGACGCTACTCGCCTCGTAGCCTCGTCGCCCCGAGAACGAGGAACCACGTGCCGCCCACCCCGCAGGTCGCTGTCGGTGCCGTCATCAGGGACGACGAGGGGCGCCTCCTCGTGGTCCAGCGTGGACACGCTCCTGCGGAGGGCCGCTGGACCTTGCCGGGGGGGCGGCTCGAGCCGGGCGAGCGGCTGGAGGACGCGCTTCGCCGGGAGGTGTCCGAGGAGACGGGCCTCGCGGTCGAGGTGGGTGAGCTCGTCGGACACCTCGAGGTCGTCGGTGGCGACCATCACTTCGTGATCCTGGACTTCCTGGCACGACGACGCGCCGGCGACACGTCGTCGCCCCGCCCCGGCAGCGACGTGACCGACGTCGCGTGGATGACGCGGGGCGACCTCGAGGAAGCCGACACCACGGACGGCCTCCTGGACTTCCTCGATCAGCACGGCGTCGACCTCGCCCCCTGACTCGAGATGCGACGATCCGGGTCGCGCCCCGCCGGCATCCGCGCGACACTGTCGGCATGACGTCCACCCAGGCCGCACTCGACCACCAGCGCGTCGCCCGGGCGATCCGCTTCGTCGACGGCTGCAACGGCGACGGCCCGCCGACGGTCACCGAGCTGGCGGAGGCGGTCGGCCTGTCGCGCTCCCAGCTCCACCGCGTGTTCCGGCGATGGGCGGGGACCACCCCGAAGCGCTTCATCCAGTACGTCACCGCGAACGAGGCCCGGGAGCGGCTCCGGCACACCACCTCGGTTCTCGACGCGACGAACGCGTCGGGGCTGTCGTCGTCGGGCCGGCTGCACGACCTCATGGTGACCGTGGATGGCATGACCCCCGGTGAGGTGGCGACGGGCGGTGCCGACCTGGACATCCTGGTGGGTCGGCATGTCACGCCGGTCGGGGAGGTCGTGGTTGCCGCCACGTCGCGAGGCATCTGCCATCTTGGGTTCACCGACGACAGCGACCGCGAGCCCGACGAGTTCGTTCGGGAGCGGTGGCCACGGGCTCGGGTGCGTCGCGACCAAGGCGCGACCTGGGACGCCGTGGCGCCCGCCTTCGGCGACGTGGACGCCCCGATCCGACTCCATGTGGGCGGCACCAACCTCCAGCTCAAGGTGTGGGAGGCGCTGCTCACGATCCCGCCAGGAGCCACCACCACCTACGGCCGACTGGCCGCCGCGGTCGAGCGCCCCGACGCGGTACGTGCGGTGGCGTCGGCGGTGGGTCGGAACCCGGTCGCGTACCTGATCCCGTGCCATCGGGTGATCCGGTCGACGGGACGACTGGGTGGCTACGCGTGGGGGCTCGAGCGCAAGCGTCTGCTGCTGGCACGCGAGTCGCTCCGGTTCCACCCCACCGGGTGATCCGCCGCCCGCCGGGGCCGCTCGGCGTCCTGATCGGGGGCGCCGGCTCGCGCGAGACGGCCGATCGACGTTAGGCTCCCGCCGCGACCGACCCGATCGGACCCATGCCTTCCGTCAAGCTGTTGTCCGCGATGGCCTACCACCTCGAGACCTACGAGGAGCAGGGCATCGCCGATCCCGTCATCCAGGTCCTCGGCGAGCTCCCGGCCGGGGCGCAGCCGTTCGGCGTGAACCGGGTCTACAAGGGCGCCCAGGGCGTCTACGAGGAGGTCATCCTCCTGCTCGACCCCGAGGGTCTCGTCATCTGGGAGCGTCCGTCCCGGTTCGTGCAGCTGCGGGGCGAGATGTTCGAGGACCTTTTCCGCGACCAGGTGCGTGCGGACATCAGGATCGAGTCCGCCGACGAGCACACGCTCGTGTTCCTGCTCGGC
>JAWVZB010000168.1:0-3191 GCA_033722375.1 Nitriliruptorales bacterium | reverse complement strand
TGCCGCAACCCACGTCTACCGCACCGCCAACCCCGACTACCACATCACCGCACACGTCGTGTGGGCCGGCCGCTACTCGTGGAGCTCCCCCCACGGGTCAGCCACCGATGTCGACATGGGCACCCTCGACGTCGCCTCCACGCCCCGCCCCTACCCCGTCTACGAGGTCCACGCCGTCCCCGCCGACAACTAGCCCCTAAACCCCCACAGATGGGTCACACCTTCCGCGCCGCATCCGTGCACAACCTGTGACACATCCCGGCGGCGCGGCGGGGAGCTCGGGCTAAGCGTTCGCGAGGTCCGTGAGTTCCTCGAGCGAGGTGTCGAGGTGCTCGAGCAGCCGCTGGAGGTGCGGGACGGTGCGTCGACAGCCGATGAGCCCGAACCCCATCCGGTCGGCGTAGCTCTCGACCGTGATGTTGAGCGCCTGCCCGTCGAAGGGGATCGACACGGGGTACAGACCCTCCATCTCCGCCCCGTTCCAGTACCGACGCTCCTTGGGCCCGGGGACGTTGGAGATGATCACGTTGAACGGGGGACGCTGGAGCAGGGTGACATCGTCGTAGAACGGCAGGATCCCGAGCCCGACCCCGGACATGCTGATGGCGCTGAGCACCAGCACCCCGAGCTCGTTCAGACCCTCGAGCGTGAGCTTGCCCTCCTCCATCGACCGGGTGATGAGCGCGAACCGATCAGCCGGGTCCTCGAGGTGGGTGCCGAGGTTGCACAGGATCAGACCGACCGCGTTCCCGCTCGTGTCGGTCTCGGGGTCCACGTCCTCGTCCTGACCTCCTCGGAGTCGCAGCGACACCGGGACCATCGCGACCAGCGGCTTGGCCGGCAGGGCGTCGAGATCGATCAGGTAGCGGCGCAGCGCGCCGGCGCACATCGCGAGCACGACGTCGTTGACGGTGCCGTCGAGCTCCCGGCCCACGGACCGGAGCTGCTCGAGGGGCCAGGCGTCTGCGGCGTAACGCCGCGCCCCGCTGATCGGGGCATTGAGGATCGACCGCGGGGCCCGGTACGGCAGCGTGGCCGCCTGCTCGCGGAACGAGCGCGCCACGGTACGGATCGCCGCGCGCGAGGCTCCGAGCGCCGCCTTGGCGCTCTCGGCGGTCACGTGCGCCGCCGTGACGGCGGTGTCACGGGCGACGCGGGCAGCACCGATCAAGCCTCCGTCTCCGTCGCCCCGTCCACCGCGTGATCGCCGGGAGGTGCGGGGGGCGAAAGGTGGCGGCATGTCCCGCTCGTCGGGGTCGTCGCTGGTGGCATGCTCCAGGAGCTTGACCGCCGCGACACCGTCGACGAGGGCGTGGTGGATCTTGGTGTAGAGCGCGAACCGCCCGTCCGCCAGCCCCTCGATGATGTGCGCCTCCCACAGGGGACGCGAACGGTCCAGGAGCGTTCCGTGCAGCCGCGACGTCAGCGCCAGGAGCTCACGCACCCGCCCGGGAGTGGGCAGAGCCGAGTGACGGAGGTGGTACTCGAGATCGAGCGCCTCGTCCTCCTCCCAACGCCAGGGGCCCAGCCCGAACATCGTCCGCTCGGGGTACCGCCGGAGCCGCGGCATGACGTCGTGCTCGAGCGCGTCGCGGTAGAGCTGGCTCGCGTAGTCCGGTCCGGCGTCGGATGGCGGGCGGAACAGCTGGAGACCCCCGACGTGCATCGGGCGTTCGCGACCCTCGGACAGGAGGAACATCGCATCGGTTGGAGCGATCAGCTGCACGGGTCCTCCTGGCGTCGGCGTCACGGTAAGACCCCGTCGGGACGGTGCCGGGACGCACCCCCCGTCAGCCGGTCGTGGTCAGCCACTCCGCGATGGCACGGCCGATGCGGTCCGGCTCGTCCTCCTGGACGAAGTGTCCGCCACGCACGGTGACCTCGGTGAGGTTCGGCCAGCCACGCACGCGCTCCGCGAACACGCGCGAGAGGAACCCCGGGTCGGTGTGGAGGTACAGCTTCGGCACCTCGGAGGTCTCGAGCCACTCGCTGTAGTTCGCGACGATCTCGGCGACGTCTGCAGGCTCGCCGTCGAAGGGAAGCTCCCGCGGCCAGGTGAGCGTCGGACGGCGGGGCTCGCCGGGCTCGTCGAACGGGCGCCGGTACTCCGCCATCTCTGCCTCGGTCAGGTCCCGCGACACCTCCGCCGGCAGGATCCGCTCGACGAAGACGTTCTTCTCGAGGCAGATGGTCTCGCCGGCGTCGCTGCGCATGCCCTCGAAGATCCCCTGCGCGTTCTCCGGCCAGTCATCGAAGGACACCGGCCCACAGATCGCCTCCATGAACGCGAGTCCCCGGACGGCCTCGCGGTGGCGGTTCGCCCAGTCGAAGCCGAGCGCCGAGCCCCAGTCGTGGACCACCAGCGTCACGTCCTCGCTGACCCCGACCGCCTCGAGGAACCCGTCGACGTAGCGGCGCTGCTCCACGAAGCGGTACCGGTCATCACCCTCCCCGGCGAGCTTGTCGCTGTCGCCGTGCCCGACGAGATCCGGGGCGATGCAGCGGCCGAGTGGCTCGAGGTGAGGGATGACGTTGCGCCACAGGTAGGACGAGGTGGGGTTCCCGTGGAGCAGCACGATCGGGGGTCCGTCGTCCTGGCCCGCCTCGACGTAGGCCATCGCGACGTCTTCGACCTCGACGTGCTGCTTGTCGTAGTGGAGCTCGGGGTCCACCGGCATCGAACCGCTCCGATCGCAGGTGCCCCGACGCTAGTGAACGAGACCGACAAGAACCGAAGCGGCGGCTCGAGCCGCCGCTTCGTTGCGCGGGACCTCGTGGTCCCGTGCGGGCTCCCGCTCCATCCCGCTGACCTGACCGTAGCGTGTCAACCGCCGGCATGGAAGGGTCAGCCTGGCTCCGGTGGGCCACCGTCGGGGTGCTGCACCATGACGGTGCCGTCGACCTCGACGAGGCGTGGTTGGAGACGCCGCCGGTCGGTCCGGCCGTTCCGGGCCGCGTCGACCAGCTCTTCCGCGGTCGGGTAGGTCGCGAGCTGCTCCAGGTTCTTGCGGGTGGGGTAGACCACGGTCGCCTCGTCCTGGCGCGCCAGCGACAGCGCCTCGGCGGGGCGCAGCCACCGGGAGGCGGTCGTCTCGACCTCGTCGTGCGCCAGCGCGGCGGTCTGCTCGGGCGGTGCGGGTACGACGAAGAAGCGCGTGTCGTAGCGGCGATGGAGCCCGTCGGGGGTGGCC
>JAWVZB010000167.1:0-3240 GCA_033722375.1 Nitriliruptorales bacterium | reverse complement strand
GTGTTCGTCGGGCTGTTCCGCGAGGAGGCCGACGCGCTAACGCAGCCCTACCCCGGCTGCCTGATGGGGTCCTACTGCTACGAGGCCGGGCTGTTCGACGAAACCGTGATCGACACCATCCGCGAGACCATGGCGGCCTGGCGCGAGCGGCTCCTCGAGAAGCTCGAGGAGGTAGCGGCGGCCTACCCCCCGCGCAGGGATGTCGACCTCGTGAGCCTCGCCGACCAGATCACGGTCGTGTTCGAGGGCGCCTACATCGTCTCGAAAGTGATGGCAGAGCCCGAGGTCGTGGCCGCACAACTGACGCACCAGCGCACCTACCTGGAGCTGCTGTTCAGCCCGTCGACGACTCCCGAGACCTGAGCCGGCACGCCCTCCCCACTCAGCCCTCGCCACCGTCGGATCCGACCCCCAACGCTTCCGGAGCGACGAGGTTGGCGAACGCGATCTCGAGGACGTGGCGTGCTTCCCCGACGTCGCGGTCCGTGTAGTAGCGGACGAAGTCGTACGAGTGGAAGCTCGTCAGCAGCCACAGGAGGTCGATCGCGTCCTGACGGTGGCAACGGAGCTGCCCGACCCGATCGAAGTCGTCGACGAGCTCGATGATGCGTTGCCGACGTCCGCGCTGGTGGCGGTCCACGACCGCGCGAGCCTGCTCGTCGGCAACCGCCATCGTGAGGAACCCCCGGATGACGTCGGCGTCGTCCTCCCAGATCCGGATGACCCGGTTGAACAGGTCGCGGACGGTGTGGTCCTCCTCGCGGGTCTTGTGGACCTCGCCCCGCTCCTCCGCGGCACCGACGAGCGCTTCGAGCAGGCCGGCTCGAGATCCGAACTGGTAGTAGATCGTCGCGCGAACCACCCCCGCACGCTCCGCCACCCGTTCGAGCGAGAGTTCCCCGAACCCCTCCTCGAGGATGATCCCGCGTGCGGCCTCGAGGATCCGCTCACGCGTGGTTCCCCCCACAGGACCGATCGGCTCGGCGCTCATGGCGGTTCCTCGTCTAGCTCCCCCGGCCCTTGACAGCCCGGCGGAAGTTTTCATACAACTTGTCTAAACAGTGTGTATGAAGACTGGCGAGATCGCCAGCACCCGCGATGGAGGAGAGATCGATGGCAGACACACGCGAGGTCATCCGCAGGCTCAACGAGGACGTGTTCGGTAAGGGCAACGTCGACATCGTCGACGAGCTCCTCGCCGAGGACTACGTCGACCACACCGGCATCGAGGGCCCGATGGACCGCGAAGGCTTGAAGGCGTTCGTGAAGACGGTCCACGAAGCCGGCAGCGACTGGGAGGTCGACCTCCAGCACGTGCTCGTGGACGGTGACCAGGTCGCCTGGCGCTGGAAGATGCGTGGCAAGCACACCGGTGAGTTCATGGGCATCCCCCCGAGCGGGAACACCCTCGAGATCACCGGCAACGACATCGGAATCATGGAGGACGGAAAGCTCAAGGAGTCCTGGGGCGAGATGGACATGCTCGACCTCATGACCCAGCTCGGCGCCCTCGACGACCCGACCGGCTGATCGCTCGGCGCTCCTCTTCGCGCCGCCGCGCCGGCGAGGGAGGACACCGATGAGTACCACGAGTCAGCAGTTCGAGCTCGCCCAGCAAGCGGTGCTCGACCATTTCGACACCGACGCGACCTCACGTCACGTCCGGATCGCTGACCCACCGCTGGACGTGCACGTCTTGGAGGTCGGCCAGGGGCGCCCCGTCGTGATGCTCCACGGCGGCGGTGGCATGGCCGTGCAGATGGAGCCCCTGCTGGGCGGGCTCGGGGAGCACTTCCGTGTGCTCGCACCCGACCGACCCGGGTGCGGCCTCACGGACGCCTTCGACTACGCCGGAGTCGACTTCCGCTCCCACGGGGTGCGATTCCTGGAGTCGCTCCTGGATGCGCTCGAACTCGACCACGCCAGCATCGTCGCCGGCTCGATCGCGGGACTGTGGGCGCTGGCGTTCGCCCACGATCGTCCAGAGCGCACCCAGCGTGTCGTCCTCGTCGGCTCCCCGGCGGGTCTGACGAGCGATGCGCCGATCCCGCTTCGACTCGCGGGGACGCCGGTCATCGGCCACCTCCTGTCCGTGACCGTGATGCGCCCGTCCGAGGCCAACACACGGCGACAGTTCGAGGAGTTCGTGGTCGACACCGACGGCATCCCCGAGGAGATCATCACTGCGACCCACGCGGCGACTTCGCTACCGGGCGCCCACGACTCGTTCACCTCGATGGTCCGCCAGGTCGTCACACTGCGTGGCTTCGATCCCGACGCCCTCGTGGTGGACTACCTGCCCGACATCGAGGCCCCGGTCCTGTTCGTGTGGGGCTCCGGGGACGGCGTCTATCCCCCGTCCGTGGGCCGCGAGGCGGTGGCCCGGCTGCCGAACGCGCGCCTGGAGGTGATCGAGGGGGCCGGGCACTTCGTGTGGCTCGATGCGCCCCGACGAACGAGCCAGCTGGCCATCGACTTCCTCCGAGCCGACTGAGTGTGGCGGCGGCGTCACCGAGCCGTCACGGTGACCCGGGCGGGGCCACGAGCTCGAACCGGGCTTGGAAGAAACGCAGCTCGCCGGGCTCGTAAGTGAACTGGAGACCGGACACCTCCTCCGGGTGCTGCGCGACCTCGATGACGGACTCGACGACGACATCCATGTGGGACTGGGTGTAGACCCGCCGTGGGATCGCCAAGCGGACGAGCTCCAGGTTGGGCCGGTGATGGTCACCGGTCTCGGGATCGCGCCCTGCGGACACGATCCCCCGCTCCATGCCACGCACCCCGGCGTCCACGTAGATCGCTGCTGCCAGCGCTTGTGCTGGGAACTCGTCCTGCTCGAGGTGCGGGAGGATCTGCCGTGCATCCAGAAAGACGCCATGGCCACCCACCGGCCGGATGATCGGGACGTCGGCCTTGATCAGCAGGTTCCCGAGGTACTCGACCTGTCCGATCCGGGCCGCGACGTGGTCGTCGGTGGCGACCATCTCCCGGATACCTGTCGCGAGCGCCTGCATGTCACGTCCCGACATCCCCCCGTAGGTGTGCAGGCCCTCGAACGCGACCAGCATCGACCGTGCCCGCCGGGCGAGCTCGGCGTCCCGGACCGCGAGGAACCCGCCGATGTTGACGAGGTTGTCCTTCTTCGAGGACATCGTGGCGCCCTCGGAGAGGTCACAGATCTCACGCAGGATCTCGCCGACGGAGCGATCCTCGTTGCCGGCTTCGCGCTGCTGGATG
>JAWVZB010000166.1:0-3400 GCA_033722375.1 Nitriliruptorales bacterium | reverse complement strand
TGGACCGCCGCCGACCTCACTGGGCAGCTCGTGACAAGATCCCGAAGCGGGCGGCTTGGAGGAGAGAGAAATAGATGAGTGAGGAACGCAGCGAGGACAGCCGCACCGGTGAAGACGCGCCGGTGCCGGTCGAGGATGCCGTGCCGGGCGAGCAGGATCTTGCTGCCGTCGACGACGCCGGGGACGCCGCACCGGAGCCGGACGACGTCGCCGAGGACGCCGACGAGCAGCCCGACTGGGAGGTGCTCGCCAGCGAGGACCCGCGCTCCAGGGCGGAGCTCCTCGCCGAGCTGACCGAGGCCGAAGCTCGCCGTGACGAGTACCTCGAGGACGTGCGCCGCGCGCGGGCCGAGTTCGACAACTACCGCAAGCGCGTCATGCGCGAGGGCACCTCGCAGCGCCAGGCCGGCATCGCCGAGCTCGCCGGGAAGCTGCTCGATGTGCTCGACGACTTCGACCGCACCCTCGAGGCCGCCAATGCATCGCCCGACGAGAGCCTCAAGAAGGGTGTCGAGCTCGTCTACGGGAACCTCGTCCACGTGCTGAAGAGCGTCGGGCTGGAACGGATCGACGAGACCGGCGTCGCTTTCGATCCGCAGCGGCACGAAGCGGTGCAGACCAAGCCCGCCGAGGAGCCGCGGGACGAGCCGGTCGTGGTCGAGGTCTACCGCCCCGGCTACGCGCTCGGGGACCGGGTGCTGCGGGCGGCGATGGTCGTCGTCGAGCAGTGAGGTGATGGCGGAGAGATCGATCCCACGAGGAGGTGACTGATGCCCCCGCAGCGTGACTGGCTCGAGAAGGACTTCTACGCGGTGCTCGGGGTGTCCGAGGACGCCTCCCAGGACGAGATCAAGAAGGCTTACCGCAAGCTCGCGCGCGAGAACCATCCCGACGCGACCCCCGACGATCCCCAGGCCGAGCAGCGCTTCAAGGAGGTCGGCGAGGCCTACGCGGTCCTCGGCGACCCCGAGACCCGCAACGAGTACGACGAGATCCGCCGACTCGGCGCGTCCGGATTCGGCGGCTTCGGCGGTCCCGGCGGCGCGGGGTTCTCCGGCGCGACGTTCGGGGGCGGTGACCTCGGTGACCTCTTGCGCAACATCTTCTCCGACGCGGGCGCCGGTTTCGGGGGCGGTGGTGGTTTCACCACCGCCGGCCGGCGCTCGCGACCGCGCAGGGGCCAGGACCTCGAGACCGAGGTGAACCTGAGCTTCGAGGACGCCCTGGCCGGAGTGCGCACCAAGCTCCGCGTGACGGGCGCAGGTGTGTGCGACAACTGCGGCGGTTCCGGGGCCGCTCCCGGAACCTCGCCGACCACCTGCCCGACCTGCGAGGGACGCGGCCAGGTGACCGTGGACCAGGGCCCGTTCTCGATCGCGAACCCCTGTCCGCGCTGCGCCGGTCGGGGCCAGGTGATCGAGGAGCCCTGCTCGGCGTGCGGGGGTGACGGCAGGGTCGTCAAGCCGCGCGAGCTGACGGTCGCAGTCCCCGCCGGCGTCAAGGACGGTGCCGTCATCCGGCTGGCCGGGCGGGGAGGTCCCGGCGCCGACGGCGGGCCGTCCGGAGACGTCTTCGTCAAGGTCCGGGTGGAGCCGCATCCCTTGTTCGGCCGGAAGGGTGACGACCTGACCGTCGAGGTCCCGATCACCTACGCCGAGGCCGCGCTCGGCACCAAGCTGACCGTGCCGACACCCCACGGAGGCTCGACCACCATCAAGATCCCGTCCGGGACCGCCAGCGGACGGACCTTCCGCGTGAAGGGCAAGGGCGCCCCGTCCAACGGCAAGACCGGCGATCTGCTCGTCACCGTGCGCGTCCAGGTGCCCGACAAGCTCAGCCGGGAGCAGAAGCGACTCATCAAGGAGCTCGCCGAGCACGACGACACGTCCGAACGTGACCGACTCCTCGCGAACGGCTGAACACGATGACCGAGCCGATCTCACCCCCCAGGCCGGCAACGCCGGCCCCTCCCCCCTCGAGGGGGAAGGCATGACCGAGGCCGCTGAGGACCGCCACAGCGAGCGTGGGCAGGACTACGACGCGCCGGTTTACGTGATCTCGATCGCGGCCGAACTCGCCGACATGCACCCCCAGACGCTGCGCGGCTACGAGCGCGAGGGGCTGGTCGATCCCGCCCGCACCGAGGGGAACACCCGCCGTTACTCGCCCCGCGACATCGATCGGCTACGGCTGATCAGGACCCTCACCCAGGAGGAGGGTCTCAACCTCGCCGGCGTGCGGCTCGTCCTCGAGATGGGCGAGCAGCTCGAGCAGGCCCGCAAGCGCGTCAACGACCTCGAAGACATGGTGCGGACGCTGGCGACCCGCTTGAAGGACGACGTGGAGGCCGCCCACAAGAGCCACCGCTTCGAGATCGTCCCGGCCCCGTCGCGCGACGTCGAGGTCCACCAGCGGCTCCGCCGTCGGCCGCCCCGCGACGACCGCGCCTGAGGCCGCCACACAGACAGCCACACAGACAGACACCCAGCCAGGCACATCCAGACACATCGGGGGATGCGATGGACATCGAGAAGCTGACACTCAAGAGCCAGGAGGCGCTCCAGGCGGCCGCGGGTCTGGCTCGTGACGAGAACCACACCGAGGTCGCTCCGGCGCATCTCCTGCACGCGCTGCTGTCCCAGGCCGAAGGGGTCGTCCTTCCGCTCATCCAGCGGCTCGGGGTCACCCCGACTGCGCTGCGCAACGCCGTCAGTGAGGTTCTCGGGCAGATGACGGCGGCCTACGGGGCGTCCGGCGAGGTGCGCATCGGCCAGGCGCTGGTGCGGGTGCTCGACGCCGCCCAGGGGGAGATGGCCCAGCTCGGCGACGAGTACGTCTCGACGGAGCACCTCCTGATCGCACTGGCGGAGTCCGACACC
The DNA here is from genome assembly GCA_033722375.1 of Nitriliruptorales bacterium. Lineage (GTDB taxonomy): Bacteria > Actinomycetota > Nitriliruptoria > Nitriliruptorales > Nitriliruptoraceae > JAWVZB01. Next base: position 521 of record JAWVZB010000166.1, on the reverse strand, counting down.
AAGGTCGGTGGGCTGCTCACGGACCGGGGCATCACGAAGGCTGCGATCCTCGGAGCGTTGAAGGACGTTCGCGGGGCGCAGAAGGTCACCTCCCAGACTCCCGAGTCGACCTACGAGGCGCTCGAGAAGTACGCCCGCGACCTCACGCAGCAGGCCAAGGACGGCAAGCTCGACCCGGTGATCGGCCGCGACGACGAGATCCGGCGCGTCATCCAGGTGCTGGTCCGCCGCACCAAGAACAACCCGGTCCTGATCGGCGAGCCCGGGGTGGGGAAGACCGCGATCGTCGAGGGGCTCGCCCGCCGCATCGTCGAGGGCGACGTCCCGAACCTGCTCAAGGACAAGCGGCTCGTCCAGCTCGACCTGTCGGCGATGGTCGCCGGGTCGAAGTACCGTGGCGAGTTCGAGGAGCGGCTCAAGGCGGTGCTCAAAGAGATCGAATCCTCCGAGGGTCAGATCCTGACCTTCGTCGACGAGCTCCACACCATGGTCGGTGCCGGCGCCGCCGAAGGCGCGATGGA
>JAWVZB010000165.1:0-3643 GCA_033722375.1 Nitriliruptorales bacterium | reverse complement strand
GAGCTGCCGGGGCGCGCCGAGATCCGCGACCGGGTCGAGGCGATGTGGAACCACCCGCGCCGCTCGGTGCCGTGGCGGCGGGGCGAGCGCTGGTTCCAGCTCCGCAACGACGGCCTCCAGGACCAGGACGTGCTCTGGACGGCGGTCGCTGGCGACCCCGCGGACCCGGCCGCCCCGTCGGACGACCGCTGGGAGGTGCTGCTCGACCCCAACGAGCTGTCCGAGGACGGCACCGTGTCGCTGACCGGGACGGCCGTCACCGACGACGGAGCGCTCGTGGCCTACGCGCTGTCGGAGGCCGGCTCGGACTGGCGCACCTGGCACGTGCGCGAGGTCGCGACCGGGGAGGACCGCCCCGACGAGGTGCGGTGGTCCAAGTTCGCACCCGCCGCCTGGCTGCCTGACGGCAGCGGGTTCCTGTACGGCGCCTACGACCCGCCCGAGGAGGGCCGGGAGTTCGAGGCCACCAACCAGGGCATGCGGCTGATGCTCCACCGGCTCGGCGACGACCCCGACGACGACACGGTCGTCTACGAGCGCCCCGACCAGCCTCGCTGGGGCTTCGTGCCGGAGATCACCCACGACGACCGGTGGCTCGTGATCACGGTGTGGGAGGGGACCGAGCGCGAGACCCGCATCCACCTCGCCCCGCTCGACGACGAGCGGATCGGTGAGGTCCGGCCACTCTTGGATGCCGGCGACGCGCAGTACTTCTTCCTCGGGCTGGTCGGGGAGCACGCCTGGTTCCAGACCGACCTCGCCGCCCCCAACGGTCGCGTCGTGGCGGTCCACCTCGACGGCACCGACGATCCCGTCGAGGTCCTCACCGAATCCGAGCACCGCCTCAACGAGAGCCACCTGGTCGGCGGCGCCGACGGCACCGACGCCTACCTCGTCACCGGCCATCTCGAACACGCCATCAGCCGCGTCCGGGTGCACGGTCCGCTCGGCGGCGGCCCCCCGACACCGCTCGACCCCGACGACGCCCACGAGGTCGCGTTGCCCGACGTCGGCTCGGCCGGCGACCCGCACGGGCGGGGCGCCGGGTTCGCGGGCGGACGACGCGACCGCGCCTTCCACCTCGCCTTCGAGACCTTCACCGCCCCGATCCGGATCCTCCGCCACGACCTCGAGGACCACACCACGGTCGAGGCGTTCCCGCCGGGTCTCGCGGCCCCCGATGACCTCGTCACCGAGCAGGTCTTCGTCGAGCACGACGGCGTCCGTGTCCCGTTGTTCCTGATCCACCGTGACGACGTCGACCCGACCGGCGACGTCCCCACGGTGCTGTGGGGCTACGGCGGGTTCGACATCCCCATCGTGCCCCAGTGGCGGACCCAGTGGCGGGTCTGGGTCGAGCTCGGCGGGCTGCTCGCGGTCGCCTGCCTGCGGGGCGGCGGCGAGTACGGCAAGGACTGGCACGACGCCGGCCGGCTCGCCAACAAGCAGCACGTGTTCGACGACGCCATCGCCTGCGCCGAGTGGCTCACGGGCGAGGGCGGCTGGACGAACACGGACCAGATCGGGATCGAAGGACGCTCGAACGGCGGGCTGCTCGTCGGGGCGTGCCTGACCCAGCGCCCCGACCTGTTCGGCTGCGCGGTACCGGAGGTCGGGGTGCTCGACATGCTGCGGTTCCACGAGTTCACGATCGGCTGGGGCTGGGTGTCGGACTACGGCTCGGCCGACGACCCCGAGCAGTTCGAGTGGCTCCTGGCCTACTCGCCGTACCACAACCTCGAGGAAGGGGCCTGCTACCCGCCGACGCTGGTCACCACGGGCGACCACGACGACCGGGTCGTGCCCGGGCACTCGTTCAAGTTCGCCGCCGCGCTCCAGCATGCCCAGGGCTGCGACCACCCGGTCGTGATCCGTATCGACACCTCGGCGGGTCACGGCGCCGGCAAGCCGATCGGCAAGCTCATCGATGAGCGCGCCGACGTGATCGCCTTCGAGGCCCACCACACCGGCCTCAGTTAGGGCTCACACTCCCAGCCGGATCCGGCTGATCGATGGCCCCCACTACAGGCCCGTCACCGCGAGCAGCCCGAAGGTGACGAGCCAGTGGTCCCCTGCGTAGTCACCGGTGAGGACGTGGTCGAGACCATCCGCGAGGTGGCGGTCGGCGGCGTCCAGCGCCGCCACCCGACGCTCGTCGCGCGCGGGCAGCGCCCCCGCGATCGCCCGCCAGTTCCAGGCCCGCGACAGCGTCAGGCCCCGGAGATGGCTCAGGCGTCCGCTCACGTCGACCGGCTCGATCGGCTCCCGGAGGTTGGACGCGATGACCTGCGCCGATCCCGGCAGGAAACCTTCGAACCACACGTCGAAATCGTCGGGCGAGAGCACCTCGGCCAGGAGGTGCGCCTCGGTCAGGACCGGTGACAGGAAGTCCTCGCCGGACGGCTCGTAGTCGACCGGGGCATCGCGGTCGCGGAGGTACCAGCGTCGGGCGGTCGCGACGACTCGCGCTTCGAGGTCCTCGTGGCCCACCTCCCGGCCGTGGTCCAGCGCCAGGAGCATCGCGAAAGCGGTGTTGGAGTGGGTGCCTGATCGGACCGGGAAGGTCAGCCTCGGCAGGTGGTCGAACAACCGCTGCGCGAAGGAGTCGCCGAAGTCGGCCACCGCGCTCCCGTCGACGACCGTGTCGGCGTCGTCCCAGCGGGCGACCTCGGCCGCCAGCTCGACCGCCCACGCCCAGCCGTACGGCCGCTCGAACGACGGGAACTCCTCCAGGTGTCTCAGCTCTGCGCCGAGCGCCTCGGCGGTGAGGTGGTCGGAGAGCACCTCGCGGGCGTCGTCGCCGCCGTCGAGGTCGGGGAACAGCCGCAGGAGCCGCACGAGCGACCAGTGCGTGTGCACGGCGGAGTGCCAGTCGAACGAGCCGTGGAAGGCGGGGTGGACCTCGTCGGGCGGCCGCAGGTCGCCGGGCCCGCGGAGGAGAGCTTGCGGGGCGTTGGGGTAGGTGCGTGTGGCGTTCGACACCGCCGCGCGGGCCCAGCGGCCCGCACGTTCAGCATCGAGGTGTTGGATCATCAGGGTCGACCCCAGACACAGCCCATGCGATCAGCCGCTGAGTCGAGAGGTGGGATGCCGACGTCGCGCGTGCTCCGCCGCGGCGAGATGGTCAGCTGACGAGGCGGTGCCCGGAGTCGATGCCTTGCGCATCGACGAGGACACCAACGCCGTCAGGGGCCATGTCGCCCGAGCGGAGTGCGTGCAAGAGTCGGCCGACTGCCTCTCGACTCAGCCAGGGCGGCCGTTGACGCGGGTCTCGGCCGGACCGTTGTTGGCCTTCCACAGCTCGTCGATCTGGTCGATGAGCTCGAGCACCCGGTCGGCGGCCGACTCGTCCATCGAGCGCTTCAGCTCGGAGCACGCCTTGACGGCCTGGTTGAAGGTCTCGTGGTGCTCCTCGCCGTGCTTGTCCGGCTTGTACCAATCGCTCCACAGCACGTCGATGTGGTACTTCGCGAGCTCGGCGCGGTCCTCCTTGACCCCGATGCAGCGAGCCCGGAAGAGCTCGTCGTCGGAGTCGTGGTACTTCCCGATGATCTTCTTGCAGGATTCGGCCTCGATACGGGCCTGTTCGGGGTCGTAGACCCCACAGGGGATGTCGCAGTGGGCCGAGACGGTCTCGAGGCTG
>JAWVZB010000164.1:0-3685 GCA_033722375.1 Nitriliruptorales bacterium | reverse complement strand
GCGGCGGCGGCCGGCGCGGCAGTGCTCGACGGCCTCGGGCCCGAGGGGGACGGGGCGCACGCGGACCACGAGCACGTCACCGTCCGCGGGCTCGAGCGCCGGTTCGCGCTGCTGGTCGCTCTGCTCCCGCGCGTGGCGGTCGTGGAGGTCCCGTCCACCGGGTCCCCTGGGTGACCCGGCCGGTACCGTCCCGCCCAGTGTCTGCCACCCCTTTCCTCCGTTCCGCCGGGTACGTCCTGGCGATCGCGGTGGCGCTGGTGGCCGGGATCTGGGCGCTGCCCGCCGGCGCCGCCGACACGACGGTGGAGCTCCACGACAACGAGTTCCGTCCACCGAACCCCTCGGTGGCCGTCGGCGACACCATCACCTGGTCCTGGGTGGGCGACAACCCGCACAGCGTCCGTGTGCAGACCGTCGACGGGACCACGGTCTACGACTCGCACCCAGAGTGCTCGTCCGACACGACCCAGAAGTGTGGCACCAAGCCGCTCGCGACCACGTGGACCCCCGAGGCCGCGGGGACCTTCACCTTCCACTGCCGGGTCCACGCGACCATGACGGGAACCCTGACGGTCGACCCTGCGCCGTCGCCGTCGGCTTCCCCCTCCTCGTCACCGTCGTCCACGTCCTCGACGTCGCCGAGCCCGTCGCCTTCGCCGACGCCGACGCAGGAGCCGGAGCCCGAGCCCACGACCGGATCGCAACCGGAGCCCGAGCCCACGGAGGACACCACCGAGGAGCCCGCGGTGCAGTACGGGCCCCCGGAACCGATGGAGACACAGCCCCTGCCGACGATCCTGCCGTCGGGATCGCCCACGGCCTCGCCGACCCCCACCGAGGACGGCACTCCGGAGCTCGAGGCGTTCCCCGAGGCCCGGGACGCCAGCCCCACGGCGTCGGAGGAGCCGGGCGTCGTCGCGATCGACAGTCCGGGCGGCCCTTCGCCCCGCGTGGTCTGGCTCGGGATCGGCTCGGTGAGCGTGCTCACGGCCGCGGGGGCGTTCTCCAAGCTGGTGCTGTTCGGGGCGCCCTGGACCTGACCGCTGCACGGATCGCGAGCGCGGTGAGCGCACAACGCGGAAGATCGTTGTCCACAACCTCGCCGGTGGGGTTGTCCACAACCTCCCCCCGGGTCCACCGGCCGCATGTCGCACCCCGCCTCTACGGTGATGGGTGCCGGTGCGACGACTCGGCTGGGTCGTCTCTCGGGTGGACAGGGCCGGACACGGCACGCTGACGTGCCGCGTCTCGGTTGTCCCCTTCGGCGCAGGTCGGGTACCGTCGCCGGTCCCCGCCTCGCTTCCGAGGACGGGACGCACCCTGCTCCCACCGGTGTCCGCCTGCGCTGGACACGACCGAGAGGAGCCGCCGAGCCCACAGGAGTGCTTGATGCGACGCTACGAGATGATGGTCATCCTCCCCGGTTCTCTGGATGACGACGACGTCGAAGGGGTCCTGCAACGGATCCGTGACGTCGTGGATCAGCAGGAGGGCCGCCTCGTCGACGAGGCGTTCTGGGGGAAGCGCGAGTTCGCCTACGAGATCAACAAGGCGACCCACGGCTACTACGCCGTGTTCGACCTCGAGATGTCCTTGGACGGGGTCACCGAGCTCGAGCGACAGCTCAAGCTGTCCGACAACGTCGTGCGGTTCAAGACCGTGCGCCCCGAGATCCGGGTCAAGCAGCCGAGCTGAGCGCCGCCCCGGCGGCCGACCACGGCCGCCCCATGACGACGAGCCCACACCAAGGAGCCCTCGATGGCATTCGAATCCAACATCTGCACCATGATCGGGAACCTGACCGACGACCCCGAGCTGCGCTTCACCCAGAGCGGGGTCCCGGTGTGCAACTTCCGGATCGCCTCCAACCGCCGCTACACCGACAAGAGCGGCCAGCAGCAGGAAGAGACCACGTTCATGAACGTGAACGTGTGGCGCGATCTCGCCGAGAACGTCGCCGAGACCCTGCGCAAGGGCGACCGGGCGGTCGTCATCGGCCGCATCAAGGTCCGCAGCTACGAGAACCGTGAGGGCCAGACGGTCTGGGTCACCGAGATCGAGGCCGACGAGGTCGCCCCGAGCCTGCGGTGGGCCCGCGCACAGATCTCCAAGTCGTCGGGATCGTCGTCCTCCTCCGACACGGGCTCCGACCTGCCGCCCCCGCCGGCCGACAGCGACGTTCCGTTCTGACCCGAGCCCGAACTCCCTCCCTCCGTCCCTCTTGATCCGAGGAGCCTCCCATGGCCAAGCCCAGAAGGCGCCGTAGCCGCGGCAACCGTCCCTGCCCCATCTGTCGGCAGGGCATCGAGTACGTCGACTACAAGGACACGGCGCTGCTCAACCAGTTCCTGAACGATCGCGCCAAGATCAAGGCCCGCCGCACCACGAGCGTGTGCCAGAAGCACCAGGTCCGCCTGGCCGAGGCGATCAAGAACGCCCGCGAGATGGCGCTCATCCCCTACTCCGAGCGCTGAGCGACGCGAACGCCCCAGTGAGGAGCCTCCCATGAAGGTCATCCTGAAAGAAGAGGTCATCAACCTCGGCCTGCCCGGCGACGTCGTCGACGTCGCCGACGGCTACGCCCGCAACTACCTCCTACCCCGTGGCATGGCGATCCACGCCACGGGCGGGGCGATCAAGCAGGCCGAAGCCATGGTGCGGGCACGCAAGACCAAGGAGGCCGAGACCCTCGACGAGGCCGAGGAGCAGCGCGACAAGATGGAGGAGCTCACCCTCCGCATCCCCAAGCGCGTCGACGAGCTCGGACACCTCTACGGCTCGGTCGGCTCCAAGGACGTCCACCAGGTCCTGAAGGAGCGCGGCTTCGAGGTCGACGAGCGGCGCATCGAGCTCAAGGGCACGATCAAGGAGCTCGGCACCTACGAGATCCCGGTCCAGATCCACCCCCAGGTCGCCGCCGAGGTGACCGTGGACGTCGTCGACGTCGAGGGCAAGATCCAGCCGGGCGGCAAGGTCGAGGTCGAGGTCGACGAGGACGCCGTCAAGGAGGCGGCCCTCGCGGTCGCCCAGGGCGTCGAGGGCTCCGCCGACGTCGACACCCTCGCCGAGCAGGCACTCGAGGCGGCCCGGGAGTACGAGGAGCAGCAGGCGCTGGCCGGCGAGACCGAAGCCGGGGCGCCCGCCCCCGAGACCCAGGACACCGACGAGGAAGGCGACCCCATCAAGGGCGCCGGCCCGCGGGGCGCCACCGACGAAGACGAGGAAGAGTAGGTCCGATCCCCGCACGCGTCGGGGCTCGGGGTCCGCTCGGTGGCTGACCATCCACACGGCATCCACAGGCCGTCCACAAGCCATCCGCAGGCCGTCCACAGCCCGGCCGAGTGGGCGTGTCACACCCGGTCTGTAACGTCGACCGCATGAGTGATCTCGCCCCGTCGCATCCACCCGCCCCGACCAACGGCAACGGCCGTGGTGGGGGCGGCAGCGGCGGGTTCGAACGGGTGCCGCCGCACTCGCTCGAGGCAGAGGTGTCGGTGCTCGGGTCCGCGATGCTCTCACCCGACGCCGTCGGCGACGTGCTCGAGCTGCTCTCCCCCGAGGACTTCTACCGCAACGCTCACCGCGCCGTCTTCGAGGCGATCCGCGACCTCGCCAACGACCACGTCGAGGTGGACGCGGTCACGGTGCTCGACTGGCTGCGGACCAACAGCCGGCTGGACGAGGT
>JAWVZB010000163.1:0-3854 GCA_033722375.1 Nitriliruptorales bacterium | reverse complement strand
TCCAGTCCCTCGATCTTCATGAGGAAGTGGTAGATGTCCCCGCCCTCGTTGCATCCGAAGCAGTGGAAGAGGTTCTTGGCGGGATCGACCGTGAACGACGGGGTCTTCTCGGAGTGGAACGGGCACAGGCCCTTCCAGCGCGAACCGGCTCGTTGGAGCTTGGTGTGGTCCGAGACCACGTCGACGATGTCGGCGCGCTCGCGCAGCGCCTCGATGTCGTCCCGTCGGATCCGCCCAGCCACGTCTGGATGATAACGGTGGACGGCCGGGTGCTCGCGGGTTCGTCGCTGATCCGCTGGGGATCCCGACGGGCACCGGGCTGGTCGCAACGGGGTGGTGGTCTCCTAACCTCTCGCCGACCACGAGGAGCCACGAACCAGATGCCCGAGCCGATCCGGTACCGCGTCGATCTCGGCGACCGTGTCCAGCATCTCGTGCGCGTCACCGTCGCGATCCCCGACGACGTCGAGGAACCGCGGGTCGCGCTCGCGTCGTGGACGCCCGGCAGCTACACGATCCGCAACTACGCCCGACACATCCAGTGGATAGCGGCCTGCGATGCACGGGGCGACGACCTCGAGCTCGTGCCCGACGGGCTCGGGGCGTGGACGGTCCCGGCCGCGAGCGGGCCCGTGACGATCCAGTGGGAGCTGTACGCGAACGAGCTCACGGTCCGCACCAACCACGTCGACGACCACCATGCGCTGCTGATCCCCGCAGCGACGTTCCTGCTGGTCGACGGCTGCCGCGACCGCACCCACGTCGTCGCGTTCGACGAGGTCGAAGACCCCGTCTGGTCCCTGCTCACCGGCGGCGATGAGGACGACACCTACGTCGCCGACGACTTCGATCACCTCGTCGACTCAGCCTTCGAGGTCGGAGACTTCCCCCACGTCGACTACGAGGTGGGGGGCGTGCCGCACCGGTTCGTCTGGGCCGGACACGGCCCCCCGCCTCCGCTCGACCGGGTGGCGGACGACTGCGCCGCGATCGGGGAGGCAGCGGTCAGGTTGCTCGACGGGGACCTGCCGACCGAGCGCTACACCCTGCTGTGCGTCGGCTGGGACAGTGCGGCCGGCGGCGGTGGGCTCGAGCATCGCGACGGGGCGGTGCTCATGTTCCCCGTCCCCCAGACCCGCGAGCCGGACAAGTACGCCCGCTTCCAGCGGCTCGTGGCGCACGAGTACCTCCACCTGTGGAACGTGAAACGGCTCGTACCCGCAGCACTCACCCGCCCCGACCTCACCCAGCCGACGCACACGACGTCGCTGTGGGTCGCGGAGGGATGGACGGACTTCTACGACGACCTGCTGGCGCTCCGTGCCGGCGTCTGGGAGCTCGAGCGGTTCCTCGTTTCCCAGATGGAGCTGATCGAGAAGGTCACCCGCACCCCGGGAGCGGCGTACCAGTCGGTCCGCCAGGCCAGCTACGAGGCCTGGATCAAGCTCTACCTCCGCGACGAGAACACCCCCAACGTCGGCGTCAACTACTACGGGCACGGGGCGCTGCTCGCTTGGAGCCTCGATCTCCTGATCCGCGCCGAGGATCCCGACGGCCCAGGGCTCGACGGGGCGCTGCGGCTCCTGTGGAGCCGCTTCGGCGGCAGTCCCGACGGCTACACGGAGCCAGACGTCGAAGCGGCGGTGGCGGAGGTCGCCGGCCGGGACCTCTCGGACTTCTTCGAGCGGCACGTGTCCGGCACCGAGCTCCCACCCATCGAGGACCTCCTCGACGTCGTCGGTCTCGAGATCACCGAGAAGGACACCGACGCGCCGCCCCCACCGGACCTCGGGATCGAGACCAGCGACGACGAACGGGGGGTGGTCATCTCACACGTGCTGCGTGACGGCCCAGCCTGGGACGCCGGGCTCACCGGCGGCGACCGGCTGCTCGCGATCGACGGACTGACGGTGGGCGCCGACGAGTTCGATGCCGTCCTGCGCAGGTACGCCGAAGGCGACGAGGTCGACGCGACCGTCTCGCGCGGTCCACGGGTGCTCCGGCTGGAGGTCCAGCTCGGCTCCCCCCGCCCCGCCCGCCAGTTGACGGCCGTCCCGGATCCCTCCGAGACGCAGCGCACGGCGTTCGAACGGTGGACCGGCCACGACCTCGCCGACGTCCCCGGCCCCGACGGCGACTGATCGGCGCTACAGGTCCTGTTGGAGCTCCTCGAGGCGGCCCCGGACCTCGCCGAGGCGCCTGACCGCAGCCTCGATCTGCTCGCGGCTCGCGCTGTCGTCGGTCAGCCGGGCCGTCAGCACCTCGACCTCGAGCGTGAGCAGCTCCACCTCGAGCTTGAGGCTCGCGACCTCGTCCACCGAGCTGAGGGGGCGTCCGACGATGGCCTCGTGGAGGACCTTGGCGGCACGCTCGTCGCCGCGGAGGAACTCCTCGGAAACGCCGGCCCGTTCGAGGATCTCGTCCAGACCGGGGAGCGCACGTTCATCGGGGAGCTCGAGCAGGACGTCCTCGAGGCGGGCCAGTGCCTCGTCCCAGCTCGACTCCGAACCCACGCGACCTCCCTGCCTGCTACCGCCATCGTAGCGGCGCTGCCCCCCGGAACCCGGCAGTCGTGGTTCCTGCGTGCACATCTGTCGCGGACGTGTCACGATGGCCGCATGGACAAGGCTCCGACACCGCGTGATCTCTCGGGCGCTGCTGCGGTCGCGCAGAGCCTGGCCTACGCCGGCGGGCTAGCGGGTGTCGTCGCGGGGGCGCTCCTCTACCGCGACGGCGAACCCGCACTGGCGGTGGTGGCCTGGGTCCTCACGTTCGCGATCGGGGCGATGTTGATGATCGCGGCGTTCCTGGTGCGCGCGATCGCAGGGCTGCTCGCGCACGTCGCTCGGATCGAGTCCGACGTGCAGGTGCTCGTCGCCGACCGGGCGCGCAACGGCCCCGACGAACTGTCCAAGCGCGATCCCTGGGCCCGCCACCGCTGATGGCGAGGCGCGTCAGGCCGAGCGTGGCAACCGGTCCTTCAGGTAGTCGACCACGTTGTCGATCGGGATGCGGTCCTGCTCCATGGTGTCGCGGTCGCGGACGGTGACGGCCCGGTCGTCGATCGTGTCGAAGTCGACGGTGATGCAGTACGGGGTCCCGATCTCGTCCTGGCGGCGGTAGCGGCGACCGATCGACTGGGTCTCGTCGTACTCGGTCATCCACTCCTGCTTGACCAGATCGAACACCTCCCGAGCCGTGGGACGCAGCTCGTCCTTCTTCGACAACGGCAGCACCGCGACCTTGTAGGGCGCGAGCCGGGGGTCGAGCTTCAACACCACCCGCTCCTGCATCTTCCCGTCGGCGTCAGGGGCCTTGTCGACGCGGTAGGCGTCGTAGAGGAACGCGAGCGTCGCGCGCGTGGCGCCGGCCGCCGGCTCGATGACGTAGGGGTGGTAGCGGTGGTCGTTGGGCTGGTCGTAATAGGTCATGTCCTGCCCGCTGACCTTCTCGTGCGCCTTGAGGTCGAAGTCGGTGCGGTTGGCGATGCCCTCGAGCTCGGACCACCCCATCGAGTCGTCGGGGAAGAAGTACTCGACGTCCACGGTGCGCTTGGCGTAGTGGCTGAGCTCGTCGGCTCCGTGCTCGCGGATGCGCAGGTTCTCGCGCCGGATCCCGAGGTCGACGTACCAGTTCATGCGCTCGTCGATCCAGTACTGGTGCCACTCCTCGTCGCTGCCGGGCTCGACGAAGAACTCCATCTCCATCTGCTCGAACTCGCGGGTCCGGAAGATGAAGTTGCCCGGGGTGATCTCGTTGCGGAACGACTTCCCCATCTGCGCGATCCCGAACGGGACCTTCATCCGCGAGCTGCGCTGGACGGTCGGGAAGTCGACGAACATGCCCTGGGCGGT
>JAWVZB010000162.1:0-3880 GCA_033722375.1 Nitriliruptorales bacterium | reverse complement strand
TGACGATCTGCTCGGGGGTCTGGTGGAGGCCGGTGTAGATGACCTCCATCCCGGCGTCACGCAGGGCACGCGCGACCACCTTGGCGCCCCGATCGTGGCCGTCGAGCCCCGGTTTGGCCACGACCACACGGATCGCCACGGCGTTCGCCTCCTGAGTCGACGCTTCCGACCGACGAGGATAGTCACCGGCTGGGCGCGACCGGCCCCCGACGAGGGGACCTTCGTCCAGCCGGGGTAGCGTCCCTGCCCCGACGCCCCACGTACGAGGACGGCAGTGACCTGCCCGAACTGCGGTACCGAGACGGACACCGGCACGCCCGGCTGGTGCGGGGCGTGCGGCACCGCGCAGCGGATCGGGGCCCGCGAGCTCACCGACTGGCTGCTGCCTGGCGCGCGCCGGCTGGCGAGCGTCGCCGCCGACGCGGACCCGCTGGGATGGCCCGACTACCCCGAGCGGCGGGAGGCCGCCCGCGAGGAGACCGGGATCGACGAGGCGGTGCTGGCCGTCCGCGGCCCGCTCGGCGGTTCCGGACCCGAGGTGGTGGCGGTGGTCTGGGACTTCCGCTTCCTCGGCGGGTCGATGTCGAGCGGAGTGGGCCAGACGGTGGCCGCGGCGATCGACCACGCCACCGACGCCGGCCTGCCGGTGGTCCTGCTGCCCGCGACCGGCGGGGCGCGGATGCAGGAGGGCATGGCGTCGCTCGTGCAGATGGCGGCGACCAGCGTGGCGCTGACACGGCACGGCGAGGCGCGGCTCGTGTCCGTGAGCGTGCTGCGGGACCCCACCACCGGTGGCGTGTTCGCGAGCCACGCCAACCTCACCGACGTGGTGCTGGCCGAGTCCGGTGCGACGATCGGGTTCGCCGGCCCCCGCGTCGCCGAGGCGATGACCGGCGGACCGCTGCCCGAGGGCTCGCACACGGCGCGCGGGGCGCTGGCGGCGGGGCTGGTCGACGCCGTGGTGGCCCGCCCCGACCTCCCCGCGGTGCTGGCCCGGGTCCTGGCCTGGCCGGGTCGCCACGCCCAGGCCGACGGGGACCGACAGGCCGCCCGCGCGGACGACGACACGCCCCGCCCCGCTCCTGTCCAGCCGCAGGACGCGTGGGGCGAGGTCGAAGCGTCCCGCGCCGACGACCGACCGCGGACACCCGACTTCCTCGGGGCGCTGGACGTGGCGTTCGAGCTGCGCGGCGACCGGTCCGGCGGTGACGACCCGACGATCCGGGTCGCCCTGGCTCGCCTGGAGGACCGCCCGGTCGTGGTGGTCGGCATGGACACGACCCGCGCGGAGGGGCGTGTCAGCCCGGGCGGCTACCGCAAGGCCTGGCGTGGGATCGGGCTGGCGGGGCGGCTGGGGGTGCCGCTGGTGACGCTGGTGGACACGCCGGGCGCCGACGCGTCTGCGGCCAGCGAAGCGGGCGGGATCGCCCACCACATCGCCCGGACCTTCCAGGTGCTCCTCGACGTGCCCGTGCCGGCGGTGAGCCTCGTCATCGGTGAAGGGGGATCGGGCGGGGCGCTGGCGCTCGCGGTCGGCGACCGGCTGCTGATCCAGGAGCACGCGATCTTCTCGGTCATCGCTCCCGAGGGTGCGGCCGCGATCCTCCATCGCGACGCCTCGAAGGCGCCGGAGGTGGCGGCGCTGCTCCAGCCGACCGCGGCGAAGCTGCACGAGCTCGGGATCGCCGACGAGGTCGTGGCCGAGGACGTCCCTGACCCGGTGGCGGCCGCGTGGCAGGCGGTCGCTCGCCACCTCGCGGAGCTCGACGACCGTGACGGTGGGAAGCTCGTGGCCGGACGCCGTGAGCGCTGGCGTCCGGCGGGTGCACCGTGACGGACGAGCCTCCCGAGGACCGTCCCGAGGACCGTTCGAGTCGCGACGACGCGGAGCAGGTGCCCGACGGGCCGGTGCCGAACCCGGAGTTCGGGCCCAGCGGCTACCTCCCCGGTCGGGCGGCGAAACGCGCCCGCAAGATCGTGCTGCGCGCCCCGCTCGGGGTGCAGTGGATCGTCGCATCGATCGTCGCCGGCGCGGTCGTGCTGATCGCCGGTCTGGTCTTCCTCACGGCTGGCGACGATCCCCCCGGCGACCCGTTCGTGCAGGTGGGTCCGGTCGAGATGGTCGGCGACCTCACCGTGCTCGACGACCTCGACGCGGTCGCGGTCGGGGCGGCGGGGCGGATCCGGGTGTTCGCCGACGCCACCGCGCTCGGGCTCGTCTACTGCGAGGAGTCACGACACCTCGAAGGTGACGACGGTCGCGTGTGGAGCCTGACGGGGCGAGGGCTCGGGGGGGCCGACTCGCTCCGGGAGCACCCCGCGGTGGTGCACAGCGGGATCCTCTACGTCGACCCGACCCGGACCGTCGACGGTCCGGCGCCGTCCGACGAGGCCGCAGAACCGGCCTGCTAGGGGTACGGCCTCGGTCCCGACTCTTCGTACAACCCCCTACTCCGTGTGGGCAGCGGATGGACGAAGGGGGACTAGTTATCCCCCCTGGATCTCGCCCCTTCGGACGCCGCGTCGAGGCTCCAACGCGCAGCGTGAGGCCCATCTTCGGAATCGAACGGAGAGCGGCCGTCCACGCACGTTCCGTTCTTCCGTTCTCCAGTCCCCAACACCCCCACCCCTGAGGTACGACCGATGAAACGCCAACTACTCATCACGCTCGCAGCACTCCCGCTCGCGATCGGCAGCATCGCTGCCACGACCGTCGACGACGACAGTGAGTCGACCAGCGAAGCGGAAGCGCTCAACATCCAGGACGAGGTCATCGTCTCCCAGACCACCGCGACCACCGAGGACGACGGCGAAGCCACCGCGACCGCGCTCGAGGTCGGCGGCGAGACCGTCTCCGGCGGTAGTCAGGAAGGCGAAGGCTCGTCCTCCGGTGAACTCGTGGGCACCGGCGACACCGAGCTCGGTAGCGCCAGCGTCGCCCCGTGGGAAGCCGAGGTCGACGAAGACGGCAACGCGGAGTCCGAGGCACACCTCGCACGCGTGACCATCGTCGACGAGGACACCGCCTACATCGAGCTGGTCTCGTCCCGCTCGTCCGCGACCAACGACGGCAGTGAGGCCGAGAGCTCCGCTGCCACGATCGATCTCGGCGACGGTGAGCTCCACGCGGAGCTGCTCCGCGCCTACACCAACTCCGAGGGCGAGGGTGACTCGTTCCTCGTGAGCCTCAACGGCAACGAGATCGGCTCCGACGAACAGTTCGACGGCGGCTGCGAGCTGCCGGCCGATCCGCTGCTCCGCCTCTCGTGCGTCTACGCCGACGAGACCGGTGAGGGCGCCATCAGCGTCAGCGAGGATGGCTCCGCCGGAGTGATCGACCTCGCCGCGCTGGACGACAACGTCCAGGCTGACGGGTTCCAGGCGGCTGCGAGCTCGTCGCAGGACGACACCGAGGTCCTGTCGGGCACCCAGACCCGCGAGGACGCCGACGAGCCAGCTCCGGCCTCGAGCTCCCGTGGCGAGCTGCCGTTCACCGGTGGCGGCCTCGGGCTCGGGCTCATGGGACTCGCCGCGCTCCTGAGCGGTGAGGGCCTGCGCCGGTTCCGCGGCTGAGACGACCACCAACGCTCGATCGAACCCCCTGCCTCCGACGGGCAGGGGGTTCGCTCATGAACACCGATCTGGGTCCAGATGCTGACGCAACCAGCCTCGATCGGCCCCGCAGCCGGGGACGCTCCTACGGCGTGGAGACGTGGACGTCCAGCCGCTCGAGGGTCTGCTCCATGTGCGGGGCGTGCCGCTGGGGCCAGCGCAACCACTCGATGTACTTCTCCGACAGCGCGGTGGACCAGTCGAAGGTCTCGGTCACGCGAGTGCGGTCACCGTCGCCGAGCGGCTCGAGCTCGTAGCGCCAGCGGTG
>JAWVZB010000161.1:0-4026 GCA_033722375.1 Nitriliruptorales bacterium | reverse complement strand
GGCGTTCGACGCGGTGCGACTTGGTACCTGCGGAACAGTCCGGGAGGTGGTCCCGCCGAGATCGTGGTCACGTTCGGTCGCTCGAGCGACATCCCCGTCGTTGGTGATTGGGACTCCGACGGTCGTGATGAGATCGGCGTTCGCCGCGGAGCGACGTGGTATCTCGTCGATGACATCCGCGGTGGAGCTGCAGATCGAGTCGTGACCTACGGCCGGTCGACGGATCTTCCCGTGCCAGGCGATTGGGACGGTGACGGGCGCACGACGCTTGGTGTCGTACGGACCGAGTAGGTCTTGGACTCCGACTCCCCAGCCGCGGCTATCCTCGTGGGCCGCTGTGCGGGAACAGCGGCTGCGCGGGGGTGTGGCCGCCCCGCCCCTCCTTCCACCGATCGAAGGCCACCCCTTGCCCACGCCCCGACGGTTCGCCGTCGCCCTGGCTGTCTGTGCGCTGCTGGTCGCGGCCTGTTCGGGCGAGGACGGTGACGAGGGCGGCAGTGCAACGCCGAGTCCGACCGCCACCACTGAGGAAGCGACGGCGACGCAGGGCGCGGCATCACCCACCGAGGAACTGCAAACGGGCGTCGGGGTGACCGAGGAGCCGTGCCCCGACTCGATCGACGCCGAGAAGGGCTGCATCTACCTCGGCATCCTCTCCGACCTCACCCAGGGGCCGTTGGCAGGACTCGGGCAGGCGGTGACCCGCGCCCAGAACGCGTTCTGGCGTCACGTGAACGAGCAGGGCGGGATCGCGGGCCGGTACGAGGTGAACGTTGCGGAGTACACCCGCGACAACGCTGGCGACCCCGACACCCAGGTGGAGCTGTTCGGGGAGATCGAACCCAACGTCCTTGCCCTCGCCCACACCCTCGGCGAGCAGGCCACCGACGCCATCCTCGACCAGCTCCGTGAACGAGGCGTTGTCGCCGCCCCGATCCTGCGTCCGTCGACGTGGGCGTTCGAGGACGTCATGGTCGAGTCCGGCGCCCCGTACTGCCTCGCGACCATCAGCGCCTTGGACTACTGGGTCGACCGCGCCGAGCGGGACCCCGCCCCGCTCATGGCGGTCTACGGGCCGGACGAGTACGGCCGGGACGGGGCGGCGGGCGCGAAGCTGTGGGCCGAGGCCAACGACGTCGAGTTCATCGCCGTCCCCCAGACGCCGACGGCCGACGGTGGCGAGGTGGCGTCCACCGTCGCGACGATCCTCGAGCACGAGCCCGACGTGGTGCTGATGGCCGTCAGCGACCGCGACCTGGCCCCGATCGTGGTCGGTGCCGCGGACGGGGGGTTCGACGACCGGTTCATCGGGCTCAGCCCGACCTGGCAGGCCGCGCTGGTAGAGCACCCCGACTTCGATGTGCTGGCCGAGCGCTACTGGCACGTCACGCCGTGGGGCGGGCACTGGGGGGCCGACGTCGCGGCGTTCAACGACCTGCGCGCCGCGCTGGATGACGTGGCCGGCAACGACCAGTACCTGGCCGGGTGGGTGTCGTCCTACCCGCTGCTCGCGGCGCTCGAGGCTGCGGCCGCCAACGGGGACCTGACCCGCGAGGGGCTGCTCGCTGCCGTCACCGAGCTCGAGTCGGTCGACTACCGCGGGGCGCTGCCCGAGGGCGCGGGGAACTTCGCCGGCGACAGCAACGCGCAGACCGGTCGTGCCGCGACCGTCTCCCGCCCCGACGCCGCCAACCCATCCGGGCTGACCGCGATGGAGCGGCTGTTCACCGGGTCCACCGCCGAGGAGCTCGATGTCTCGGCTCCCTGCGACGAGTTGGTCACCCTCGACGAGTGACCAGCCCGGGGTCGTTCGGCGTCGTTAGGCTCGTCGTGACGTCGACGAAGGCACGAGCGCGTGAGTGACCAGCCACCTCCCCCTCCGCCGTCGCAGCCGCCCTCCTCCGGCCCGCCCGAGCCACCCCACCGCGAGCAGCCGCCGTCGGGACCGGGGCGCTCGGACTCGCGCACCTGGGCCATGGGAGCGCACCTGTCCGCGTTCGTCGGCGCCTGGCTCGCGATCGCGTTCGTCGGCCCGCTCGTGGTGTGGCTCGTCAAGCGCGACGAGGACCCCTTCGTCGCCGAGCACGCCAAGGAGGCGCTGAACTTCAACCTCACCTTCCTCATCGCGCTCGTGGTCTCGGTGATCCTCATGTTCGTGCTCATCGGCTTCGTGCTGATCGCGATCGTCGCGATCGCGTGGATCATCCTCACGATCGTGGCGGCGGTGAAGGCCAACAACGGCGAGCACTACCGCTACCCGATGACGATCCGCTTCATCAGCTGAGCGTGGACGACGAGCGCAGCACACGGGGGCTCGGCCGGACGATCCACGTCCTGGTCGTCGCGGCCGTTCTCACGAGCGCCTGCACCGTCGGGGCCGTCACGGGCGACCCCGGCCTCGGTGCGGCACCTGCCGCGACACCGGACCGCCCCGCCCGCCAGGTCATCACCGACGTCGGCGTGACCGAGGAGCCGTGCCCGGGCGAGCACGCCAACCCCGACAACGGCTGCATCCACCTCGGCGCGATCGTCGACCGGTCGGGCCCCCACTCCGCCATGGGTGAGGCCGCGCTCGCCGGCGCGCAGGCGTTCTGGAAGGCCGTCAACGAGCGGGGCGGGATCTTCGGTGCTCCGCACGACGGCCGCCCCGCCCGCTACGACGTCGACCTGACGAGCCACGTCATGAACAACCACGGCGAGGTCGACCCGCACCTCGCAGCCGTCGAGGAGCTCCAGGAGGAGGTCCTCGCGCTCGGGCTGTCGCAGGGCACCACCGCCAACGTCGAGGCGCTCAAGACCTACAAGGAGCACGACCTCGTCACCGTGCCGCTCGACTGGTGGTCGGGCTGGCCGTTCGAGGCTGTCGTCGCCGACACCGGCCTCCCGTACTGCCTCCAGGCGCTCAACGGCCTCGACTACACGCGCGAGCTCCTCGGCGGCGAGACCCCGATCGAGCACGTCGTCGTGGCACACACCCCCGACCGCCACGGCGAGGACGTGGTCGCCGGGGTGGAGCGCTGGGTGGAGATCCACCGCGCGCCCTTCCTCCGCAGCGAGCACGCCGTCGCCGTCACCCCGGATGGCGGCGTCTCTGAGGCGGTGGAGCTGATCGAGGAGGTCGCTCCCGAGGTCGTGGTCGTCGCCGCCCCGCCCGACCAGGTCACCGAACTCGCCGGCGACCTCGCCGAGCGCGGCTGGGACGGCTGGATGGTCGGCACCGCCCCGACGTTCGTTCCGCGGAACGTGGAAGACGAGGCTGTGCGGACCTTCCTCTCCCAGCAGTTCATCCGCATCGACCCCTACCCGCCGCTCGACCACCAGGCCAAGGCCTACGAGGAGATGCGCAAGCACCTCGACGGCGAGTCGCCCCCCAACCACTTCTGGATCGCCGGGTGGATGAACCAGTACCCGCTCCACAGCGCCATCGAGGACGCGCTCGTCACCGGTGACCTGACGCGCGCCGGGCTGGTCCAGTCGGTCGAGGAGGTGACGGTCCTCTACGAGGAGGGCCTGCGTCGCCGGCGCTACCTCGGCGACGTCTCCCGCCAGACGCCCCGCCACGCCTACGTCTACGCCCCCGACCCCGGGGCCGACCTGGGGGAGCGGCTGCTCGCCGGGGAGTACGTCGGCAGAACAGCGGCGGACTTCCCCGTGACGAGGCCTTGTTCCGAGCAGTAGCCCGCGGCCCCCTTGTCTGGGGTGCAGATGGCGACGCCGAGGTCGCGGTCCGCACCGGGGAGTTGGGGGTCGCTGTCGGGGGCTCGCGTTACCCTCGCTGAGAACTGACGTTCGACCCACGCGACGAACCGGAAGCAGCCCGTGACCGACCTGCTCGCCGACCTCAACCCCGCCCAGCGGCAGGCTGTCGAGGCCACCGAGGGGCCGGTGCTGGTCGTCGCCGGCGCCGGGTCGGGCAAGACCCGGGTGCTGACCCACCGCATCGCCTACCTCATCCGCGAGAAGGGCGTCAGCCCCTTCGAGATCCTCGCGATCACCTTCACCAACAAGGCCGCCGACGAGATGGCG
>JAWVZB010000160.1:0-4057 GCA_033722375.1 Nitriliruptorales bacterium | reverse complement strand
GCGGCGATGTCCTCGAGGTTGATCCCGCCGTAGACCGGGGCGATGGCCTCGACCGTCGCAATGATCTCGTCGGGCTCGCTGGTCGAGAGGCAGACCGGCCAGGCGTCGACGTCGGCGAAGTGCTTGAACAGCAGCGCCTTGCCCTCCATCACCGGCAGAGCCGCCTCGGGGCCGATGTCCCCAAGGCCCAGCACCGCCGACCCGTCGGTGACGATCGCCACGCTGTTGCCCTTGATGGTCAGCCGGCTCGCGTCCTCGGGCCGCTCCGCGATCGCCTGACAGACCCGGGCGACGCCCGGCGTGTAGGCCATCGACAGGTCGTCGCGGGTCTTGAGCGGCACGGTCGAGCGGACCTCGAGCTTCCCGCGGAGGTGCATGAGGAACGTTCGGTCGCTCGAGCGGTGGACGGTGACGCCCTCCGCGGCCTCGACGGTCTCCTCGATGGTCGAGGCGTGCTCGGAGTCGGAGGCGTTCGCGGTGATGTCCACCACGAGCCGGTCGCCAGACGACTCGACGAAGTCGACCGCGGTGACCGCCCCGCCAGCCTCACCAACGGCGGTCGTCGCTCGTCCGAGCGCCTTCTGATCGGCGGCGTCGAGGTGGACCCGCATGGTGATCGAGTAGGACGCGTTGGGCATGACCATCGATGACACCTCCGCAGAGGAGGCCAACCTAACGCGCTGAGCCTCCTGGCGGAGCGGGCCCGCTCCAGCTCCGGTCAGCCCTCACGGTCAGTCCCGGCGGCGGGCCGCGCCGAACGCCAGCCCGAGCAGCACGGTCCCGACGAGCGCCGCCCCGCCCCCGGTGTCGGGGAGCATCCCGCTGTCGGCGGCGGCGTCACCATCGGTCGTCCCGCCGGCGGTCTCGTCGGGGTAGCCGAGGATGTAGATCCCGCGGTTGACGTCGGAGTTGAACACGAGCAGGTCGCCAGTGGTGGGGTGTTCGATCGCCATCGAGCCCCAGAAGCCCTCGTTGGCGGGGAACCGGCCGTGCGGGTCGGTGTCGTTGTCGTCCTCGTGGTCCTCCGGCAGCGGCACGAACCAGTCGGCCTCCTCGAACACCGAAGCGTCACCGGAGGGCTCGAGCACCCGGACACCGTCGGTGTACCAAGCGACGTAGATGCGGCCGTCGGGTCCGACCAGCGGGTTGTGGGCGCTGTAGACGTTGTCGGGACCCTGCCCCTCGAATGTGTCCACGAACGGGGCCTTGAAGGTCGACACCTGCTTCCAGGTGGACGGGTCGTCGAGGTTGGTCACGTCGACGATCCGGATGAAGCCCCAGGGGTTGATGTCCTCGGCGGGCAGCAGGTCCAGCGTGACCTTGACGTCGCTGCTGGTGGGCGAGGTGGCCTCCATGAGGCGGTCGCCGGGCTCCTGCTCGATCATGAGCGCCGGGATGTTGCCGGCGGCCAACCCGGAGGTCCGGCCGGCCTCGTTGTTGACGATGATCACCCCGTCGGCGCCGGCGGCCTCGGCGTTGGAGACCATGGTCTGGAACGGGCAGGTGCCGCGGCGCACCACCCCGAACCAGGGACCGTCGAGGGTGGCCCCGGTCGCGCCGGCGCCGGTGAAGGTGCAGACATCGGGAGCGTCGGCTTCGAGCGCGGCGCCCGGACCGAGCGGGGCGACCTCGGACAAGCGAAGGGTGTCGGACTGCTCGGTACCGGGGAACTGCTCGCCCTGGCTGACGGCGGCGCCCTCAGGAGTCTCGTTCACGATGACGTGGGGGACGGGGCCCGGCCCGACGAAGTCCTCGTCACCGACGATCACGTAGTGCTTGCCGTCGAGGTGGTAGGGGACGGCGACGTGGGTGTTGCCCTCGTTGTCGGTGCCGCCCGGCTGGACCTGCCCGATGAACTGCGGGTCGGCCGGGTCGCTGATGTCGAGCAGCACGAGCCCGGCATCCCAGTAGGAGGCGTAGAGGATGGTCCCGTCGTCGGACACCCACACGTCGTGCAGGTTGCAGGACGGCAGATGCTCGCCACGGATCTGGCAGAGCTCGTCGAAGGTCGGGCCGCCCTGGCTCTCGGCGTCCGCGAGGCTCCAGTCGGCGACCATGGTCGGTGAGGTCGGGTCGGTGATGTCCACGATCTGGACGAACCCGACGTAGTCGCTCTCGGAGAGGTCTCCGTCGTTGAAGACCGTCGCCGAGTAGGCCTTGCCGAGGTCGGGGCGGTCGAACAGGTAGAGGTTGTGGGTCCCGAAGCCACCGTTGTTGTAGGTGCCGAGGTGCGCGGGGGCGGTCGGGTCGCTGACGTCGTAGAGCTCGAAGCCGGTCTGGGGCTTGGGGAACTCGTCGGCGCCGGGGACCAGCGCGACACCGAGGTTCGCGCCGCACGGCTCGAGGCTGTGGGCGAGGATGTCCCCTTCGAACGCGTCGGTCGACACGTCGGTCAGGACCTTGATGTCGTTGTTCGACGAGCCGTTCACGGTCCCGATCGTCGCGACGAGCTCGGGGTTGGCGGGATCGGTGGCCTCGATGATCTTCACGCCCGACTTGCTCGGATCCGAGGGATCGTCGGTCTCCGACGGGCACTCCTCGCCCGTGTCGGCCGAGCCGGTGAGGGTCCCCCAGGTCCCCGACGTCGCGAACAGCCGGTCGTCGCTCGCCCAGGCCCACACGTCGGTGTTGAAGCCGTTGCCGAGGAGTTCGTGGAAGCCGATCTCTTGGAGGTGATGGCGGGCGTCGATCTCCCCTTCCTCGGTCAGCGGGCCACCCTCGCCGGGGTGGGGCAGGGCGGGGGTCGCCATGACGGCGAGCAAGGCCGAGACGACGGCAAGCATGGTCCACACGCGCTGGAGACGCACAGCAGGTCCTTCTGGTGGCTCTCTCAGTGATTCGAGAACCACCTCCGCGGTTCCTCCCGGCCGTCCGGACAGCGCACAGCTCACACGAGGTGCGGACGCCAGGCAGCAGTCGGGGGTGTGGCCTCGCCGCCTGCTGTGCGGTCAGCGGCGTCGGTCGAGGATGCCGAGCGCCAGCCGGCCGGCAGCGAACAACGCCACGGCCATGACCGCGATCCCGCCGAGCAGCAGCGGCTGGGGATCCTGCTGGAGCAGCATGAGCTGCTGCATCCCCGCGGTGCCGTAGGTCGCGGGCAGCAGCCACGAGATCGCCTCGATCGGCAGGTCGATCCGGTCGAGCGGCATGAACAGACCCGCGAAGAAGATCGTGGTGAGGAACAGCAGCATCGAGAACTGCACCGCCTGCCGATCGCTCGAGGCCGCGGCCGCCACGAGGTAGCCGTAGCCCACGGATGCGGTCAGGACCAGCAGCACCAGCAGCACGAACAGCGGCCAGTTCGCGGGGGCGGGGACCCCGAAGGCGGTCATGACGGCGGCGGTGAGCGCCGCCGCGAGCGCTGCGCCCAGCAGCGTGAAGGCCACCCACTTGCCCGTCAGCCGCTCGGTGAGACTCGCGGGTCCGGCCCGGAGCAGTTCGGTGGTGCCGCGCTCGCGTTCGCGTACGAGTGACAGCGCAGCGAACGTGATGGCGATGTGCTGGAGCATCAGCGCCACGATCCCCGGCGCGTAGTAGCGGGTGAGGGTGACCCGCACCGGGGTGGCGCTCTGCACCTCCGAGGTGAACGGGGTCACCGCGATCTGGGGGTTGAGGTCACGCAGCTCGCCGGCGGCTTCTTGCAGCTCGGCGAGGGTGGCTGCGGCCTCGTCCAGTCGCGTCGGCAGGTCCGTGGCGGAGAGGTCCCGGAGCAGCTCGGCGCCGGTGCGCAGCGACTCCTCGTAGCGCTCGGCGTCCTCCCCGAGGCCGAGCCTGCCGACGATGAAGCCGCCCCGCGACAGGAAGTCGGCGAGGTCCTCGAACCGGTTGGCCACGGTGGATGCGACCGACTGGATCGTCTGGGCGTCGTCACGGTCCAGCGCCGAGCGGATCCGCTCGAGCTGGTCGCTGGCGGTGTTCAGCTCGTCGGTGAACTCGCTGGTCCGCTCCTGGAGGTTCCCGATGACGCGGGCCAGGACTTGGTCGTTGATCTCGGCGACCGCGGCGTCGGCGGCGATCCAGATCTGGGTCGAGCTCAGGGGGTCCAGGGTGCGCTCGT
>JAWVZB010000159.1:0-4252 GCA_033722375.1 Nitriliruptorales bacterium | reverse complement strand
GCTTCGTTGGTAGATCGAGCCCTCGCCGTGTCCTCGCCGCTTCGCCATGTTCAGCCTTCCGACAGCCAACTTGACAGCCGACCCTACGGATGGGGTGAGACAAGGTCGATCGGGAATGGTCCCGCAGTTGTGGATATGTCGAAGATTCAGACGGATTCGGTCAGCATCGGACGTCTTGCTTCGCTCTCATAATCCGTTGGTTCCAGGTTCGATCCCTGGCGGGCCCACCATCCGGTCGACCGTCGTCAGGTCGGTGAAACCCCAGGTCAGGGCACCTAACAAGGCTCCGCTGTGAGGTCCTTGTGAGGTGCCTGTGAGGTGCCGTCGGCGGGGCGCTTGCTAACGGTTTGCTAACGAGCGTCCTGGCATCGGTCACGTCGTCGGATCCGGCGTCGTCCACAACGTCGACGCGTTCACGTGTCACACGAACCGCCCGAAAGCGGCCTCCATGGATGACGAGGAGGCCAGACATGAGAGGACACGTCTACAAGCGCGGCGAGACCTGGACCGCGGTGTTCGACGTCGGCGAGCAGCCCCGCACGCGCTGCTCGTCGTGTGACTGGAAGAGCTGGGGCGGGAGCGCCCGGTCGCGCTGCCCGGAGTGCCGCGAGCCCGTCGAGGTCCGCCGCGAACGTCGGCAGCGGTCGAAGGGTGGCTTCCCGAGCAAGGCGGCCGCCGAGGACCACCTGGCGCTGCGGCTCGCGGAGATCGCCCGCGGGGCGCACGTGATGCCCAACGACATCACGGTCGGGGAGTACCTGTCGCGCTGGCTCGAGGTCCAGCGAAGCCAGCTCGAGCCGAGCACGTGGGTCAACTACCGCCGGCGCATCGCCCGGTACTTCGAGCCGGCGCTGGGCGGCATCCCGCTCCAGGCGCTGCGTGTGCAGCACCTCAAACGTCTACCGGGACCGCGATGCCCGCTGACCTCCATCCCCGTCGCCCTTCCCGATCCCATCACCCAGACCCATCCCAGACCTTCAGACCCACCACCCGACCATCTGCGGACCCAGCCCCCGACCTCCTTCCAGACCCCTCCCGACCTGACCTCTCTCGCGCCTCACAGCATCTTGCACCCGAGTGCGCACGTCGACGCGTCAACGCGTTGACGGCGCTTCCGCGGAAGCGCCCGCCCGTCCCACGACCAGGAGATGACCGATGAGCCGTGGCCAGCAGGCCGCCCGCGTGAACGTCAGGGACGACGAGTGGATCGAGTTCCGCACCCTCGCAATGCGGAAGCGGCGGAGCATCGCCGACTACCTCGGCGAGCTCGTCCAGCGGGAACTCACTCGATCGCAGAAGCCGAAGGAGCCTCGGCCCGCGACAGAGAAGCAAGACGGCCCACGGCAGCCCGCGCCGCGGGTTCGCCTGGACGAGCAGGAGCTCCTCGCGATGCTTCCGCGGCCGCGACAGAGCCCCCACCATGGGAAGAGTGATGTGGCTACAATCGCATAGGCAATGTGGCTACAAGGAGAGCAGTATGGCCGAGGCGGGCATTCGAGAGCTGCGCGATCACCTCAGCAAGTACCTCGAGCGCGTGCGTGACGGGGAAGAGGTGATCGTCACGGACCGCGGCACCGCCGTGGCGAGGGTGGTGCCGATCGAGCAGCCGCGCCCCTACGACCGCCTGGTCGCCGAGGGCCTCATCGAGCCATCGAAGGTTGCCAAGCGGACGCGCCCGCGGAAGCGGGTCAAGGCTCGCGGCTCGGTGAGTGAGCTGGTCGCGGACCAGCGGCGTTGATCGCGTACTTCGACACTTCGGCACTCATCCCCCTCGTCCTCGAGGAGCCGGGATCTGAGATCGCGGGACGCCTCTGGGACGAAGCGGACCATCTTGTCTCTGTTCCGCTCATCTACGCCGAGGCCCGAGCCGCCATCGCGCAGGCGGAGCGAACGGGGCGGATCACCGGAAAGCAGCTGCCCGGACTCGTTGCCGACATCGACTCCCTCTACGCGCAGCTGGACCCCATGGATGTCGATGACGTCCTGGTTCGGCGCGCCGGCGACCTGGCCCAAGAGCACGGCCTCCGGGCCTACGACGCCGTCCACCTCGCAGCAGCCGGGCAGCTTGCCAGTCCAGAACTCGTGCTGGTCGCGGGCGACGGGCCACTCATCACCGCGGCGATCGAGATCGGTCTCGCGGTGGCGAGAACATGACCTGGCTCGGGGCGCTGGAACCACCACTCGCAGCTACAGGGATCGCGAGCCCGTGATCTTCGATCCCAGCGCGACAACCGTGGTTGTGCGCGGGGTGAGGATGGCCGCACAGCACGCATAACGAACACCGCTCGAGTCTCGTGAGGGGCCGTGCTGGGACGGCACGGTCCCGCCTTGAGGAGGGGGACGACATGCTCGGTGACCTCGTCAGTCGGCGGCCCGTTCGGGACACCCTGACGCGGGCTACACGCCGGTTCGTGGCGTTCGCGACCGAAGTCGGTGAATGGGGAGACCCGATGGATCTACGTGCAGCGGCAGTCTGGGCCGAGTTTCAGTCTGCCGACGTCTCCTCGTCGGACGTCTCGGTTCCGATGGCACGGTAAGGCCAGCGAGATGTATCCTCGACGCTGCAACACAGATGGGGCGTTGGATGGCAGACGAGCACCGCTGGACCGGGCCGGGCGACGACGAGGGCCCGGCCTGGTCGGTCCTGCAAGAGTTCGCTTCGGTGGTCAGCCACGAGCTGCGCACCCCACTGGCGATCGTCAAGCAAGCAGCCGAGACCGCTCGCCACCACCAGGATTCGTTCACCCCCGAGGAGCACGCGCGCTACCTGGACATGATCGTGCGCAACGGCGACCTCGCGCTGCTGCTGCTCGAACGCATCGGGCTGGCCCGTGACATCGAACAGGGCACGGTGGACCTGTCCACGCAGGAGATCGACCTCGCTGAACTCGTACGCGAGTCCGTCTCGGACCTCGAGGTGGTCCTGTTGTCAGAGCATCCCACCGAGGTCTCCGCCCCCGAGCAGGTGATCGTGCTGGCCGACCCGACCGCGGGACGCGAGATCGTATTCAACCTGCTGTCCAACGCCGCCAAGTACAGCGACGCCGGGGCACCCATCGAGATCACCGTCACGGCCGTCGACTCGGTCGCGCAGGTCGTGGTCCGCAACCACGGCGGTGGGGTCACACCCGGTGACACCGAACGGATCTTCGAGAAGTTCGAACGCCTCGACTCCGGCGCACCAGGCACCGGCCTGGGCCTGTTCATCTCGCGAGGCCTAGCACGCGCCCACGGTGGCGACATCCAAGTGCAGCCCGCACAGGACGTCGGCAGCGAGTTCATCCTCACCCTGCCCATGTGACTCAAGCACGGTCTCATCCCTCGCCCTCAGACTCGGCGTCTCCTCCCGGCCAGGGTGAGGGCGAACCCCCCCACGAGTTGGGGAGGCCTCCGGGCAGGGTGGGCTCACCGAAGTAGATGGCGGGGTGTGAGGCAGCCCGCTCGGGGTGTGGGAGGAACTCGTGGCAGAGCGGCGTGAGCGAACACCGATCGGTGAACCGCCGCACCATGGTCGGATCGATGCCGAACCGAACGCTGCGGTGGATGTAGGCCAGCCGCCGGAGGTGCCGTTGGAAGGTTGGTGGCAGGCCGTCCCCGGCAGCGCGTCCCCGGACGTCGGTGGCAAGATCGAACGTGAGATCGTGGCCGGAGGGGATGAGCTCGATGCGCTCGTGCGGGGCATCGACGCTCCGAAGGGATCGGTCGTCGAGGTCGTCTTCGATGGCGACGTGGTCGCAAGCGCCGCCCTCGAACGGAAGCGTCGGTTGTTCGCCGGCGCGACCGGCCGTGTGCGCATCACGGTCGACGCCACCGCCCGGCCCCGCATGCGGGCGGGCGACCGGGTCGTGCTGCGCATCAACGGCGAAGCGGTCGCTGAGGCGGTGCTGGAGCCCGACTGATGGGTTGGCGATCCGCCGAGGAGCTGCCGACAACCGTGGCTACACGCGGTCCATCTGCGCAGGCGGGACGCCCATAACATCCGGCAGCCGGGTACGGCGAGGCGGTGTGCTCGGCTAGCGTTCGGACCGGTCGTCGAGTAAGTGCAGCTGGTACGACACGGATGCCTGAGGGTGGGGAGCCCCCAGTCACCATGCGAGGGGGCGTCGGCTTGGGCTTGTCAGAGTCGGCTACAGAGCAACGCCGGCTGTACCTCGAGGGGCACCGGCGCAATCCGCTGACGGCAACTCCGCTGGGTGGCCGGATACTCAGTGCGTCGCAAGTGCCCTGGTTCCTCGTTGCCCCACCCCAAGGT
>JAWVZB010000158.1:0-4255 GCA_033722375.1 Nitriliruptorales bacterium | reverse complement strand
CGTGACGGCTAGCAGAGGGCGGCGAGGGTGAGGGTGAAGTAGTACGCGACCTCTTCCCTGATCAGCAGCACCGAGATCTCATGGCCCCGCTCCTCGGGGAAGAGGTCCTTGAGCACCATCTCCGCCATGGCCTCGTCCGGTGGCGCCTGCTGGAGGCTCGCGAACGCACTGATGCGGATCAGCGCCCCCTCGAGCTCACGGATGTTCGACTGGACCTTCGCGGCGATGAACTCGAGCACCTCGGGGGAGACACCGAGGTTGTCGGTCTCGGACTTCTTGCGCAGGATCGCGATCCGGGTCTCGAGGTCGGGGGGCTGGATGTCGGTCATGAGCCCCCACTGGAACCGACTGCGGAGCCGGTCCTCGAGCTGAGCGATCTGTTTCGGGGCGCGGTCGCTCGAGATGACGATCTGCTTCTCGGCGTTGTGGAGCGCGTTGAAGGTGTGGAAGAACTCCTCCTGGGTCCGTTCCTTGGATTCGAGGAACTGGATGTCGTCCATCAGCAGCACGTCCGCCTGGCGGTAGAGCCGCTGGAAGGTGGTGATGCGGTCGTCCCGGATCGCGTTGATGAACTCGTTGGTGAACTGCTCGGTCGTGACGTAGCGGATCCGCAGGCGTGGGTAGAGGCTGCGGATGTAGTTACCGATCGCGTGCAGCAGGTGGGTCTTGCCGAGACCGGCGCCCCCGTAGATGAACAGCGGGTTGTAGGACTTGGCGGGCTGCTCGGCGACGGCGGCCGCCGCCGCGTGGGCGAACCGGTTCGACGCGCCGATGACGAAGTCATCGAAGGAGTACTTCGAGTTGAGCTGGGTGTCGGGCTCGACCTCGTCGGAGACGGGGCGTTGGGGGGGCAGCTCGACCGTCGGACCGGGGGGCCGCCCGGGCGCTTCGAGCGGCACGCGGTCCTCCGCGGCCTCGCCGTCCTCGTCGGCTGTCGCGACCTGACCGTCCTCTTCTTCGGGGCTGGATCCCTCGTGTTGCGGTGTCGCGGCGACCCCACCCTCGTCACTGGCGGTGACCGTGTCCGGTTCGGGCTCGGGGTTGGGCTGCACCGTGATCACCACCGTGAGCTCGCGCCCGGCCGCCTGGGACAGCGCTTCGGTGATCCGCTCGCCACACCGGGTGTCCAGCCACTCGCGGGCGAAGGCGTGGGGAGTCGCGAGGACCACCGTGTCGTCGCTGAAGCCGACCGGGTGGGTGGCGTTGAGCCACTGGCGCTGTGCCGGCGAGGACACCGCGGACACCACGTGCTCGAGACTGTCTTTCCACAGGGCGTCGAGGTCGAGCGTCGAGGTCTGGTTCACGTGGTCTCCTGCCCGTTTTACTGCGTCTCAGGGCCCATCTGGGGGCCGCCGGTCATGACCATGCCAGAGGGCCGGGTGGCACTGTCCACAGGTGCATCCACAGCTGTGGATTACTGCCGGGGGTGGCGCCGGCTTCAGCCGGCGCGAGCCGCCGGCCCTGCGCGATGCACGTCGGGGAAGGCCCTGACAGGTCGGTCGCGTTGGGGAAGGTCCTGATCGCTCGGAGCGCGGCGCTGGTGCAACTCCCCCACGTTCCCCCGCAACTTCCGACGGCCAGGACGGTGAGCGACTATACGCCCCTCGCCGCCGGGCTCGCAAGGAGTTATCCACAACCACCCAGTTCGGGCGATGAGTGCACAGAAGCCGCGATATCTGCGCGGACAGCGGACATCTTCGACAGATGTGCGCGCTTGCACGGATAACGCGTGCGTTCGTCGCCCACCTGACGCCTCGTCATGACGGTGGTTGGCCGGGTTGGGCCGGCGGATCGGCGCCGGAGTCGCGGTTGCCGCTGCCGACCCGGGCTCGTACACTCGCCGAACCGGAAACCTCGCGCGCCCCGGCTGCGGTGGCGGATCCACCGGCACGTTCGTTCTTCGACGTCCCAGACCGCCGTGCCACGCGTCGTGGGCATCGTCTTCCAGGAGCAGTTCCACATGAAGCGGACCTACCAGCCCAAGAACCGTCGCCGGAAGCGCAAGCACGGCTTCCGCAGTCGCATGCGGACCCGTGCCGGTCGCAAGATCATCAAGAACCGCCGGAAGCGCGGTCGCAAGCGGCTCTCCGCTTGATGATCGTCGATCGCCTCCGGCGATCCGAGGACATCGCCACGGTCTTCCAGGACGGCCGGCATCGGGCCGGTCGCCTGGCGGTCTGCCACGTCCGTGATCGGGGCGACGACGATCCGCCACGCCTGACCGTCGTCGCGTCGCGCAAGGTCGGCAAGGCGGTCGCCCGCAACCGGGCCAAGCGACTCCTCCGCGAAGCGTCACGTCGCGTGGCCTGGCGCGATGGCCTCGACATCGTGTTGGTGGCGCGGGGCGCGTGCGCGAATGCGACCACCCCGCGGGTGACGCCCGAGCTCACCGAGCTCGCCGAGACGCTCGACGCCGTGACGGTCTCGGGGGTGTCCTGACCGTGGCTGCGACCGCTCCTCCCCGCCACGAGCACCGACCGTCGCTGCTCGCGCGCGTGCTCCTCGGGGTGATCCGCCTCTACCAGGCCACGAGCTCGTTCCGGGCTCCACGCTGCCGATTCCAGCCAACCTGCTCCAGCTACGCCGCAGAGTCAGTGCGCGTGCACGGAGCGTTACGGGGCGGCTGGTTCGCGATCTGTCGCATCGCCCGCTGCCACCCCTGGAACCCGGGTGGCGTCGACCCCGTTCAACCGAGGAACTGACCCATGGCAGAGATGTGGCGAGCGGTCGAGGACGCGTTCCAGAGCGCGTTGGAGTTCATCCACGGGGGTCTCGAACCGCTGTTCGGCGACGCCGCGTGGGGCTGGGCCATCATCGGCCTCACCGTGATCGTCCGGCTGCTCCTGCTGCCGCTCGCGATCAAGCAGACCCGCAGCATGCGGGCCATGCAGAAGCTGCAGCCCAAGGTCAAGAAGCTGCAGAAGAAGTACAAGGTCGACCGCGACCTGCTCAAGAAGGACCCGGAGCAGTACAAGAAGAAGAAGCAGAAACTCAACGAAGAGACCATGGCGCTCTACCGCGAGGAGGGCGTCAACCCCGCTTCCGGCTGTCTCCCGCTGCTGCTCCAGGCGCCCATCTTCATCGCGTTGTTCCGCGTGTTGCAGCGCGACGAGTTCACCGAGCTCGCCACCGCCCCGTTCTACTTCTTCACGTCGCAGGTCGACGGGCTCGGCGGTGAAGTCAGTGCCGCAGGCTGGCCAGGTTGGATGCTCATCATCCTGATGGCTGCCACGATGTTCGTCTCCCAGCGACAGATGATGGCCCGCAACCAAGCCGACGGGGCGCAAGCCACCCAGCAGAAGGTCATGATGTACGTCATGCCCGTGTTCCTGGGGGCGATCTCACTGAACTTCCCGCTCGGCGTGCTCCTCTACTGGGTGACAACCAACTTCTGGCAGATGGGCCAGCAGTACGTGATCCTCAAGGAGGTCCAGCACGACCTCGAGGACGAGCGCTCCAACGGCAAGCCGAACAAGAAGCAGAACAAGAAGCA
The DNA here is from genome assembly GCA_033722375.1 of Nitriliruptorales bacterium. GTDB lineage: Bacteria > Actinomycetota > Nitriliruptoria > Nitriliruptorales > Nitriliruptoraceae > JAWVZB01. The sequence continues at coordinate 762 of JAWVZB010000158.1, read as the reverse complement.
GAACAAGAAGCAGAACAAACCGAAGAAGACCGAGCCGAAACAGCCGCCAGCCACCTCCGGCAACGGCAAGCCGACGTCCACACAGTCCACACCCAAGAAGAAGCGGCGGGATCATCTGCCCCGACGCGGCCAGAACTGACACCGAGGAGATCCGTCGATGAAACGAAACGTCACCGCTGACAGCCTGCTGGAGGCCCTTCGCGGGGCCCTCGCCGCCCTCGCGGACGTCGATCGCGACGAGGTCGACCTCAAGGCGTCGGTGCCGGGTCTCGATCTCGAGGAGGACCGTCGCGCACGCGTGACGATCGACCTGGCCGAGACCGACGAGGACGAGGACGACGACGACCAGCCCTCCGGCCCCACCGCCGAACAGCTCGACGAAGAGGCCGACTACGCCGCCGACATCCTCGAGGGTCTCCTCGACCGCATGCAGCTCCCCGGTGACCTCAAGATCCGGATCTTCGACGACCACGCCGAGGTCGAGGTCGTCGACATCGGCTCTGGGGCCCTGATCGGCCGTCGCGGCTCGACCCTCGAAGCGATCCAGGAGCTGGTCCGCTGCTCGCTCCAGCGCAACTTCGAGCGGCGCACCCGGGTCAAGGTCGACGTCGAGGGCTACCGCGTCCGCCGCCTCGAGAAGTACAAGGACAAGGCCCGCGAAGCCATCCGAGATGCCCAAGAAACCGGGGAATCGCAGCGTTTGGAGCCGATGGACGTCTACGAGCGCAAGCAGATCCACCACCTCGTGGCGGAGCACGAGGG
>JAWVZB010000157.1:0-4369 GCA_033722375.1 Nitriliruptorales bacterium | reverse complement strand
CACCGGGATGCGGGTGGGGAGGGTGGCGGTGATGGTGTTGTCGGTGGTGGTGAGGTGGCCGTCGAGGGCGGTGGTGCGGTCGTGGGCGTGGGTGAGCCCGTCGGTGTGTTGGGGGAGGGGCTGGTCGGGCTGGTGGTGGGTGATGGTGGCGGTGAGGTGGTGGTCGGTGTGGGTGAGCCGGATGGTGATGGTGGTGGGGTGGGTGTGGGTGGCGAGCCGGAGGGCTTCGAGCACGGTGAAGTAGCAGGTGGCTTCGAGTTCGCGGGGGAAGCGGCCGAGTTCGGTGTCGAGGTCGAGGCTGACGGCGACGGGGGTCTGGTTGGCGGCGGCGGTGATCGCGGGTGCGAGGCCTTCGGCTTCCAGCAGTGGGGGGTAGATCCCGCGGGCGATGGTGCGCATGGTCTCGACGGTGTGCTGGGTGGCGTCCGCCAGCTGTTCGATCTCGGGGACCAGCTCGTCGGCGCCTTCGCGTTGCGCCAGGGTCCTGGCCAGCCCGAGCTTGACCTTCAGCGCCACGACCTCCTGCTGGGCGCCGTCGTGCAGGTCCCGTTCCAGCTTGCGGCGGGCCTCGTCGTGGGAGGCCACCAGCCGGCGCCGTGACGCCCGCAGCTCCGCGGCGCGGTCGGCCAGCTCCGCGTTGAGCCGCAGGTTGCGCAACAGCAGCGACGCCCCCGCCGCCGCGTCCGCGACCAGCCGCTCATCGGCTGGGGTGACCGTGTCGGAGCGTGCCTTGTCGACGCTGATCGCCCCCAACAGCTCGCCCTGATGGGCAACCGGCTCCACCACGTCCCCCGGCAGCTCCGGCAGCCCTTCCCCGGCGAGCACCACTACCGGCATCTCGTCCTCGACCTGCTCGGGTGCGGAGGCCGCCAGCCGCAGCTCGTCACCAACCCGCAACCACACCCCCGACCGCGACGCCCCCGTCCCATCCGCAACCAGCCCCGCGAGACGCTCCAGCGCCTCCTCGGAGCCGGCCACCTCACTCAGCCGCGCCGTCAACTCCGACAGCACCTCGTAGGGCGTCGCGCGACGACCGAATACCAGCCGGTTGGTCCACCGGGTCACCGCCGCCCGCACCGGCTCGAAGATCACCGCCACCAGCGCGGTCGCCCCGATCGACAACCACAAGCTCGGCTCGTCCCCACCCCCCAACAGCGACCCCAACCCCACCACGATCGCCGCATACACCACCGTGATGAACCCCGCCAACACCCCGAACGCCACCGTCCGACTGATCACCACATCGATGTCGTACAGCCGGTACTTCAGGATCGCGACCGCGTAGGCGCACAGCAGGACGCCGAAGGTGACGAGACCCACGGGGCGGAAATAGTCGTCGAAGCTGACGTCCGCGCTGGGGAGACCGAGGAGGGGGATCGTGAAGGTGACGATCATCGACAGTACGAGGACGCCACCGCCGAAACCGAGCCAACGGATCTGGTAGCGCTCGTCTCCGGAAGCGCGCCGGTAGCGGGGGAACAACGAGGTGATCGCACCCAGGCTGCCCGCCCCCCCGATGCCGAACCCGACCACGAACACCTCCAGACCGGGAAAGTCCGCCTCGAAGTTCGCGAGCTCGGTATCCATCGTGGGGAAGGCGGCGTGGGCGAAGGCACCCACCATCAGCGCGGTACCGAGGGCGACCGTCCAGGGCACCCAGCGCCACCGCCGGCTCGGCAGCGCTCCAACGGGGAAGTACACGAGAGAGAGGAACAGGGCGAAGAGGATCGGGACCCAGACCCAGGTGTTGATCCACAGGGGCACCGCCACGATCAGCGGGAGGTCGGCGACGGTGAGCCCCGGCGGCGCGTCGACGAGCAGGGCCGCGTCGAGGCCGAGCACGACCCACTCGGCGGCAGCGGCGGCCGCCGCCCCGGTCACCACCTGGACGCCCGACAGCACCGCAACCAGTCCGAGGAGCCACACGACGGCGTTCCGCGGCTGCGCCTCGACCATCGGGTACATGAGGACCGCGACGAACAAGCCGCCCAGCATGTTGTGGAGGGTGTAGCTGAGGTAGAGCGTCCGCAGGTCGGCGGCTGCGATCAGCACGATCCCGGCCAGAGCGATGGCGACCGCAGTGGCGACGGCGGCGAGCTTGCCGCCGCGCACGAGCGCCTTGTCAGAGAACCGGTCGAGCCAGTTCATGGCGGGCTCTGCGTGACGTACTCCCGCCTGACGGGGGCGGGATGGGCGGAGATCGGCTTCGGGATCCGTCCCCGGACGACCGTGCCGCTCCCCGGCCGGGACCGCACTTCGAGCGTTCCGTCGACGGTGTCCAGGCGGTCTCGCATGTTGGTGAGACCGGTTCCGTACGTGATGTCGTCGGGATCGAACCCGACCCCGTCGTCGCGAACCTCGAACTCGAGGTGCCCGTTGCGCTCCGGATCGATCCTGATCTGGACGGTCTCCGGGTCGGCGTACTTGGCGGCGTTCTGGAGGGCCTCGAGCACCGAGAAGTAGACGGCGGACTCGACGGACGGATCGAGCCGCATCGTGTCGGGCGCATCGATCACGACCGGGAAGGGTGCCGTGGACGTCTTGACCGTCAGGGCCTCGGCCACCCCTTCCGCAGACAGGAGCGCCGGGTAGGCGCCCGATGCGAGCTCACGGATGGTCTCGATCGCCGAGTGCGCATCGTCCCCGAGCTGACGCAGCACCTGTGCCGTCTTCGGGGCTCGCGCCGCCGCATCGGCGGCCACTGACCGGATGTCGGAGGCGAGGGACGCCAGTGCCTGTTCCGGGCCCACCCGGAGGGATCGTTCGATCATCTGGCGTGCCTCGTCCCCCGATCGGACCAGGCGTCGGCGCGACGCCGCCCGCTCCCGAACCGTGGCTCGGAGCTCGGAGGTCAGTTGCCGGTTGCGGAACACGACCGCGAGGCCCGCGGCGATCCCGGCCACGAGCTCACGGTTGCTGTCGGTCAGTTCCTCACCCCGCTGGGGGAGCACCGTGACGCGCCCAAGGACCTCGTCGCCATGGGTGACGAGCGCCTCGTGAGCGTCGCCGTCGCCGTTTGCCACGCTGGTGTCCGCCACGGTCTCGAAGCCGTCGACCGTACGGACCTCGAAGCGGACGCCGGTGCCCGTCGCCTGGCCGAGCAGTTCGGCGAGCTCTCGGAGTGCCTCGTGCCCGTGCGCCGCTGTGGAGTGGGAGAAGTGCTGCAAGACCTCGTAGGGGGTCGCCCGCTGGCCGTAGACCAACCGGTTCGCCCAACGTCTCAGTCGCTGCCGGACGGGTTGGAACAGGACCGCCACCACGGCGGTCGCGAGGACCGACAGCACGAGATCGGGATCGTCCCCTCGACCGACGACGTGTCCGACCCCGACCACCACCCCGACGTAGACGCTGGCGATGAGGGTCGCCAGCCCGGTGAACACCAGTGCCTTGCTGATGACGACGTCGATGTCGTACAAGCGGTAACGGAGGATCGCGATCCCAGCCGCGGCAGCGACCAGGACCGAGGCGATGGCCTCGGCCACCGAGGCGACGTACGAGGCCGCCGACCCAGGGGTGCTGACCTCGAAGAGATAGGTGTTCATCGCGATCGCGAGCGCCAGGACGCTGACGGCCGCCACGACCCAGCGGATCTGGTGTTTCACGTCCGTGGCGGCGCGGAGGTACCGGCGGACGAGGACGACCGTGGCGCCCAACAGGAGCGCCGTGGTGGCGACGTTCAGGACCGGACCGAGCGTGGGCATGAGGTTCGTCGTGCCGATCGCGATCGGGTTGTCCGCGGCGATGACCGTGCCTTCGGCGACGAGTGGGCCGGGCCTGGTCACGAGCAGGACCGCCTGCAGCGACGCGACGGCGATCGCCGCGTACGCCAATGGCCGAACACTTCGGAACGGGGCGGAGGGGAACAGGGCGATGGCGAGGACGATCGCCGGGTCGATGGCGAGACCGACGACCGCCGAGAGGTGGAGCGCGGGGAGTGCCCCCGGGAGATCACGAGTGGCTCCGACGACGGCGTACTCGTACAGGCTGAGGTTGGCGCCTTGGACGACCGCGACCGCGATCATGAGCCATGCCACGGGGTTGCCCGGACGTCTGCTGGCGATGAACGCGCCGATGATCCCGATCGCCGGGACGCCGACCAGCAGCGTGAGGCTCCGGAGCAGGTCGATCGGGAGATCGTTGGAGAGGCGGAGGAGTACCGCGATCAGGATCAGGCCTGGCCCCGACAGGCCGGCTGCCCAGGCGGCGCGGGACCTCGGTCTCATGCGGGCACCGGGATGCGGGTGGGGAGGGTGGCGGTGATGGTGTTGTCGGTGGTGGTGAGGTGGCCGTCGAGGGCGGTGGTGCGGTCGTGGGCGTGGGTGAGCCCGTCGGTGTGTTGGGGGAGGGGCTGGTCGGGCTGGTGGTGGGT
>JAWVZB010000156.1:0-4476 GCA_033722375.1 Nitriliruptorales bacterium | reverse complement strand
GCTGCGGGTGGGGGCCGTGTGGCCACCGGACCGTCGCGCCGAGGACGATCCCGAGCACCTCGTGGAGGTCGTCCACGAGGGCGAGCGCCTCGGGGCGCTGTCGCTCGCCAAGCCTCCGGGGGAGGAGCTGACGCCGCAAGACGAACGGCTGATGGCGGACCTCGCGTCTCAGGCGGGACTCGTGCTCCGCAACGTGCGCCTCGCCGAGCAGCTCCGCGCGAAGCTCGAGGACCTCCGCCGCTCACGACAGCGGCTGGTGTCGGCACAGGACGACGAACGCCGTCGCCTCGAACGCGACCTCCACGACGGGGCGCAGCAGCAGTTCGTCGCCGTGAAGATGAAGGCTTCGGTGACCCAGCGGCTCCTCGAACAGGAGCTCGGGCCCGAGGCTCGCGCCACCCAGATGGTGGCCGCGCTCGTCGCCGACACCGACGCCGGTGTTCAGACGCTGCGCGAGCTGGCCCACGGGATCTACCCGCCGCTGTTGGCCGCCGAGGGCCTGCCGGCTGCACTGCGATCACAGGCCCGGAGGGCGGCCGTGCCCGTCACCGTGGAGACCAACGGTGTCGGTCGCTACCCAGAGGACGTCGAGGCGGCCATCTACTTCTGCGTCCTCGAAGCGGTCAACAACGCCGCCAAGTACGCCGACCCGGACCACGTCGCCGTCAGACTGACCGAGCGAAACGGGACGGTCGGGTTCGAGGTGACCGACGACGGTGTGGGCTACGACACGGCTGCCGTCGAGCCCGGCCACGGCCTGACCAACATGGCCGATCGGCTCGACGCGCTCGGCGGCACCCTCGGGATCATCTCTGTGCCCGGCTCCGGCACGACCGTGCAGGGCAACATCCCCACGGCGGTGCCGGCCGACAGCTGATCCGCATCCACGACGCGATCACGGACGGCCGGGAAGAGGGCGGCACGGGCCCGTCGCTACCCTCGGTCATCCCGCCCTGGTGAAGGTCCACCGTGTTCGAAGCGCTCTCCGAACGGCTCGAGTCCGCGCTCGCCAAGGTCAAAGGCCGCGGACGTCTCGACGAGAAGACCGTCGATGCGACCCTCAAGGAGATCCGGCTCGCTCTGCTCGAGGCGGACGTCAACTTCAAGGTCGTGCGCGAGTTCGTCTCGCGACTCCGGGAGACCCTCGTCGGTGAAGAGGTCAGCCAGGCGTTGAACCCGAGCCAGCACGTCGTCAAGGCCGTCAACACCGAGCTCACCCGCGCCCTCGGCGAGGAGACCGTCCCCCTCGACCTCAGCGGCCAGTCCCCGGCGGTCATCATGCTCGCCGGGCTCCAGGGATCCGGCAAGACCACCGCCGCCGGCAAGCTCGCGGTCCAGCTCAAGAAGCGCGGCCGCACGCCCATGCTCGTCGCGTGTGACCTCCAGCGCCCCGCCGCTGTCGAGCAGCTGCGCGTCAACGCGAAGAAAGCCGGGGTGCACGTCTACGCACCGGTCGAGTCGGGCGACCCGGTCCCCGTCGCCGAGGAGTCCCTCGAGAAGGCGAAGGACACCGGCTGCGACGTCGTCATCATCGACACCGCGGGTCGGCTGCACGTCGACGAGGAGATGATGGCCCAGGCCAAGGACATCCGCGACGCCACCGATCCCGCCGAGACCCTGTTCGTCATCGACGCGATGATCGGTCAGGAGGCCGTCAACGTCGCCAAGGCCTTCCTCGACCAGGTCGGCTTCGACGGGGTCATCCTCACCAAGCTCGACGGGGACGCCCGGGGCGGGGCGGCGCTGTCGGTCCGCGAGGTCACCGGCAAGCCCATCAAGTTCGCCTCGCTCGGCGAGAAGCTCGACCAGTTCGAGCAGTTCCACCCCGACCGCATGGCGTCACGGATCCTCGGCATGGGCGACGTCATGACGCTCATCGAGAAGGCCGAAGAGACCTACACCGAGGAACAGGCACAGAAGGCCGAGGAAGCGCTGCTCAGCGGCGAGTTCACCCTCGAGGACTTCCTCGAGCAGATGCAGATGCTCAAGAAGATGGGCCCGCTCCAGGGCCTCCTCGGGATGCTGCCCGGCATGGGCAACCAGCTCAAGGACCTCGACATCGACGACCGCCAGGTCGCCCGCGTCGAGGCGATGATCAAGTCGATGACCCCCGAGGAACGCCGCGACATCCGGCTGCTCACCAAGCGGGGCGCGTCCCGACGCCGCCGCATCGCCGCCGGCTCGGGCACCTCGGTGCAGGAGGTCAACCGGCTCATCAAGCAGTTCAAGGAAGCCCAGAAGATGATGAAGTCGGTCTCGAAGATGGCCGGCCTCGGAGGCGACAAGCCACAGGGCGCCAGGGCCCAGGTCAAGCAGGCCAAGGCCATGCGCCAGCTCCAGAAGCAGGGCGGGCTGCCCGGCGGGCTCGGTGGCTTCAAGGGCCTCCAGCCAGCCCCGAAGAAGAAGGACGACTGAACCCACCCGTCCGCCGGGGTGGGGGTTCCCACACCAGATCCCTTCGGGCTGACCTCCTTCATCCGGGGTGCCGCGGCCTCTAGCGTGGCCTCTGACAGACGAGAGGGGTCGCGCATGGAGCTCTACGACGTTCTGCTGTTCCTGCACATCCTCGGGGTGGTGCTGCTGTTCGTGGCCATCACGATCGAGACGCTGGCCGGCGCACGGATCCGCGGCGCCGAGCAGGCCGCCGACATCGCGACCTGGGCGGAATTCGAGGAGAAGGCCACCGGTCCGCTCCACGGCGTCTCCACGCTGCTCCTCGCGATCCCGGGACTGTGGATGGCGGCGATCGCCGACTTGTGGTCGGCCGGCTGGGTCCAGATCGGCATCGGCGTGCTCGTGCTCGCCGCAGGGGCCGGCATCGGCTACATCACCCCGAAGATCAAGCGCATCGCCGAGACCGCTGCAGCGGAGGGTGAGGGGGCTCCCAGCCAGGCGCTCCGCGAGCTCACGATGGCGCGTGACCTGTGGATCATCCACCACGCCATGATCGGGCTCGCGATGGGGGCCATCTTCATCATGTCGACCATGCCCGGGATGGTCGGCTCCATCGTCGCGGTCGTGGTCGGGGCGCTCGTCGGTGGGGTCGGCGGCATGATGATGACCCGCGGTCGCATCGAGACCCCCACCACCACCGGCACGGCCTGACCGCTCGCCGAACTCCGGACGGTCGCTACCCTCCCCGGCACGCACCCATCCTCGGGGACTGCCCCCTGGAAGGGTCGCAACAGATCCGTCGCTCTCCGCCCCGCCACCGCGCCCACCACACACGGTGCGTGGCCGCGGGGTACGGAGCGACCCGCACGTGGTGCCGGAGCACCCGCAACCGAGGAGAACGTTCCCCATGGCTGTCCGCCTGCGCCTTCGTCGAGAAGGCACCAAGAAGAAGGTCCACTTCCGGGTCGTCGCCGCCGACCACCGCTCGCCCCGCGACGGTCGCTTCATCGAGATCATCGGCGACTACCACCCCATGCAGAACCCGTCCGTCGTCGACATCGACGAGGAACGCGCGCTGCACTGGCTGCGCAACGGGGCGACACCGAGCTCACAGGTAGAGAACCTGCTGCGCATCACCGGGATCTGGGAGAAGTTCCGCCCCGGTGACACGGCTCGCCCCGAGCACCCCGCCGAGGAGGCCAAGCCGTCCCAGAAGCAGCAGACCAGGGCCGCGGAGGAAGCGCCTGTCGAGGAGCCCGCTGCCGAGGACGAGGCCGAGGACACCGCCGAGGAAAGCGCCGACGAGGAAAGCGCCGACGAGACCCCGGACGCTCCAGCGGAGGACACGGCTGCTGAAGAGCCCCAGGCCGCACAGGACGAGCCGGAAGACGTCACCGAGGAATCCGACGACGCGGACGACGCGGACGACGCAGATGACGCAGATGACGACGAGCCCGAAGCCGCGGCCGACGACGCTGCCAGCGACGACGGAGACGACGAGGGCGCTGACGAGGAGGACGACAAGTGAGATCGGCTGAGGTTCTCGAGTTCATCGCCAAGCAGCTCGTCGACCACCCCGACGACGTCCGGGTCGAGGTCGTCGACGGTGGACGCCAGACGACCCTGGAGCTCTACGTCAACGACGACGACCTCGGGAAGGTCATCGGCAAGCGTGGCCGCACCGCCAAGGCACTGCGCACCCTCTGCAATGCCGCCGCCTCCCTCGAGGACGACTCCGTCCACGTCGAGATAGTCGACTGAGCGAGAACGGAGGTACACGTCGCCATCGGCTCGGTTCGCGACGCTCAGGCGGCCCGTGGCTGCGTTGTCCTCCTCGTCTATAGCGCTGCTATGGCCTCGTCGGTCGCCTTGCCACGGACGCACCTGAGGCGTCGCTCACTCGTCGAGCCGCTGGACTCCGCGCACCTCCGTTCTCGCTGCGGTGTTCCGCATGGGTGAAGGCCGCGTTGTGGTCGGGCGGATCATCAAGCCGCACGGGATCCGGGGGGAGCTGGCGGTCGAGTCGTTGTCCGACGTCGTCGGTCGCTTCGAGCCGGGTGCGGTCCTGACCGACCGCCGCGG
>JAWVZB010000155.1:0-4528 GCA_033722375.1 Nitriliruptorales bacterium | reverse complement strand
CGGACGCGCCCCGTCGGGGACCAGGACGTCGAGGGCCTGTTGGCTCAGCTCGCTGCCGGCCACCGCCGCGCACCGCAGCAGGTCCTTCTCGGCCGGACCGAGCTGATCGATCCTCGAGGCCAGGAGCCCGCCCAGCGAGGTGGGGACACGATCGAGGTCGTCGTGTTCCAGCGCGGCGACGAACTGTTCGGCGAACAGCGGGTTGCCCTCGGCGAGCTCGATGATCCTCTCCGCACGCTCTTCGGAGAGGTCCAGTCCTGCGCGGTCGCTGACGATCCGCGCGATCGACTCCGTGTCGAGCGGCTCGAGCGGCAGGGCCGCCACACGGTCGCGGTTCGCACCCCAGTCCGGGCGACGGTCCAACAGCTCGGGGCGAGCCAGGCAGAGCAGCATCACGGGGCCCTCGAGGCTGACCGTGAGGTACTCGAACAGGTCCAGGACGGTGGCGTCGGCCCAGTGGCCGTCGTCGATCGTCAGCACGACGGGATCCCGGTCGGCGGCCCGCTCGAGCGTCTCGCGAACGGTCGCGAACAGCTCCTGCGGCGAGGCACTGGCGAGATCGGGGAGCTGGTCGCCCACGACGGGTCCGAGCAGCCCGTGGAGGGTCGTGAGGCTGTCCCCGGCCACGGCCGAGCCCCTGACGCTGCCGATCGTGGCGGCGCCGGCGACGGAGGCGTGGAAGGCCCGGGCCAGGCGGGACTTGCCGAGCCCGGCCTCCCCGACGACCGTCAGCCGTGCAGGCGTGCCGCGACGGACGGCTCCGGAGAACGTGGTGCGTAGCCGCGTGAGCTCCGCCTGGCGTCCCACCATCGGCGCCAGCAGGTTCCGGGGAAGCAGGGACGCGTCCTCGTGCACCCGGAGCAGCTTCGTGGCCCCGGCCTCGTCGCTGCGTGCGACCACGGCAGCCCCGTGCACCAGTCGCGTGACCGCGGGGCCGATCAGGACCTCACCCGGCTCGGCGCGCTCCACGAGTCGGGCTGCGTCCGAGACGGCCGGGCCGGTGGCGGTCGCCCCGTCCGTCAGGATCTCGCCGGTCTCGACACCGACCCGCATCCGGAGGGGCGAGTCGGGCGAGGCGGCCAGATCCCTCACCTCGGTGGCGGCTCGCAACGCCCGCAGCGGGTCGTCCTCGTGCGCGGCTGACAGGCCGAACCAACCCACCACCCGCCCGCCGGGCGACCGCTCGGCGGTGCCGCCGTACGAGGTGATGGCGGCTTCGAGGTGTTCCAGCGCAGTCGTCACCTCGGCCGCGACCACTTCCGGGTCGGCGGTCGGTTCGGTCGGGGAGACCTCGGCGAACAGGACCGTCACGGTCCTGCGTTCCCGCGGCATCCAGGTCGCCTCCGTGGGGGCGGGTTCGTGGCTGGATCGGGCAGGGGCGTCCAGCGTCGGGTCCTGGTTGAGTACGCGTTCCTCCAGCGACTGCAGCTCTGGTCCGGGCTCGACGCCGAGCTCCGAGACCAGGACGTCCCGGGCCCGCCGGCACGCCTCGAGCGCCTCGGCCTGTCGACCGGATCGGTAGAGGGCGAGCACCAGCAGCTCCCAGAGCCGCTCGCGGAACGGGTGGTCGCCGAGCAGCGCCTCGATCTCGTCCGCGACCTGCCGGTGTCGGCCGAGGTCGAGGCGGGTCTGGATCCGGTCCTCCCGGGTGGTCAGCCGTTGGTCCTCGAGCGCGGTGATGGTCCGCTGCGCGAACGGCTCGTAGGTCAGGTCCGCGAGCGGCGTCCCACGCCACAGGTCCAGGGCGTCGGTGAGCGTCGATTCGCGGTCGCTGCCGTCGAGGTCCCGCGCGTCGTCCACCAGGCGGCGGAACCGGTTGACGTCGACGGCGTCGTTTTGGAGCGCCAGCCGGTAGCCGCCTCCGGCCGTCTCGATGACGTCTGTACCGAGGGCCTTGCGGAGCTTCGACACGAAGCCCTGCAGCAGGGTCCGTGCGGTGGCGGGGGCCTCGCCGCCCCACAGCTCGTCGATCAGTCGGTCGGCCGGGATCGCCTCCCCGACACGAAGTGCGAGGACGGCGAGCAGGCTCAGGGCTCGGCCGCCCGGAACGTCGACGGGCTCGCCGTCCCGGAGCACCTCGACCGGCCCGAGCAGGCGGATGTCCAGCTCGGTTGCCGCGTCACCCTGATCGCCCACGTCGGTGACACTAGAGGGCCATCGGTCGTAGTCCTAGTGAAGTCCTAGCGGCCCCGGGGAAGGTGTTGTCATCCGAACCGAGGAGAGCACACCATGGCCGCACCGTTCATCTACGTCAGCACCTACGAGGTCGCCGAGGGGCGTCTCGACGATGCGAGGCGATCGCTCGCAGAGCACGCCGAGTTCGTGGAGGCGAACGAGCCCCGGCTGATCGCGTTCCACTTCTACCTCGACCCTGACTCGTCAACCGTGAGCATCGTGCAGGTCCACCCGGACTCCGCGTCGATGGACTTCCACATGCAGCTGATCGCCGAGCACATCAGCAGCGCGATGGGTGACTACCTCGGCGCTCCGGTGAGCGCGCTGGTGTGCGGCGAGGGCAAGGAGACCGTCGAGACCATCCGGTCGTTCAGTCCAGACGACCCAGTGCGTGTCGCGGAGGAGCACATCGCCGGTTTCACGCGCACGACCGCCGGCTGACTGGCAGGATCGGAACCGAGAGGCAGAGACCGGGAGGAGCCGCCATGACCAGCTGGGAGAGCAGCACGTTCATCGCCAGGCCGGCCGAGGAGGTGTTCGCCTACGTGGCGGACGTCCGCAACGACCCGCACTGGCACAAGGACGTCAAGTCCGCGACCGTCATCCGGGGGGACGATCCCGTCGGCAAGGGGACCGTCTTCGACGTCGACGCCATGGTTTCCGGCATCGAAGAGATCATCGAGTACGACCCGCCCCGCCGGGTCGTCCTGAAGGGTGGCGACATGGGCAAGATGGAGCCCACCGACATCCGCACCATCACCCCCGGCGACGGCGGGGTCACCTTCACGCGCCGGGTCGAGCTCGAGGCGTCCGGGTTCATGGGGTTGATGTCCAAGCTGATGGTCGGGATGGCCCGCAAGCGCAACGACGGCTTCGTCGAGAACCTGAAGAACGTCCTCGAGGGGCAGTGATCGGGCGGCGTTCGGCGTCGGCCTGCCCGCACCACAGGCTGGGCCCCGACCGCAGCGAAGGCGTCAGTCCTGATCCATCGGATGCCGACGGAGGAAGTCAGCGAGGACGGCGGCGATCTGCGGGGCGTGGGTGAGGGCCAGCCAGTGGTCCGCCCCGTCGATCACGGCGTCATCGGCGTGCGGGAACCACTCCAGCATCAGCTCGCGGACCTCGACCCACCACGCCCCGCTGTCGGTCCCGCCGACGTAGAGCACGGGGCACGCGATCCTGTCCGCGTCCTCCTCACCGAACTCCCAACCGAACAGACCAGCGAGGTCGACGTCGAAGAACGTCCCGGCGTCCTCGCGCATTTGCTCGACCGACCCCGGGAGCCGCTCTTCGGAGGCTTCCTCCCAGTCGGGTCCGACCAAGATCTGCATGAACTCCTCGAACGCCGCCTCGATGCCCTGCGCCCGTCGGAGGGCGAGGAGTTCGTCGTTCACGGCCCGGAACTCGTCGACGCTCGGGATGTGGGTGGGCGGTGGCTCGATCAGCGTGAGGCTGTGGACCAGCTCCGGACGGTCGGCCGCGAGCTGCATCGCGATCGCCCCCGAGAACGACAGGCCGACGACGTGGGCGCGGCCGACATCGAGCGCTTCGAGCAGCGCCCCGCAGTCGGCGGCGTCCCGGGCGATCGAGGCGGGGTCGGGAGTCGCCGGGCTGCTGCCGGCGTACCCGCGGCGGTGGTACAGGATCCGTCGGTGGCCCTCGAGAGCGGCGTCGGTCGCCACGGGTCGCAGCTCATCGGCGGTGAGCGTGGTCTGGACGAACACGACCGGCTCGCCAGCTCCCCACTCTGCCACCTCGAGGGAGGCGCCCCGCACCGCGACCGTCCTCATCATCTTCTGCTCCACAGGTCGACCAACCGGAACCAAGAGGCATGCGTACGGTCCAACCTACGGCGGTAGCGCCGGTGGCGATCACGCTGACGGGCCGTGCGCGCGCCGGTCGCTGCTGATCGAGGGCCGCATCCCGGGATTCCGCCGGCCGCCTCTACCCGGTCGCGACCTCCACCTCGACCGGGACGGTCCGCTTCACCGCGTCGCACACCGGACAGTGGGCCGCGCCGCGCTGGGCGATCTCCGCCAGGAGGTCGTCGTCGGCGTCACCGGCGATGCGGTCGCCAGCGGTCTCGTCCGGGCGGTCCTCGCCCCGCCGGTGCCCGCGACTGCCTGCGAGGTACGTGACCCGGGCGGTCGAGTACGGGTCACGTGAGCCGTGGGCAGCCGGGCGATCCGTTGCAGCGTCTTTGTTCGCTGTTCAGTTCTCAAGGAGCGGTGGGGAAGTGGTGTTGCGGGGAAGAGGTGGGGGAATGGTTCTGGTGGCTCAGTCCGGGGTGTGATGGCCCTGGGCGGGCCCGGTGCCGGTTCGGGGCGTCCTTGTCCGGCCCACCGTCGGGGTG
>JAWVZB010000154.1:0-4535 GCA_033722375.1 Nitriliruptorales bacterium | reverse complement strand
GTCACGGTCCTCGGCGACGCCGAGCTCGAGGAGGGCGGCTACGGCGGCCTCCTCGGGGTCGGTGCCGGGTCGACCGAGGAGTCGCGGCTGGTCGAGCTCACCTACTCACCGGACGGTGCGACACGGCACGTCGCGTTGGTCGGGAAGGGGATCACCTTCGACACCGGTGGCCTGTCGCTCAAGCCACCCGAGGCCATGGAGACCATGAAGATGGACATGGGCGGGGCGGCGGCGGTGCTCGGCACCGTCAAGGCCGCTGCCGATCTCGGGCTGCCGGTGAAGATCACCGGGCTCCTGGCGCTCGCCGAGAACATGCCCTCTGGCACCGCCATCCGACCGAGCGACGTGCTCACGATCCACGGCGGCAAGACCGTCGAGGTCATGAACACCGACGCCGAGGGCCGTCTCGTGCTGGCGGACTCCCTGGTGCACGCCCAGGAACGCGGGCCCGACGTGATCATCGACATCGCGACCCTCACCGGCGCGGCGCTCGTGTCCCTGGGCGAGAAGATCGGTGTCCTGATGTCGACCGACGACGACCTCGCGGACGGCCTGCTCGCTGCCGGCGAGCGCAGCGCCGACCGCTTCTGGCGGCTGCCGGTCGCCGTGGACGAGTACAAGAGCAAGCTCGACAGCGACGTCGCCGACATCAAGAACACCGGCGGCAAGAACGCCGGCACCATCACCGCCGGTCTCTTCCTCCATCACTTCGTCGAGGACGACGTGTCGTGGGCGCACCTCGACATCGCCGGGGTGGCGTGGAGCTACGAGACCGAGGGGTACGTCCGGAAGGGCATGGCGACCGGCTCGCCGGTGCCGATGCTGCTCGACTGGCTGGCCAGCGGCGACGCCTGACCTCGCCGCCACCGCACGTTCCCCGGAGGCCGTAGGCCGCTGAGCCGGGGCGGGCATAGGCTCAGGGGAGCTGTTCTTCTCCCTGTGTCCGAGTCCCGACGGAGGTCCATCGTGGGCGAACACCTGCACGGCGGCCAGCTCATCGCGAAGGAGCTGTCGACCCACGGGGTCGACGCCCTCTTCACCCTGACCGGCGGCCACATCTCCGCCATCTACGACGGCTGTGTCCAGGAGGGCATCCGGGTCATCGACGTGCGCCACGAGCAGGCCGCGGCCCACGCCGCTGACGCCTACGGCCGGCTCACTCACAAGCCCGGCGTTGCCGCCGTCACCGCCGGGCCTGGCGTCACCGACGCGGTCACCGGGGCGACCAACGCGCTGTACGCCAACTCGCCGATGCTGCTGCTCGGCGGGCGCAACCCCCTCGGCCTCGAAGGCATGGGCGCGCTCCAGGACGCGCCCCAGGTCGAGCTCCTCCGGGCCGTGACGAAACGCGCCGAGGTGGCGCTCGAGACCCGCCGGATGCGCGAGTTCGTGGCCTACTGCCTGCGCGACGCGCTCGCGCCCCGCATGGGACCCACCTACCTCGACCTGCCGATGGACGTGCTGATGACGCCCGTCGACGAGGGTCAGGTCGAGGTCCCCACCGGTCAGTTCTTCACCGACCCTCCGGGCGCCGACCCCGACGCCGTGGCCCGCGCCGCCGACCTGCTCGCTTCGGCCGAGCGGCCCGTCATCCTCTCGGGGTCCGGCACCTACTGGGCCAAGGCGTGGGACGAGCTCGACGAGCTCGCCCGGCTCACCCGCATCCCCGTGTACGTCAACTCGATGTCCCGCGGCATCCTCCCGAGCGACCATCCCTTCCTGTTCGCCGCGACCCGCAGCCACGCCACCCGCCACGCCGACGTCATCCTCGCGCTCGGCATCGACTTCGACTTCCGCCTCGGGTACGGGCGGGGCGAGCGCTACCTCGACGACGTCAAGGTCATCCACGTCGACCCCGAAGCCGCCAAGATCGGCCACAACCGCTCCGTCGAGCTGGGCGTGGTCGCCGACATCAAGCGCTTCCTCGCGGCACTGCTCGAGCACGAAGGCAAGATCGGCCGCTCCGAGGATCCCGTTCACCTCGAGGAACTCCGCGCCGAGGAGCGCACGCGCATCGACCGGAAGATGGAGGAAGCACAGTCCGACGTGTCACCGGTACACCCGCTCCGCTTCGCCCTCGAGGTCTCGAAGTGGATCGACCGCGAGCACATCGTGATCGGCGACGGCGGTGACATCGTCGCCCACACCGCCGGGTTCGTGCAGGTCGACCAGCCGGGACACTGGATGGATCCCGGCCCGTTCGGCTGTCTCGGGGTCGGGGCGCCCTTCGCGATGGCCGCCAAGCACGTCCACCCCGACAAGCCGGTCCTGGTCGTCTACGGCGACGGCTCGTTCGGGTTCAACGGCTTCGAATACGAGTCCGCAGCCCGGCAGGACCTGCCGTTCGTGGGGGTGATCGGCAACGACGGGGCGTGGGGCGAGATGAAGGCGTTCCACGAGCGCGTCTACCCAGACTCGATGGTCGCCCAGGACCTGGCACAGGACACCGCCTACGAGACCGTCGTCGAGAGTCTCGGCGGCTACGGCGAGCGGGTCGAGCGCCCCGAGGACATCATCCCCGCACTCGACCGCGCCGCCGACTCCGGCGTCCCGGCCGTGGTCAACGTGCTGCTCGACCGCGACTACCGGCGTCAGTCCAGCACCGCCTACGGGGCGTAGCCACCCGGCCGGCGGGGCTCATCCTCACTCGCTGATCCCGACCCGCTCGAGGAACCGCTGCCGGTCCACGAGTACCCGACGGTGACGCACCTTCGCGGCGACCTCGTCGCCCTCGCGGACGAACACGTTGAACTCGAGCCTGCGGCCGTGGTGTCCGACGAGCGTCGCCTCGACCGTCACCTTCCCCCCGACCGGGGTCGCCTTCTCGTGATCGATCTCGGCGAAGGTCCCGACCGACGTCTGGTCGTCGGGAAGCTGGTCGGCGATCGCGTGAACGCACGCCCCTTCGGCAAGTGCCAGGACCGCGGGCGTCGCCAAGACCGGCACGTCGCCGGATCCGAGAGCGACCGCCGTCTGCTCGTCGGTCACCTCGATCTCCTGCGTGTGCGAGAGACCCGGGTCGAGCTCACCCATCTCGGCGCTCCTTGGTTGTCCGCGGAAGCCTACGACCTCGCCCCGCCCGGCCTGTCCGTTCGGCCGGCCACCACCCGTTGGGGGTGACCCCGCCGAGCGGCCGTGACCGGGTCGGGGACAGGGTCTGCGGGGCAGGGAAACACGCGCGCGCTGCCGCGACCCCCGGCAACCCTGGTTGCTGCGTACCCCCGTCCACAGGAGGACAGCATGGCACGCGAGACAGAGAAACGCAGTAACGAACCGGTCGAGCGCGAGCGCGAGGTGATCGTCACCGACCGCGACAGCAGCAGTGGCGTCGGTGCCGTCGTCGCCGCGATCATCGGGATCATCGTGGTCGGACTGATCGCGTGGTTCCTGTTCGCCGGGTTCGGTGGTGACACCGACAGCGCCGAGCTGAACGTCGACGTCGAGAACCCCGCTGAGCAGGTCGAGGACGGCGGTGGCGACTCCGGCGGCGGCAGCTGACGCGATTCCCCCTTCCGACAAGGACCCCCCGGGACTGCCCGGGGGGTCCTCTCGTTTCGCGTCGCCCGGGGCGCGCTGGCACCCTGACGGCCGTGCCGTCGCCCCCCCGGGTGGCTCTGTTCCTCCAACCCAAGGCCAACAGCTGTGGACGTCCCTGCCGTCGTGCTCGCCCTCGTCCTCGCCGAGGCAGGTATCGGCGGGTTGGCGTTCCTCTGGTTCGCGCCCACGTGGGGGGCTCTTCGGCACGGGTACGAGATCCTGCTCGGCTCGACGCTCGCACTCATGACCTGGGGGGCCTGGGCGGCGCTGCAGGCGCCGCTCGAGTCCGCCGCGGCCGCCAATCCCGAGCTGGCCGACGCAGCGACCTGGGTGTCCCGGGGGCTACTCGCGACCACGATCGTCGCTGCGGTCTCCGTCCTGATCCTCATCGTCAAGCTGCCACCCGTCCTGGCTCGTCTCACCGGTATCGCCGCCACTCTCCTCGGGGTCGCCAGCTTCGTCCCCCTCGCGATGTTGCGGGCTGAACGGGGGCTACCTGGTGGCCTCGCCCAGGGGATCGCGGAGCTCGTGCTCGGGGCGGCGCTCCTCGGCGGCATCTGGGACGGGATGGTCCTCGGCCACTGGTACCTCGTCGAACGCCGGCTCTCGAACCGCTACATGCTGTGGATCTCGTGGGCCAACGTCGGAGCCGTCGTGGCCGGGCTCGGCGCCGTCCTCCTCAGCGCGAGGAACCCCGTCCCCTGTGCTGGCGCCAGCGGCGCCGCGCTCGAGGGCTGCGTCACCACGTTCTCGCCGTTGCTCTCCGTCGGCTCGCTGACCATCACCATGGGGATCGGCGTCATCGCGCTCATCGCGGTCATCGCCGGCTTCAACGTCCGCCTCGCCCAGGAGGGCGGACGTTCCATCCAGGCGTCCACCGGGATGTACTACCTCGCCGTCATCCTCGCCCCCGCCGCCGAGTTCGCCGCCAAGGTCCGCTACTTCTGAGCGATCTAGCGATCTGGCGGCGCACGACGTCGTCATGCCTGCATCCGGTC
>JAWVZB010000153.1:0-4950 GCA_033722375.1 Nitriliruptorales bacterium | reverse complement strand
GCCGCGGAAGCGCGGAGCCAGCGTCACACCAACACCGACCTGCTCCCCATCGAGATCTGGGACCTGATCCTCTCCGAGAAGGGGGACCGGTCCTGGGCCGACGTCTCCGAGGCCACCGGCCGGCCTCGGAGCCACAACTGGCACGTCGGGAAGCGTCGCCCCTCCCGTCGGCTCCTGAACGAGCTCGCTGAGGCACTCGATTCCGAGCCGCTGCGGCGCTGGGCGAACTCCGACATCTACTGGGACGAGGTCGTCTCGATCGAGGAGTACGGCGAAGAACCCGTCTACGACCTCACGATCCCCGAGCTCCACAACTTCGTTGCCGACGACCTGATCGTCCACAACTCGTCGCTGGCCGCGAACATGGCGCAGTACGTCACGGTGGAACTGCGCGAACCGGTGATCATGTTCAACCTCGAGATGTCCAAGCTCGAGATGGTGAACCGGCTGCTCAGCTCCGAAGCGCGGATCGACTCGCGGAAGATCAAGACCGGGCGGCTCGACGACGCCGACTGGCGCAAGCTCGGGGACGCGCTCGGGCGGCTGTCCGGCGCCCCGCTGTTCATCGACGACACACCGTCGATCTCGCTCATGGAGATCCGTGCCAAGTGCCGGCGGCTCAAGCAGAAGAAGGGCCTCGAGCTCGTCATCATCGACTACCTCCAGCTCATGCAGTCACACCGGAACCACGAGAACCGGGTGCAGGAGGTCAGCGACATCTCCCGCGGGCTGAAGATGCTCGCCAAGGAGCTCGACGTCCCCGTCATCGCCCTGTCGCAGCTCTCCCGCCAGCCCGAGAACAGAACGGATAAACGACCTCAATTGGCTGATCTACGTGAATCGGGCAGCATCGAACAGGACGCGGACATCGTGGCGTTCATCTACCGCGACGAGGTCTACGACGAGGACAGCCCCGACCGCGGCATGGCCGAGCTCATCGTGTCCAAGCACAGGAACGGCCCCACCGGGATCGTCAAGCTCGCGTTCCTCGACCACCTCACGAAGTTCGCCAACCTGGCCAGGGGGTCGACACCGAACAAGGGACCGAACAAGGGGCAGAACAAGGGACCGTCCGCCCCGCCACCGACACCGCCCGGCGGCAACCCCCCGACGCCCGTCTAATACCTTGGAACAAGAAGGCCCTGGAGCAGGAAGGAGCGACGATGGAGAGCCTCGAAGGACGGTTGCTCATCGCGCTCCCGCCCCTGAACGACGGGCCGTTCGACCGCGCGGTCGTGCTCATGATCGAACACTCCGAGGACGGGGCGATGGGGCTCGTGCTGAACGAGCCCACCGACACCACGATCGCCGAGGCCGTCCCCGAGTGGGCCGACCTGGCGGCGGACCCGCCGGTCGTGTTCCTCGGCGGGCCGGTCGACCGTTCGATCGTGTTCGGTCTCGGGCGCTCGTCGGGCCAGCCCACCGACGGCTGGCAGCCGTTCGGGACCGGCATCGAGCACCTCGGGGTCGTCGACCTGTCCCGCGACCCGGTGCTCGTCGGTGTCGACGTCGAGACCGTGCGGCTGTTCATCGGCTACGCCGGCTGGTCACCGGGCCAGCTCGAGGCCGAGATCGACGAGGACGCCTGGCTCGTCGTTGACGCCGAGCCCCACGACCCGTTCGTCGCCGACCCCGGCGCGCTGTGGCGCGACGTCACGCGCCGCCAGCCCGGGCCAGAACGATTCCTCACGACCTACCCCTCGGACCCGGCAAGCAACTAAGCGGGTGCCCGCGGCCTCGGTCTCGGGAAGCTCAGCCGCTGGTCTTGGCGCTCTTCCGCTTGAGGGCGGCGATGAGCAGCCCCTTGTTCATGTTGGAGCGGCCCTCGATGCCCGCCTTGCGTGCCTCCTCGCGGAGCTCGGCGACCGTCATGTCGCCGTAGTCCTTCGAGCTGACGTCGGTCTTGACGTCGGTGGCGGTGGCGCTGGCGGTCTCCTTGGCCTCGGTGGTTTGACGCTTGACCTCCTCCGCGCCCCGCTCGGCGGTGTCCTGGACCTTCGAGGGCGGCAGGACCTGACGGCCGCGGTCGGCGAGGCTCAGGAACCCGCGCGTCAGAGCGAACCCGGCCTGGCGGGTCGCATCGCGGGTCGCATCGACCGTGCGGGTGCCGGCCGCGGTGACCTTGCGGGGCGTGTCCTCGTCGGTGACGGTCTCGACGAGCTTCGAGCCGAGCCCGATCAACGCGTAGCCGGTCTCACTGACGGCCTTGGCGGCGAGCTTGCTGGCGTCCTTGATCTGGTCTCTCACGGGATCTCCTTCAGACGACCGGCTCCATACCTCAGTGTGCGCGGGCGAGGCAACCGGGTCCAATCGAGACCACCGTCCCCCGGTCAGCCCGTTCCGCCGCCGCTCGGTTCCTGCGGGTTCTCGCAGATGAACGGGGCGTCCCCGGTGCGGCCGTGCACGTGGAACTCCTGTCCCTCGGCGCGGAGCAGGAACCGGTAGCCGTCGACCAGGGCCTGGGTGTAGCTCTGGTCCGGCTGGGGGCAGCCGAGCGCCCCGTTGCGCCAGGTGACCGTCTCGGCCTCGACGACCTCGACGTCGGCGGGTCGGGCGCCGGTCTCGTCGGCGACGAGCTGACGGGCCCCTTCGGCCTCCTCGGTCAGCCCCGCGGGGACCCCGACGTCCGGCGACGCGGAGGGGCTGGGCGACGGGGCGGGGTCGTCGCCGACGTCCGGGGCGTCGTCGCCTCCGCAGGCGACCACGAGCAGCCCGACGGCGAGGAGGGTGAGCACACGTGGCAGCATCGGATCCTCCGGCGGCTCGGGACGTTGCGGATCGCTGGTGCAGGTTATGGTCCGGGGGCGGGCCGAACGGTTGTCTGCTCGGCCGCCCGGCCGACAGGGAACCCGCGGCGGAACACGCCGCAGAGCCGATGACGAGCGGCGGGCCGTCGCCGCAGAGCCGATGAGGGGGGCGGGTTGTCCTCACTGCGTGAAGCGGTGTTCGACCACACCGTCGCCCGGCGGATCCTCGGCACCGCCCTCGCGGTGCTGGTCGCCGGCCTCGGGTGGGTCGGCATCCAGTTCGCGAACCGCAACCCCGGCGCCTACGAGGTGACCGCGCTGCTGCGGGATGCCGCCGGCGCCGGTCTCGGCCCCGGGTCCGACGTGAAGCTGCGCGGGGTCAGGATCGGCTCGGTCGTCGACCTGACCCTGACCGGGGAGGCCGACGCGCTGGCCACCCTCGAGCTGCAACCCGAGCCGGACGTCCCGCGGGCCGTGCAGCCGGTCGTGACCGCCAAGACCCTGCTCGGCGAGAAGCAGGTCGAGCTCCGCATCGACGGGGCGCTGACACCTCCGTTCCTCCAGGCCGGCGACCGCATCGAGGTCCCGCGGGGCGGCGAGCCGGTCGAGCTCGGCGCGGTCATCGCCTCGCTCGAGCAGGTCTTCGCCGACATCGAGGAACGGCGGCTCGCCGCGCTGATCAACGCGTTCGGCTCGTTCAACGACGCCGACGCCCGGGTGGTCCAGCGCAACATCGACATCGCCGAGGAGCTCGCGGACTTCGGCGAGCGCACCGCCAGCGAGCAGGTCGACCGGCTGGCGGCGTTCGCCGACGTGATGGAGGCGCTCGCCGATCGGGGCGACGACATCACCCGCATGAACCGCTCGCTGCCGGACGCGGTCGGGATCTTCGCCGACCGCGAGGACGACATCCTCGCCGCCGCCGACGCACTGTCGCGCTTCGCGGTCGGCTTCGCCGAGTTCCTCGAGGAGGAAGAGGGGACGATCGCGGAGCTGATGGACCTCTCGGACGTCATCGGCGCGTCGGTCGACCCGAGGATCGACGAGTTCGGCCGCATGCTGTTCGGGATCTACCGCTACAGCCTCGTGTTCGCCCAGCACGGCGGCAGCCTCAACGACGGGACCGAGCACGCCTGGTTCAAGGCGTTCATGGGCGAGGAGGGCACCTTCAACCAGATCTGCGAGGGGCTGCCGCCGGCGCTCGAGGAGGCCGCACCCGGGTGTACCCCGGACCGCGGCGGCGACGGATCCGGGGGTGGCTCGTGACCGACCGCCACGCGCTCCTGAAGTTCGTCGTGTTCACGCTCGGCTGCCTCGCGCTCGCGGGGTGGCTCGTGGTGACCATCGGCAACATCGCGATCTTCGCCGACCGCGACTCCTACGAGGCCGAGTTCGTCGACGCCCGAGGTCTGGTCGAGAACGATGCCGTCAAGATCGCCGGGGTGTCGGTGGGGAAGGTCACCGGCATCGACGTCGAGCGGGGCCGGGCGATCGTGCGCTTCGAGCTCGACGACGACGTCCGCCTCGGCCGCGACACCGAGGTCGCGATCCGATGGCGCAACACGCTCGGGCTCCGCTACCTCTACGTGCTCCCCGCCGGCGACGGCGACCTCGAGCCCGGCCACCGCTTCGATCTCGCACACACCCGCGGCCTCGAGGACCTCAACGTCCTGCTCGAGCGGCTCACCCCGGTGATGCGGGCGCTGTCCCCCGAGAAGTCCAACATCGTGGTCCGCGAGCTCTCGACCGCGCTCCAGGGCAACGAGGAAGAGGTCCGCCAGCTCGTCGCTGACGCGGGTGAGCTGTTCGAGGCGCTGGGTCAGCGGTCGGACCAGGTCGCGGGCGTGCTCGACAACGGCGCCACGCTGCTCGAGGCCTACGCCGGCCGTGAGGAGCAGCTCCGGGCGCTGCTGACGGACTTCGCCGGGCTGTCCGAGTCGTTGGCCGCCCGCAACCAGGTGCTCGTGGACGCCATCACCGAGATCGCCGGGGTCGAAGGGGAGCTCGCCCGGTTCCTCGAAGCCAACGACGGCGACCTCCGGGGGTTGATCGCCGAGCTCGACCAGGCTGCGGCGATCCTCTCGGTCAACCACCGCAACCTCGAGGAGATCTTCACCACCACCGGTCAGGGGATCGTCGCCTACCACCGCATCTCGCGCTGGGGGCAGTGGTTCAACATCCGGGTGCCCGGCTACTCCGAGGG
>JAWVZB010000152.1:0-5498 GCA_033722375.1 Nitriliruptorales bacterium | reverse complement strand
CTGCATCAGGAACGTGGTTTGGCGCACGACGAGATCGTCGAAGCGGTGCTCGCGGGTCTGGGCGAGGGTGCCGACGCGACCGGGCTCACGGTCCGGTTGCTCCTCGACGCGCTCCGCAACCAGGACGACTCACGGGAGATCGCCGAGCTCGCCGTCCGCTGGCGGGATCGGGGGGTGGTCGGCTTCGACATCTCGGGCCCCGAGGCGGGCTATCCGCCGTCGGAGCACCTGGAGGCGTTCCAGTACGTGAAGCGGGAGAACTTCCACATCACGATCCACGCAGGGGAGGGCTACGGGCTCCCGTCGATCTGGGAGGCGGTGCAGTACTGCGGAGCGGAGCGGCTGGGGCACGGGGTGCGGATCGTCGAGGACATCGAGACCACCGCCGACGGCGACCACGAGCTCGGCGCACTGGCCGCCTTCGTCCGTGACCGGCGCATCGCGCTCGAGCTCTGCCCGACCTCGAACGTCCACACCGCTGCCGTTCCATCCCTCGAGGAGCACCCCTTCGACCTCCTGGCAGAGCTCGGGTTCCGGGTGACCGTGAACACCGACAACCGGCTCATGAGCGGCGTCACGATGACGAGCGAGTTCGGGGCGCTCGCCGACGCGTTCGGGTACGGGCTCGACGACTTCGAACGGTTCACGATCAACGCGATGAAGTCGGCGTTCATCCCGTTCCCCGACCGCGTCCGGATGATCGAGGAGGTCATCCTCCCCGGCTACGCCGATCTCCGCGACGGCGGGGCGGCGTAGCCCCACCAGTACCCTGGCACGCGTCGTAGAGAGGAGGTGGTGCGCCATCGCAGGACACAGCAAGTGGGCCAACATCAAGCACCGGAAGCAGGCCCAGGACAAGAAGCGCGGGAAGCTGTTCGCGAAGCTGATCCGAGCCATCGAGTCGGCTGCCCGCGAGGCGGACACCTCCGACCCCGAGCTCAGCCCGTCGCTGGCCATGGCGGTGCAGAACGCCAAGGACAACGATGTCCCGAAGGACACGATCGAGCGTGCCTGCAAGCGGGGCGCCGGCGAGCTCGCCGGGGCAGCGACCTACGAGCCCGCGCAGTACGAGGGCTACGCCCCGAACGGCGTGGCGGTGCTGGTGGATTGTCTGACGGACAACCGCAACCGGACCGCGTCCGACGTGCGCAAGGCGTTCACCGACGTCGGCGGGAGCCTCGCCGAGCCCGGGGCGGTGGCGTTCATGTTCAACCGCCGCGGTCGCGTCGTCGTCGAAGCCGACGGCGCGAGCGAGGACGACATCATGCTGACCGGCCTCGACCACGGCCTCGAGGACATCGACCACGACGAGGACGTGTTCACCGCCTGGTGCGACCCCACCGACGTGACCCAGCTCCGCAAGATCCTCGAGGAGGACGGCGGCTTCTCGATCCGCGAGTCGGGCACCACGATGGTGCCGACGTCGACCGTGCCCATCCACGACGCCGGAGACGCGAAGAAGGTCCTCGCGCTGATGGACGCCCTGGACGACAACGACGACGTGCAGGACGTCTACGCGAACTTCGACATCGACGACCAGATCATCGAGCAGGTCGAGTCGTAGCGGCCGCAGGCGCACGGGTTCCGTGGGTTCGTCGCCCGCTCCCGCTACTGTGAACACACGTTCGAGTGTGTGGAGCAAGGTGGCGAAACGTCAGCGCGTTCTCGGGATCGACCCGGGGATCACCCGGTGCGGCGTAGGGGTGATCGACGGTCCGGGTCACCGTCCCCACGTGGTGGCGGCGGAGTGCCTGCGGACCCCGTCGGACCGACCGCTCGCGTTGCGCCTGCGCGACCTCCAGGACCGCCTCGAAGCCCTGATCGGCGAGCACCAGCCCGACGTCGTGGCCTGTGAGCGGGTGTTGTTCTCCAACAACGTCCGGACCGCGATGGCCACCGGCCAGGCCGCGGGCGTGGCGCTCGTGGCCGCCGCCCGCGCGGGCGTCGAGGTGGCGGAGTACTCGCCCACCGACGTGAAGCTGACCGTCGCCGGCCACGGTGGCGCCGACAAGCACGCGGTGGCCAGGATGACCGCCGCCCAGCTCCGGCTCGACGCCCCGCCCACCCCTGCTGACGTCGCGGACGCGCTCGCGGTCGCCCTGTGCCACCTCGGGCGCCAGGGCAGCGGCGTGCCCGCCGGGCGGGGGGCGGGGGACTGGTCGGCCGTGCTCGACAACCCGCACGTCAAGATCGCCGGCGGGACGGCGCCGGCGTCCGATCCAGGAGCCCGCCAGTGATCGCACATCTCCGGGGCCGCGTCGCGGCCCGCACCGCCGAGACGGTGGTGGTCGACGTCAACGGCGTCGGCTACCTCGTCCACGTCGCCGGGGTCGAGATCCCCCCGCGGGGTGAACCGGTCGAGCTCCACACCTCGCTGCAGGTCCGCGAGGACTCGATGACGCTGTACGGCTTCGGGGATCGCTCGTCGCTCGAGCTGTTCGAGCTCCTCATGACCTCGTCGGGCGTGGGTCCCAAGCTGGCCCTGGCCGCCCTGACGACCCACCCGCCCGATCAGCTGCGACGCGCCATCGCCGACCAGGACCTCGACGTCCTGACGCTCGTCCCGGGGATCGGCAAGAAGGTCGCCCAGCGGCTTATCCTCGAGCTCCGGGACAAGGTCGGCGGCGTCGGCGAGTTCGAGGTCCGCGGTGGCGACGGCGCGGCGGTGGCGACCACGCCCCGATCCGAGGTGCGCGAGGCGCTGCTCGGCCTCGGCTACTCGGCGGGCGAGGTCCAGGCCGCCCTGGCCGAGGTCGACGCCCCCGACGACGCCAGCGAGCTCTTGCGCGGGGCGCTCAAGATCCTCGGCTCTGGTGCGGGGGTGGGCTGATGGGCGAGGTGCTCGACAGCGAAGCACTGCCCGGCGAGGACTCGTTCGACGCGAGCCTGCGGCCCCGCACGCTCGGGGAGTTCGTCGGTCAGGAGCGCATCCTCCGCCAGCTCGAGCTGGTGCTGAAGGGGGCACTCCAGCGACAGCAGCCGGCCGACCACATCCTGCTGTCGGGCCCTCCCGGGCTCGGCAAGACCACCCTCGCGGCCATCGTCGCCCACGAGCTCGGGGCGGTGTTCCGTGCCACGTCGGGGCCCGCCATCGAACGCCCCGGCGATCTGGCGGCGATCCTCACGAGCCTCGAACCCGGGGACGTGCTCTTCATCGATGAGGTCCACCGGCTGCCGCGCACGGTCGAGGAGATCCTCTACCCGTCCATGGAGGACTTCCAGATCGACATCGTGGTCGGCAAGGGACCTGGTGCCAGATCGATCCGTCTGGACCTGCCGCGGTTCACGCTCGTCGGGGCGACGACCCGCACGGGACTCATCGCCTCGCCCCTGCGGGATCGGTTCGGGTTCGCCGCCAACCTCGAGTACTACCGCGCCACCGACCTCGAGGCCATCGTGCTCCGCTCGGCCCGGATCCTCGACATCGCCACCGACGCCCCGGGCGCGGTCGAGATCGCGCGGCGGTCACGCGGAACGCCGCGCATCGCCAACCGGCTGCTGCGGCGGGTGCGGGACTACGCCGAGGTCGAGGGCGACGGCACGATCGACGCCGACGTCGCCAAAGCCGCTCTCGCGGTGTTCGACGTCGACGAGCGCGGCCTCGACCGCCTCGACCGCCGGGTCCTCGAAGCGATCGTGGAACGGTTCGCCGGTGGCCCGGTCGGGCTCCACACCCTGGCGACGTCCGTCGGCGAGGAACCCGACACCATCGAGGACGCGGTCGAGCCCTATCTCATCCAGGAAGGGCTGATCCAGCGGACACCCCGCGGGCGGGTGGCGGCGCCTGCGGCCTACACCCACCTCGATGTCGCCCCGCCCGCCGACGCCGACGCCCGGCTGTTCGACCTCGACTGACCCCTCACCGGTCCGGAGGCTGGTTGGCCCGAGCACACAATCGGTAGCATGGCCGCCCGGCGCCCGCTCCCTGCGGGCGCTGCGCGTGCCCCCGGTCGCGCCGGCCCGGGTCCCTCGGGTGGCGTTGTGGGGCTCGACCTCATCGATCCACCAAAGCGAAAGACCATCATGGAGTTGTTGATCCTGCTGGGCTTCTTCGTGCTGATGTACTTCATCATGATCCGCCCACAGCAGAAGAAGCAGAAAGAGCATCAGGAGATGCTGTCGCAGCTGTCTGTCGACGACGACGTCATCACCGTCGGCGGGCTCCACGGCACGGTCGTGTCCTTGCACGAGGACGCGGTCGACCTGAAGGTGACCGACGACGTCGTGCTCCGTTTCCAGCGGAGCTCCATCGGCAACGTCCTCGGCGAGGATGACGAGGAGACCGAGGCCGAGCACGAGTCCACGACGGACGCGTGAGCGACGCCCCCGCCCAGGACCGCGTCCCGCCGGCGGACGACGAGGACCGTGATCCCGCCGCCGCCTCACGCGAGCAGCCGGTCAGCTCGTCCATCGACGACGCCGCCGCCGACCGGGCCGGCATGGAGGGTGAGCCGCCCGACGACGCGCCGTCGGCACTCACCGACCCCGCCAGTGCCATCCGCGAATCCCCCGAGCACGCGCTGCTCCGCGGCGTGGACGCCGGCGACGCGGTGGAAGAGGGACAGGCGGTCGCGTTGGACGCGACCCGCCGCACCGGGGCCGAGGTCGACGTGCTCGGTCAGCTCCAGGCCGACCCGATCGTGTCGTCGTTCATCAAGCTCTCGGACCAGTTCCTCGGGGCGCAGGGCTACACCGAGCACGGGTTCCGCCACGCCAACCTCGTCGGTCGGATCGCCTACAACGTCCTCGACCACCTCGGCGCCGAGGACGAGCTCTGCGAACTGGCCGCGCTCGGGGGCTACCTCCACGACGTCGGCAACGTCGTCAGCCGCATGAACCACGGGTTGAGCTCGGCGTGGATCGCCTACGACGCCCTGCGGCGACTCGACGTCGACCCCTACCGCATCGGGGTGGTGCTGTCGGCCGTGGGCAACCACGAGGAGCAGTACGGCTCGAGCATCGGTCCGGTCGGGGCGGCGGTCATCCTCGCCGACAAGGCGGACGTCCACCGCAGCCGCGTCCGCAAGAACGCCGACACCTCCGCAGACATCCACGACCGCGTCAACCACGCCGTCACGCATTCGTTCCTGCGGGTCGATGCGGAGGCCGCGACCATCACCCTCGAGCTCGAGCTCGACAACGAACGGTCCACCGTGCTCGAGTACTTCGAGATCTTCCTGGACCGCATGATCATGTGCCGCCGGGCCGCCCGGACGCTGGGCTGCGAGTTCCGTATCACCGCCAACGGCGTGCCGCTCGGATGAGCAGCCTCCAGGAGTCCCCGTGAACAAGCAGAAGTTCGTCGTCTCGCTGATCGCGACCCTGACGCTCGTCGGGCTCGCGGTGGGCTACCTCGTGAGCGGGGCGCGGCCACGGCTCGGGCTCGACCTCCAAGGGGGCATCAGCGCGATCTACAGCCCGGTGCTCGAGGAGGGCCAGGAACGCCCCGAGGACTTCGACGAGGTGCTCGACGAGACCATCTCGATCATCCGCGAGCG
>JAWVZB010000151.1:0-5751 GCA_033722375.1 Nitriliruptorales bacterium | reverse complement strand
TCGGGCGGATCATCAAGCCGCACGGGATCCGGGGGGAGCTGGCGGTCGAGTCGTTGTCCGACGTCGTCGGTCGCTTCGAGCCGGGTGCGGTCCTGACCGACCGCCGCGGTCGCACCTTCACGGTCACGACCAGCCGCCCGCATCAGGGCCGGCTGCTGCTCGGCTTCGAGGAGGTCCCCGACCGCACCGAGGCGGAACGGCTCCGCGGGGTCGAGCTGCTGGCGGAGCCGGTGGATCCGAGCGACAGCGAGACGTACTTCGTCCACGAGCTCGTCGGCATGCGGGTCGTCGACGAGGAGGACGCCGAGCTCGGTCGGGTCAGCGATGTGATCGACCTGCCGGCGACCGCGGGCTACGACCTGCTCGAGGTCGAACGCCCCGACGGGAGCACCTGGTTGCTGCCTGCGGTGGACGAGTACGTCCACGTGGACGTCACCGGCGACGAGGAGTTCCTCCGGCTCGTGGAGCCGCCCGAGGGGCTCGTGGACGACAGCCGTCGGATCGACGCCGGAGGCCCGTCGTGAGGATCGACGTGCTGACGATCTTCCCCGGTTACTTCGACGGCCCGCTCTCGACGTCGTTGCTGGGACGCGCCATCGAGGAGGGGGTGCTCGACGTCCACCTCCACGACCTGCGGGACTGGACCAGCGACAAGCACCGCTCGGTCGACGACGCCCCGTACGGCGGCGGTGCGGGGATGGTCATGCGAGCCGACGTGTGGTTCGAGGCCGCGGAGGCGGTGTGGAACGAGGAGGCCCACGACCCGCCGTACGCCGTGGACGGGCCGCGGCCCCGAACCGTGCTGCTCACCCCGCGAGGCCGCCCGCTGGACCACGAGCTGGTCGAGGACCTGGCGGGGGAGGAGCGGCTGGTCCTGTGCTGCGGACGCTACGAGGGCATCGACGAGCGCGTCCACGACGCCGTCGCGACCGACGAGGTGTCGGTCGGGGACTACGTGCTGTGGGGCGGCGAGGTCGCCGCGCTCGTGCTCATCGAGGTCGTCAGCCGCCAGCTCCCCGACGTCATGGGCAACGAGGCGTCCCCCGAGGACGAGTCGTTCGCGGACGGACTGCTCGAGTACCCCCACTACACCCGCCCCGCCGAACTGCGTGGTCGCGGCGTGCCGGACGTCCTGACGTCGGGCGACCACGGGGCGGTAGCTCGCTGGCGCCACGAGCAGGCGGTCGAGCTCACACGCCGACGCCGCCCCGACCTCTACGACCGCTGGCGTGAGCGCCAGGCGGACGAGCACCCCCCGGACGACCCCGGCGACGTTTGACCACCCGCGCAGGCGGGCCGTACCCTCAGCGGCTGCCGCGAGCGACCGTGTGCGTCACGACTCTTCCGCCGATCGATCCGACGACGCCACCCGCGCTCCACCCCGAGTCCGCCCACGTCCACAGGAACCGCCATGAACAAGGTCGATGTCGTCGAGAAGTCGCGTCTCCGCGACGATCATCCCGAGTTCTGGCCCGGTGACGACGTCCGGGTCCACGTCAACGTGGTCGAGGGGAGCCGGTCCCGTATCCAGCTCTTCGAGGGCGTCGTGATCTCGCGCCGCGGTGGTGGGCTCCGCGAGACCTTCACGGTCCGCAAGGTCAGCTTCGGCGTCGGTGTCGAGCGCACCTTCCCGCTGCACTCCCCGATCGTCGACAAGATCGAGGTGCTGCGCCGGGGCAAGGTCCGCCGGGCGAAGCTCTACTACCTCCGCGAGCGCGCCGGCAAGAAGGCCCGCATCAAGGAGAAGCGCGCCGAGAGCTGACGAGGGCCTACCAGCTCAGCTCCCTCCCCGGCTGCGACGGTCGGGAGGCGTACGCTCCGAGGCAGTGATGCGAGACGACGGCGACACCCCCCGGTCGGAGCCTCCTGGCTCCGGTGGCGGCGCATCTCGCGACGCTCGTGACGTCTGGGGGGTGGGCGGTGCCGCTGCGTCCTCGCCGCCGGACGACCCCGAGCCCGATGACGGCGAGTCGTTCCTGTCGTTCCTGCGGGAGCTGCCGGTGCTGCTCCTGATCGCGTTCGTCCTCGCCTTCCTGCTGCGCACGTTCGTGATCCAGGTCTTCTACATCCCATCGCAGTCGATGGCGCCGACCCTCCAGGTCGATGACCGGATGGTGGTCGAGAAGATCACCTACCTCTTCCGCGAGCCGCGCCGCGGCGAGATCGTGGTCTTCGAGGGCGAGGACGACACCTTCACGACCACCGAGGACACCGCACAGCAGATCATCCGGGGGATCGGGCAGTTCCTCGGGGTGGTGCCGGCCAACGCTCGTGATTTCGTCAAGCGGATCATCGGTGTTCCCGGTGACACCGTCACGATCGAACAGGGCGTGGTCCACATCAACGGCGAACCGATCGACGAGCCCTACGTCCGGTTCGAGGACGAACGCTCGTCGGGTCCGTTCGAGGTCCCCGACGGCAAGCTGTTCTTCCTCGGCGACAACCGCCCGAACTCCTCCGATTCGCGCTTCTCGCTCGGGTTCGTGGACCGCGACCAGGTCGTCGGCCGCGCGGTCGTGATCATCTGGCCCCTCGAACACGCCGAGTTCATCGACGGCGCCGACTACGACCTCGAGGATCAGGCTGGACCCGTCGCGCCGGCAACAGCTCTCGCCGCGGTGTCATGACGGAAGGGGACCGCTCCGCCACCGACGAGGTCCGCGTCGGCGCCATCGAGGAGGTCCTCCGTCCGAGCGGGTTCCGGCTCATCGCCGGGGTGGACGAGGCGGGGCGCGGGGCGCTCGCCGGACCGCTCGTCGCGGCGGCGGTGGTCCTGCCGCCCGACTGGATCCCCGACGGCCTCCGCGACTCGAAGCTCCTGACGCCGCTCCAGCGCGACCGGCTCTACGACGAGATCACGGCCAAGGCTCTCGGGTGGGCGACACGGCGGGTCCGCCCCGCCACCATCGACGAGCACGGCCTGCAACGCGCCAACATCACCGCGCTCCAACGCGCCCTGGCGAAGCTCGAGGTCGACCCCGACTACGTGCTCGTCGACGGACTGTTCACCTTGCGGCTGCGCACCCCCTCGCTGCGGGTGATCAAGGGGGACCGTGTGTCCGCCAACGTCGCCGCCGCCTCCGTCGTCGCCAAGGTGACCCGCGACCGGATGATGGTGAGGCTGGCGCGCCGCTTCCCGGCGTACGCCTTCGAGTCCAACAAGGGCTACGGGGCGCCCGAACACCTCCGTGCGCTCGACCGCGTCGGTCCCTCACGCGTCCACCGGCGCTGTTTCGCGCCGGTGGCGCAGTTGCGCTTGGATCTGACCGTGGCCGACGAGCTGGACCATGCCAACGAGGTCCTCGAGGAAGGAGTGGCGTGAACGGCGACGAGCTGGACGCCTACGAGCACGACCTCGAGCTCGGGCTGTACCGCGAGTACCGCGACGTGTTCAACATGTTCACCTACGTGGTCGAGACCGAGCGGCGCTTCTACCTCGCCAACGAGGTCGACGTCGAGGTCCACGAGGGCGACGACCTGTGGTTCGAGGTCCGGATGACCGACGCGTGGGTGTGGGACATGTTCCGCCCCGCCCGCTTCATCAAGGACGTGCGCGTCCTGACCTTCCGCGACGTCAACGTCGAGGAGCTGAGCCACGACGACGACCACCTCCCGCCCTTCCTCCAGGAGGGCTGAGCGACACCGCCGATACGCTCGGCCGTGTCGGCAGGCAGGATCGGTTCCCGTGGGTTTCAACGCGACGCGCAAGTACCGCGACGGCAAGTGGAACGACATCGGCCTGCTCGTCGTGGCGGTCGTGCTCGTCACCCTCACGATCCTCTGGGCCCTCGGCGTCTTCTGACCCTCGGCGTGATCAGAACCAGGTGGCACACCACGGTCGCCGGTGCCAGCGGAACGCCGTGTCCACCTCGGTGAGCACCGTTCGGTCGGGCGCGTCCACCAACCCGGCCTCGGCGTACCAGAGCAGTGACCAGCCACCGAGCAGTACCGAGGACAGGACCGCAACGCCGACCGCCACGTCGGGTTCGTCGTCGGTGGGCTCGCAGTTCGCCACCCCGCCGTCGATCGTCACGCGGTACCGGCCCTCTGTGAACCCAAGCGGATCGTGGACCTCGAGCACGAACGAGGTGTCGTGGAGGTACGAGCGCGCCCCGAGCGCGGTCGGGACGTCGAGGATCCGCGTCCACAGGAAGTCCGCGCGCTCCGACTGGCGCACCGCCCGCGCGTCCTCCAGGAGGGAGGGCAGCAGGTCGTCCGGTCCGCGGTCGAGGCCCGTGACGCCGACGACCCAGTCCATGCCGAGACAGAACGACCACAGCAGCGCCTGCGCCTCCGGGGTCGGAGCCCACAGCTCCCGTACCTCGATCCGGACGTCGGAGACCCGACCCTCCCACTCGTTGTTGACCCGGTAGCGCACGTAGCCGGTGACGTTGCCGTCCCTGTCACGGCAGATGGCCTGGTAGGGGTGTGGCTTGTCCTTGCCCGGCATCTCGATGATGCCCGCCTCCCGGTCGAGGCGGCGGTCGCGGCGGTCGATCTCGCCCGGGTTGGCGCGGCGGTGGGCGTCGTAGACCGCGCGCATGTGCGGCCGCACCTCGTCAGGGGTCAGCAGCTCGACGGTGCCCGAGGGCGGACGGCGGAACGTCGCGGCATGGCGCTTCACCTCGAGCTTCACGTGCTCGGTCGCGGGGCCGTACCCGTAGCGGCCGTAGATCGGGTACTCGGATGCGATCAGGACGCTGAGGGCTTCGCCCCGCTGCTGCGACTCCCGGAGGTCCCGCGTGATCATCTCGGTGAGCAGCCGTCGGCGGCGGTGCGTCGGGGTGACGGTCACGTTGGTCACCGCGGCGGCGGGGAGGGTGTCTCCTCCGGGGAGCGTCAGCTCGGTCGCCCAGCTCCGGTAGGTGCCGACGACCTTGTCGCCGTCGAACGCCGCGAGTGTGCGGTCGAGGTCGATGGCGGGGCGGCGGAACTCGGCCTCGCCCTCCTCCGCGTGGCTGAGGAAGCCCTCGTTCATCGCGGTCACCCACGGCTCGACCTCCGCGTCCGTGATGGTGCGGATCTCCATCGGATCGCTCCTGCCTCGGAAGTCAGTCGGTCGTGACGACGAACTCCGGCGGGTAGATGGTGGGGATGCGTTCGGCGCGGTAGATCGCCCAGCCCGTGCAGC
Source organism: Nitriliruptorales bacterium (assembly GCA_033722375.1). Classification (GTDB taxonomy): domain Bacteria; phylum Actinomycetota; class Nitriliruptoria; order Nitriliruptorales; family Nitriliruptoraceae; genus JAWVZB01. The sequence goes on along the minus strand of JAWVZB010000151.1, from coordinate 620 downwards.
GCTCGTCGTCACGGGTCGTGATCTGCCAGACGATGTCGCCGGTGGCCTCGTCGACCTCGACGATCTGGCCGAAGAAGAAGTTGCCGTCCTGGCCCTCGAGCCCGCACGGGGCGAACTGGCCCCCATGGGTGATGAGCACCGTCCCATCGAGCAGATCGGCGTCGCCGAGGAAGCTCGCGTACAGGCGGTTGGGCATCACGTGCTCCCACACCTGCCGGACGGTCATCGATGCGGTGTCGAGCTCGTAGCGGACCGCGCGGCTGAACGGGGCGTCGGCATCGGTACGACCGTTGCCGTTGTCGTAGACCATCAGCGTCCCGTCGGGCTCGAGCTCCGGGGCGTGTTGATGCCAGAACCACAGGCCGTCGCCCTCCATCTCGAAGTCCGAGGTCGGGGTGGGCCCCATCCGCCACCGGATCGATCCTGCGGGCCCCTCCGGCTCGTCGACGGCGCGGAAGGCGATGAGCTCGTCGAGGTGGCGGTAGGACACGAGCCACGTGCGTCCGCCGTCCATCGGTATCACCGCGTTGGCGTGTGACCAGTCACGGGTTCTTCCGACCTCGAACTCCTGGTCGAGGAAGTTCGTGCACCAGTCGTCGTCGGCGTCCTCGGACGGGTCG
>JAWVZB010000150.1:0-5754 GCA_033722375.1 Nitriliruptorales bacterium | reverse complement strand
GTGACGGCCCCGTTACCCTTCCGGCGCACGCACGTGCTGGGAGGCGTCTGGGCACCTGGTGGGCCCCGCGGTCTTCAACACCGTTGAGGGGGTGATGAGCCCCCTGGCGGGTTCGATTCCCGTCCGCCTCCGCTGGATCCTGCTCGCTGTGCGCGCTTCCTCCGCGCCGGGGCGGGCCGTCCACCACTGCAGCGGATCTGGATCCGGCTGTCGGGACGCTGGGCCGTAGGCTGCCTTCGATGACGGACACCACCCCAGGCGCGAGCTTCCCGGGGCCGGCCGCGCTGGGGCGCGGGGCGGTCGTGGCTGCGGGCGCCCCGACACCCCCCGAACTCGAAACCGCCAGCCGGATCCGGGTGGACGAGGAGGTCCTGGCCGCGCCCCGCCAGGTCGCCGATCGGCTCCATCGCGCGTGGGTCCGCCGGGAACCGGTCGTCATCGAGCTGGCGGTCGACAACGACGCGCTCCGCGAACCCGAGGTCAGTGACGAACCGCCCCACGACCTCTCCGGCGGGTTCGGCTTCGACCGGGAACGGCTCTACTTCCTCACCTGGGCCAACAACTACGACTGCCGCAGCGGGGCGCCGGCGTGGCACCTCGCGACCCACCACGCCGCATCCATCGGAGCCACCCCCGACGACCGCCGGGATGTCCGGTTCCCCGACGGCACCGGCGCCTGGGTCGACGGCGGTCCGCGCGGCCCGGTCGCCGGCATCGACGCCCCGCTCGTCCACCGCGAGTCGGTGCGGCTGCTGCAGCGGCTTAGGACCACCGAGAACGCCCCGCTTCACGACGACCTGGCACCGGACCAGCTCGCCGCGGTCACCCACCGCTCGGGGCCCGCACGGATCCTGGCCCCGGCCGGATCGGGTAAGACCCGGGTCCTGACGGCCCGGCTGCGGCACCTGCTCCGCGACCGGCGGATCGAACCCGAACTCGTCACTGCTGTGGCGTACAACACCCGCGCTGCCGACGAGATGCGCGACCGCACCGGCGATCTTCCCGCCAACGTTCGCACCATCCACTCGCTGGCGTTCCAGATCTGCAACCGGGTCGAGCGACGGCAGGTGATCCAGGAGCGTGATGTCCGCTCGATCCTCGATCGGCTCGTGCGGACGGGCCGGGTGCCGAACACCGATCCCTATCAGCCCTACCTCGAGGCGCTCGCCGAGGTGCGGCTGGGGCTCCGCGACCCCGAGGTCGTCGAGCGCGAGCGTGGCGACGTCGACGGGTTCGCGGAGATGTTCCCCCGCTACCGCGAGGAACTGGAACGGCGGGGCGTCACCGACTTCGACGACCAGGTCTACCGCGCCTTGGAGCTGCTGCTGACCCGCCCCGCCCTCCGCGCCTCCGTGCAACGGTCGTGCACGCATCTTCTGGTCGACGAGTTCCAGGACCTCACCCCCGCGTTCCTGCTGCTGCTCCGGCTCGCTGCTGCCCCCGCGCTGCAGGTGTTCGGCGTCGGTGACGACGACCAGGTGATCTACGGCTACGCCGGGGCGACCCCCGACTACCTCATCGACTACGAGGAGCTGTTCCCAGGCGCGGCGTCCTACGCGCTCGAGGTCAACTACCGCTGTCCGCCCGCCGTTATCGACCGAGCCTCCACGCTGCTGCAGCACAACCGGCGGCGCGTCGCCAAGACAGTGCGCCCCTCCGACGGACGCACGAACGGCCCCGACGCGATCGAGGTGGCCGAGGTGGAGGCGGCCTCGATGGCCGACCGTGTTGCCATGACGATCGGGGCGTGGCTCGACGACGGAGCCGAGCCGACCGATGTGGCGGTGCTCGCACGGGTCAACGCAGCGCTGCTCCCGACCCAGGTGGCGCTCACCCATGCCGGCATCGCCCACAACGCCCCGATCGACACCACCGTCCTGCGCCGCACGGGGATGCGCTCCGCGTTCGCCTGGCTGCGCCTTGGGCTGGATCCCGAGCGGATGGACCGGGACGACCTCTTCGAGACCTTGCGCCGGCCGTCCCGGAGACTCGTCACGAAGCTGAAGGAGCCGCTGCGGAGCCGACGCCGGTGGACGATCCAGGCGCTGCGGGACCTTGCCGACGTGCTGGAGGGCCGCGCCGAGAAGCGCCTCCGGGGCTACGTCGACGACATCGCCATGCTGTGTGACGCCATCACGGGGGGCGCGGACACCGCCCGGTGCCTCGAGCTCATCCGCTACGACATCGGACTCGACGACGCCGTCACGGCTCTGGACGCGAGCCGCGGGAAGCCGGAGGGTTCCAGCCACGCCGACGACCTCGACGCGCTCGAGCAACTCGCCGCGCTCCATCCCGACCCCGCGACGTTCCGGGAGTGGCTGGTCGAGGTGCTGCGGGTCCCCGCGTCCGGCGAGGGAGTCACCCTCTCGACGGTCCACCGCGTCAAGGGGATGGAGTGGGATCGCGTCGTGGTGGTGGCGGCCAACGCGGGGCTCTTCCCCCACCGGCTGGCCGACGACACCGAGGAGGAGCGGCGCATCTTCCACGTGGCGCTGACCCGGTGTCGGGACGCGGTGATGGTGGTGGCGAACCGTGACGCCCCGTCACCGTTCGTCGACAACCTGACCACACCGCCGACCCCAGAGGAGCTCGCCCGCCCCGTTGAGGACAGCCGCCCCGACCGCTCCCCCACGAAGACCCGCGCCGCGACCAGCGGGGCGGCAGACGACGAGCTCCTGTCGCCCGAGGAGGAGGAGCGGTTCGAACGGCTCCGCGCCTGGCGCCTGGAACGTTCGCAGTTGGACGGACTCCCAGCGTTCGTGATCCTCCACGACAGCGCGCTCCGCGAGATCGCCCAGACCGTGCCCACCTCCCTCCGGGAGCTCGCGAACATCACCGGCATCGGCCCCACCAAACTCGAGCGCTACGGCGACGACATCCTCGAGGTCCTCGACGAGGCGTAGCCCGCCCGACGGTCTCAGCGCTCCTCAAAGAGCTCAAGGAGCGCACGCCCCGCCCGGTACGCGAGGTAGGCGATGGCCACGAGCAGCGCCAGCGCGGCCAGCGAGTACTCGGGGCGCGCCCCGCTCACGGCACCCCGCGCCGGTGCCGCGAGACGGCCGCGGATGCCGGGGTCGTTGGCGCGCGCCAGGATCGTGTCGAGCAGCTCGTCCGGTGGGTCGTGTTCCTCGGCCCGCGTGCCACGGGCTCGTTGACCGAGGTCCTCGAGCCCGGAAGCCAATCGGCGCTGGCGCTCGAGCTCGGCGGCGCACCGTTCGCACCCGTCGACGTGCCGCTCGGCCAGGCGCCGCTTCCAGCCCGCCAGCGACCCGTCCACGAGCTGCGGCAGCCACGCCTGCACCCGCCGGCACCTGCGCGTCAGGTCGTCGCCAGCCAACTCGCCTCCTGCCAACTGGTCCTCAGCCAACGTCGATCGCCTCCCGCAGTCTGGCGTGTGCGCGGTGGAGCCGCACCTTGGCGGCGGACTCGCTGATCCCGAGCAACTTGGCGGTCTCCTTCGTGGACAGCCCCTCGATGTCCCGGAGGGTGATGACGGCGCGGTCGTCGTCGGAGAGGGCAGCGATCGCCTCCGCGACCCGCCCCGCCTCGTCCAGTTCCACGACGCGCCCTTCGGTGTCCTCGTCGGCGACGGTGGTGTCGTGCATCTCCGGCACCGCGAACGGGGCGTAGCCCGCCGTCTGTCCGCGTGCCCGGCGGTCGCCGCGCTTCCGCAGCATCGTCGCGCAGACGTTGACGGTGATGCGGTGGAGCCAGGTCCCGAAGGCGGACTCGCCCCGGAACGCCATGACCGACCGGGTGACCCGCAGGAACACCTCCTGGGTGGCATCGGCGGCATCCGACGGGTCGCCGAGCAGGCGTGCGCACATCCCGTAGACAGGCCCGTAGGTGGCCCGGATCAGCGCATCCATGGCTCCGGGCTCGCCCTTCTGGACGGCCCGCACCAGTTCCGGCTCGACATCCACACGCGTGAGTGTCGCGGAAGAGATCCCACTTGACCTGTAACCGATCCGGTTCCGACGAGTCCAAAGAAGTACAGCGCGGGACAACCGGTCCCGCCGGGATCCGCCAGGAGGACCCCATGTACCCGTTCATCGTGCTCATCGCGCTCGCTCTGTCGCTCGCCGTCGTGCACCGCACGCTCGACGAGGTCGTCCCCGTCAAGTTCCCCAACGCACTGACCCGCACGCTCACCGTCGCCATCGCGATCGGTGTCGCGTGGGCCCTCGACTACTCCGTGTTCGCCGCGTTCGGCACCGATCTGCGCACCGAGTGGATGCACCCGGTCATGACCGGTGTGGTGCTCGTCGCCTTCGGTGAGTTCACCCGCTCGATCGTCAACGCGATCGCCCACCGCGCCGGCGAGCCGCCGGTCGAGGTCGGCCCCGACTACCAGTCGATCCGCGCCGCCTGACGCGGCTGGTCGACGCAACACGTTCGACGCCGGCTCCGCGACGGGGCCGGCGTCGAACCATGTCCGGGCGGACACATGGGGCGCTTCGGACCCTCCACCAAACGCTTACAGTGAACGCTGTAACGGTCCCCGCCTCTCCCGGAGCCCTCCCGTGTCCGACACGAACCCCACGTCCGATGCCGACTCGCTCCGGACCTTCCTCGACGGCCACTGGGCCGAGGTCCGCGACATGGTGCGCGAGCGGGCCAAGGAACCGCTGTTCCACCCCGTCCACGACCTCCCGACCGACGAGTACCGCGAGCACGTCCTCAAGCAGCTGAAGGCGATCGCGAAGACCGAAGGGCCGCGGCTGCTGTTCCCGGAGGAGTACGGCGGCGAGGGCGACATCGGCGGGGCGGTCACGGCCTTCGAGATGCTGGGCGCCGGTGACCTGTCGCTCCTGACCAAGGCGGGCGTGCAGTTCGGGCTGTTCGGCGGCGCGATCCTCCACCTCGGCAATGAGGGGCATCGCGAGCGCTACCTGCGTGAGGTGATGGACGCCGAACTGCTGGGCTGCTTCGCGATGACCGAGACCGGTCACGGCTCGGACGTGCAGAACGTCCGCACCACCGCGACCTACGACCCGGACTCCGAAGAGTTCGTGATCAACACGCCTGACGAGGACGCGCGGAAGGACTACATCGGCAACGCCGCCGACCACGGCCACATGGCGGTCGTGTTCGCCCAGCTCCTCACCCGCGGCGAGAACCACGGCGTCCACGCGTTCCTGGTGCCGATCCGTGATGGCGACGAGGTGCTGGACGGCATCGCGATCGAGGACTGCGGGCACAAGGCCGGGATGAACGGGGTGGACAACGGCCGCATCAGCTTCGATCACGTGCGCGTCCCCCGCGAGGCGCTACTCGACCGCTACGGCCAGGTCGACGTCGAGGGGATGTACTCGAGCCCGATCGAGAACGACACCAAACGGTTCTTCACCACCGTCGGGACGCTCGTACAGGGACGCATCAGCGTCTCAGGGGCCGCCGTCAGCGCCTCGAAGGTCGCACTGACCATCGCGATCAAGTACGGCCTCGCACGCCGGCAGTTCGAGGACCCCTCGACCGGTGAGGAGGTCGTGATCCTCGATTTCCTCCAGCACCAACGACGGCTGCTGCCCCGGCTCGCGAAGACCTACGCGCTTCACTTCGCCCAGGAGGCCCTGGTCGAGAAGCTGGACGAGGCCTTCAGCGACCTCGACGCCTACCCCGAGGACGAGAAGCGCCGGCTCGAAGCGCTCGCCGCCGGCGTCAAGGCGACCACGACCTGGCACGCCACCGACACCATCCAGGAGTGCCGCGAGGCCTGCGGCGGCGCCGGCTACCTGAGCGTGAACCGGCTGC
>JAWVZB010000149.1:0-5809 GCA_033722375.1 Nitriliruptorales bacterium | reverse complement strand
TGGGAGCTGGAGCTCGCCGCGCGGCACGCCGAGCCGCTCGCACCGCCCGCGTCCCACGACCCCGAGGACCACCGCCCGACGCCACCGTGACGAGGCCGCCCCACCCCCTCAGACGGCTCCCGCCTCCAAGCTGGTTCGTGGGCGGGGAGGGTTGCGCTCAGTTGGAGGTCTCCGGTCCCCGATCGGCGCGGGTCGACTCGGCCGGAGTCGGCGGGGGCGGTTGGGTCTCCGCCTGCGCCTGCTGGGGCGGCTGTCCCGGCGAATCGGCGGTCCTGGCTTGGTTGGTGGCGGAGGCCTCGGAGGGTCGCACGGTGACGGCCCCCGACCGCGACTGCTCCGAGTACGCTGGCTTGCCTTTGGGGATGACCTCTTCGCGCTGTTGCGTGCGCGCCCGGGCTGGGGTGGCGGCCGGCTGGGAAGTGGTGCATGATGGTGGCATGGAATGGATCCTCGTCCTGATCGTGATCGCGCTGGTGGTGGGTGTGGTGCTCGCCGCACGACGCCAGCGCCAACAGCGTCCGGAGCCGACCTCGGCGGGGCGCGGCCCCGCTGCCACGGTCTCCCACGACGGACCGCTGCCGGGGCCTTCGGTGACGGTGACGCTCGACATCGCCGCAACCGATGCTGACGACCCGTCGGTGGAGCGGCTGGTTCAAGACACCGCGCGGCGGACCCTCCGCAGCTCTCCCGATGTCGAGGAGGTGGTGGTCGAGAACCGGGACGGTGTGCATCTGGCCACGATCTCCCGCGAGCAACAGCCTCGCGGACCGGTCGTGACCGAGCCCCTGGAGGAGCAGCCGGAGTTCTCCACCGACGAGCGGGAGCGGCTGGCCCCAGCGCCGGACCCCGGGGAGGTTCCGTTCGAGCCGCCTCCGAGCGGGTCGCTGGCCGACCGGTTCGACCTGCCGCCCTCCGTGCACTCCAGGCTCCGCGACCCGGACAGCGCGGTGGACCTGATCCGTGCCGTCCTCGAGGCCGCCGGTCAGCCCGCCGAGGTGCAGGGGAACGTGATCAGGTCTGGCTCGGATGTGGTCGTGGTGCTCGGCGAGGGCTCCCGCGGTGGCTCGGACGCGAGGACCGACGCCTTCCTGAAGTTCCAGGCGTCTGGGGCGTCGCGCGGGCTGGTGGTCTCCTTCGGCCCCGTCGGCAAGAAGGAGGTCGAACGGCGCGAGGCGCTCGAGCCGAACCTCCGCTACGTGGGTGCGTCGGCGGTCCAGCGGATGGCAGACGCTGCCGCCGTCGGGGGTGACCCGCTCACGTTCGCGCGGGACCCGGGCGCCGGCGAGTGACCCGAGGAGCCCCCGCTTCGTTCACTTGATGAAACGATGCCGCTCAGATCGTGAACGGCTGAGGCGCTCTGGCCTCGCAAGGTCGTGTGTGGCTCACGGCGCCGTCACCGACGTCACAGCCGTGCCGAGGGCTGCAGTGAACTGTCCCCAGCTCGACGACGAGCTCGATGCGATCTTCACGACCGCGGGACTCGCCTTGGGTGTCGCCCGCGCCCGCCGTTCTCGCTTGTCGCGGGAGACCCCGCAGAGGTGGGACGGATCAGCCGGCCTCGAGGTAGCGGACCCGCTGTTCGATCCGTCTCTCGAGGTCGCGGAGCCAGGCGTCCGGCATCTCGATCTCCTCTCTCGCATCGCCCAAGACCGCGAGCACGCCGGCGGATACCTGCTCGATGATGCGGTGGGCGGCGCGCTCCGGTAGCCCCACGTCGCGGGCGAGCGCGAGCCAGTGCCGACGGGTGACGGCGTCGTGGGGTCCGTCCTCGCGGATGGGGGGATAGAAGCGGTGATCCGCCTCGTACGGCCAGGTGTGCAGGACGTCGTAGACCGGTGACACCGTCCACAAGCCCGACTCGGGGTCCTCGCGGACCGAGAGGTTCTTGGCGTGGACGTCGTTGTTGCCGATCGCGTACGAGTAAGCGAGCTGGTGGAACAGGTCACGGACAGCGACGGGCGGCGACGCGCACCGACCCGCCAAGGCTGTGATGATCTCGCGTGCACTCACGTCGTACTTCTGCCCCGGCCGGATCCCGAGCACCTGGCTCCCGTCCTCCTGGGCGTGCCGCCGGAGCCGGCCAGACGACACGGTGCGGTCGAACCGCACCTCCTCGAGCGCCTGGTCTCCCTCTCGGTCCGTCACGACGGAGACCGTCGGAGCCTCCAGTCCGACGGCGGCGGCGTGCTGCATGAAGAAGCGCTCGTTGTGGAGCGCGCCCCGCCACTCCTCCAACGCGAACTTGAGGATCACCGGTCGCCCGCTGCCGCCGGCGAGGGACCGGGAGTGGGCCGACATCTTCGGCTGAACTCCGGGCAGCGCGGATCGCTTCCCGCGCTCGGGGATCTCGAGCCACAACTCGCGGAACGAGACCTGCTCCCAGTCTCGAGCGGCTGCCGAGACCTCATCCGAGGGAAGGGGCTCGCCTCGGGGGACGACCTGGACGTCGCCGACCGTGTCCGCACCGATCGCTGCGAGCAGACCCAGCTCGTCGTCTTCGGCGAGCCGCAGCGAGCGCTGCAGGAACCGGCGTCGGCTCTCGCCCTCGGGGAGCAGCCCCGCGAAGAACGCCGGCAGACGCATCCGATCGTTCGTGAGCACCTCTTCGGACAGCGGGAGGGTGAACGCCACGGGCGTTCCACCCGTGGCGAGGTAGTCGTCGCGGTAGCGGAAGGACACCGTCTCGCCGATGCGCCACATGTGGGCCGCACGGGCGCCCTGCTTGTAGACGTCGACGGGACTGAGGGCGCCCTCGGGAATCGGCGGCGCTGTCGAGCTGGTCACGCGCGGCCCTCGGCCGCCAGGATCTCCGGGGCACGCTCGTGGTCGACAGCGACGATCTCCAGGCCCAGCACCGACGCCACCGCGGTGACCGTCTCGAGCCGGGTGTCAGCGCCCCCCGTCTCGAGGAGCGACACCGTTCGCTGTGCGATGCCGGCGAGTTCTGCCACCTCCTGCTGGGTCAGTCGCAACGCCTTGCGCCGGGCACGAAGCTGGGTGCCGAGCCTGCTGGCCGCTCCGTCGCTTGAGTTATCCCTCATAGGATCTCGCTCTGTGCGGGTTCTCCCAGGTAGGAGAACCATATCATGATGTTCTCCTCATAGATAACGTGGGTTTCGGTGGCGGGCGGGCCCTTCATCACCATCTCATGATCTACTGCTCATGTGAGGTCGCGGCTCGGCTCGGATGGTGTCGCCCGGCGAACGGCCAGGCTCTGCGGCGCGTGCCGCGACAGGCCGTGATGTCATGGATCCGAAGTCGGGTGATCGGACGACGGAGGCTCGGTCATGTCCACGCTGTTGCTGCTCGTGCTGATCATCGTGATCGCGGCGGCGGGGGGCTTCCTCGGCACGCTCCTCGAAGCGGCGGGCTGGATCGTCCTCAGCCTGATCGTCGTCGGGGCGGTGGTCGGGTACCTGCTGTGGCGCTGGATCCGCTCACTCCGCTCGAACCGCTGAACCGGTCCCGTCTTCCACGGGTGCCGGTCTCGGCTCCCGCTGGATGGCGGCGCGGAGGTCGTCGGGGGCGGCGGTCGCCCGGCCGTCGAGCGTGGTCATCGCCGCGCGGACGTCGAGCTCGGCGAGCACGGTTCCGTCGCGGGTCAGGCGCTGGTGCCACCACGCCGAGGCGCGGCGGACCTCGGTGACCCGGGTCTCGACCGTCAGGAGGTCACCGGCCTCTGCCGGGGCGCGGAAGCGGATGTTGGCCTCGACGACCACGATCGCCAGGCCCCGGTCCTTCAGGACGTCGAGCCCGAAGCCGAGTTCGTCGAGCAGCTCGGTCCGGGCGGTCTCGAAGTAGTTGAGGTAGACGCCGTGGTTGACGTGCCCGTAGGGGTCGAGCTCGTGGAAGCGGACCCGGATGGTGGTCCGACCGAGCCAGCCCCCCTCCATGGCCGCGGGGTCAGACACGCGCGGCCCGACGGGCGTGCCTCTCTGCGCGCTTCTCCTCGAAGCGGGAGGCGGTCTCGTCGAGGTCGTCGAGGAACGCCGCCAGCTCATCCCGGCGCTGCTCCGCCTCGGCGTCCAGGCCCTCGAGCTCGAACACGCCCCAGTTTCGCAGCAGCGGCCACAGCACGTCGTCGTGGTGGTTGCGCGGGTCGTAGATGGCGGCGTCGGCGATGCGTGCCGACATCATCCGGAACCCCGACAGCCCGGCGCCCGGCATCTCGAAGCCGATGACCTCGTCCGCGATCGCCTGCACCGCCGCGGACGGATCCAGCTCGATCGCCGCCGAGACGATGTCGCGGTAGAAGACCATGTGGAGGTTCTCGTCGGCCGCCACCCGCGCCATGATCCGGTCGGCCACGGGATCCTCGGAGTACTTCCCCGTGTTGCGGTGCGAGATCCGGGTCGCGAGCTCCTGGAAGGACACGTACACGAACCCGTGGAGCGCCTCCCGGTCGTGGTGTTCGTAGCCGTCGGAGACCATCTGCATCCGGCCACGCTCGAGCTTCACGGGGTCCTCGTTGCGGGTCGTCACGAGGTAGTCCCGCAGCACGATCGAGTGTCGCCCCTCCTCGGCGGTCCACCGGTGGATCCACGTCCTCCACGCGGAATCGCCACCCCCGAACATCGCGTGGATCTCGCGGTGGTAGCTCGGGAGGTTGTCCTCGGTCATCAGGTTGACGAAGAACGCCGTGCGTGCCACCCCCGAGAGCCGTGGCTGGTCGGGCGTCCAGGGCTCCTCCTCGAAGTCCCGGGCCTCGCCCCACGGCACGTACTCGTGGGGGAACCACTCGTCGGCCACCGACAGGTGGCGCTCGAGCAGTCGCTCGGCCTCGGGCTCGAGCTCGTGCAGCAGATCACGGTCGGTCGGAGCAGGTGCAGCCACGGAGGGTCTCCGGTCGCGGGTTACCAGTAGAGGTGAAGTCGACGTCAACGTCAAAGACGAGAGGTCGGTGTCCTTTGCGTGGGTCTTGAGTGGATCTTCAGGGCTGTTGCCACAGTGGGGGTGTCGGAAGGGAGCACGCATCATGCGCCTGGATCACACGCCCTACTGGTTCGCCCTCGGGCTGCTCGCCGCCCTGCTGCTGGCCGTCACCGTCGCGAACCCCGGGCTCTGAGTCCCTGAGAGTTCGGGCGCGCTCCTGGCCGAGAGCGAACGGGCGATCTTCAACGCCCGCTCGAGAACGGCAGGCAACGGCACGACTTGCTCGATGGTGAAGAGCCACCGGTCCGACGCGCGGGCGAAATCGACGCTGCCCGCCTCGACGGCCGGCGTGTGAGGACGCGCCGGGTCAGGTGGTCCGTGGGTCGCGGCGCCGGCGGCGAGCGACGGCGAGGAGCAGCAGGCCGAGCCCGACCGCGATGGTCGTGCCGCCGAGCCCGCCCGGTGCCGGGGCGGCGAGGCCGGCCGGCTCGATCGTGGAGCTCGCGGGGATCACGTCGGTGCGGTGGGTGTAGGTGCCGGTGGCGACGTCACCGGTGAGCTTGATGACCTCCATGCCGCGGCGGTAGTCCATGATGTAGACCACCTCGTCGCTGATCCACTGCGCCGAGCCGCTGTAGCCCTCGGCGGGGGTGATCCAGCCGATCTCGGTCATCGTGCCGTCGGTGGCGACCTCGACGAAGCGGGTGCCGCGGTCGTAGTAGGAGACGACCATCTTCCCGGCGCCGTCGAACTGTGGGTTCACCTCGAACCAGTGGGCGCAGTACAGCAGGTGGCCCGGCGCCTGGCCGTCGAGGAAGATCCCGCGCCCGCCGGCGTCGAACTCGTCGAGCTTGGTGAACTCGATCGCGCGGAACTCCTCGGTGGTGAGCTCGCCGTCCCGGTACGCGTCGACCGCGGCCGCCACGCCGGAGGCGTC
>JAWVZB010000148.1:0-6010 GCA_033722375.1 Nitriliruptorales bacterium | reverse complement strand
GCCACTCGCGGAAGCGGAGGATCTCCTCGACCACCCGCTGGTAGTCGCCATCCTCGGCTGTGAGATCCACCTCGGGGGGCGCTTCCGGAGAAGCCGTGGGCGAAGGCATCGGGCTGGCAGTGAGGGTTTCGGTGGCCACCGCCACCTCGGACAGCTCCGCGGTCGGGGTGCTGTTACCGGCGGCGCAGCCCGCCGCGACCAGCAGCACCAGCGCCCCGCCGACCACCGTGGTTCGCATCTGGCCCTCCTGGTCGCCTCGCGACGCTACGCCCCGTCCCCGCACCCGCCGGCGGCGGTCTGTGCGCCGCTTGTGGATGACGCCCCGATGTTCGACATCCGACGCCCCAGACCCTGCTGCCTGTCGCTGTTGTGGCAGCGTGCGCGCACGCCGTCCCGTGTGCGCACGCCAGCTCGGCAAGGAGTTGGGGACAGATATGTCCCGATGGGCTTGCCGATCCAGGCGGGGTGTCCCCTGGGGCTTGCCGATCTCTCCGAGGTCCTGCGCGATCGAGCCGTGGGAGCCCATGGGTAGCCTCGCGCCGTGGACGAACCTGGACCTCCTCCCTCGGATCCCCGCAGCAGCTGGGATCTCCCCGCGTTCGGTGACATGGCACAGGTCCAGGAGGTCGGTGAGCTGGCGACGCGGGTCCTCGCCCCGAACCCTTCGGCGATGACGCTGGACGGCACCAACACGTACGTCATCGGCGATCACGGCAGCGGTGACGGCATCGTCCTGGACCCGGGGCCGGATGACGCCGATCACCTCGCCCGGGTCGAGGCGGTGCTGGCCGAACGCGATCTCGGGTGCGTGCTGGTGCTGGTCACCCATCATCACCTCGATCACGCCGCCGCGGCGCGTCCCTGGGCCGAGCACTTCGGCTGTCAGGTCGCCGCCCCGACCGCCGAGGTCGCGGGCCCCACGGGGCGGGTCGTGGCCGTGGACGATCGGCTGCGCTTCGGCGAGCTCGAGCTCGAGGTGGTCGCGACGCCGGGGCACACGCGGGATCACCTGTCGTACCGGGCGCCCGATGGCGGGCTGTTCACGGGCGACCACGTGCTCGGCCGCGGCACGTCCGTCGTCGCGCATCCCGACGGGGACCTCGGGGCGTACCTCGACAGTCTGCGGCGGGTGCTGGCGCTCGGGCCCGACCGGCTCCTGCCGGGGCACGGTCCGATCCTGTCCGAGGACCCGACCGTCGTGGTCGACTTCTACCTCGACCACCGCGAGTTCCGGCAGCAGCAGATCCTCGCGGCACTGGCCGACGAGGGGCCTTCCAGCCCACGTGCGCTCGTCGAGCGGATCTACGCCGATGTGGACCGCAGGCTCTGGGACGCGGCAGAGGCGTCGACACGCGCGGCGCTGGAGTACCTGGCGAACCAGGATCGCATCCGATGGGACGGTGACGAGGCATGGCTGCCGTGAGACGGGCCACCCTGGTGCTCGCTCTCGTCGTCGGGTTGGTCGGCTGCGGCGGGACCGACGACGATGAGCAGCGTGCCATCGAGGAGTTCACGGCCAGCCCGCTCGGGACCGAGGATGCGGGTACCCCGAGCCCCTCACCATCGCCGTCTTCGGTGTCTGCGGACGGCGGCTCGCCATCGCCGTCGCCCAGCCCCACCCCACGAGGTGCCACCGACACCGATCGCGCCCGCTTCGCCCGCGACTACCGGCCACCGCATGCCTCGGGCCTCGAGTTCGTCGCTGCCGACGTGGATCGCGACGGGGAGAAGGAGCTCGTCTTCACCTACGTGGACACCGAGCGCGGTCGCACAGCAATCGACATCGCCTGGTGGGACGGCTTCGCCTACTCCATCGACGCCTCGGGCGAGGGTGGCCGTGCAGTTCGGATCGATGGACTCCGGATCGACGACGTCAACCTCGACCAACTCGTCGAGATCGCGACCTTCCAATCCAGCGGCGAGGGCTCGTCGCTGTCGCTCTGGCAGGTGCCCGGACGCCGGAAGCTCGGCGCGCTGCGGGCGGTGGGCGGCTGTGACGACGGCTCCCACACCTACGGGGCGGTCGGGGCGCGGTTCGTGGACCGCGACCGCGACGGAGCCGAGGAGATCGAAGCCACGTGCAACGAAGCGCCGCTGCCGGTGTCGGAGTGGCGCAGCGACGTCTACCGCTGGGAGCGCGGGGCCTACCGCTTCGTACGGCCACCAGAACCGTCCCCCAGCCCTTCACCGAGCCCGTCATCGAGCCCGTCGCCGAGCCCGTCGCCGAGCCCCTCGCCGGGCGACGAAGAAGATGACGGCTGACGCGACGCGAAGACGCCTCGCGACGGTCCGACAGTCAGCGCTGGGTGAAGTCATGAGCCCCGCCGCGGGGGTACGCGGCGGGGCTCGGGTGGGTGGTCACGGGCGGAAGAGGGGATGGGGAGAGATCCACCCGAGGCCGTCCACCCCCGGTGTGGCGGGGGGTGCCGCACCGGTGCTCGCTTCCCTCTACATGTTGCGGGGGACACGTCGCACCCCCATCCCGGCCCGCATGCTAGCGGAACATCTCGGGAAGATGTACCTCCGCGGCATCCCCGAGCCTGGAGTGCGATTCGGTACGGTTCCTGCCACCGGAGACGGGGCGGGGGAGACCCACCCAGAAGGACGGCCGTGGCGGAGTTCCTCGACAGTTTCGACTTCGAGCGTTCCTCTCTGCTGACCGCGCTGGATCACTTCGAGACCGTGTGGGCTCGGTTCCAGGAACGGCGGGCTCTCGACCTCGAGGACTCCGGGTTGTCCGACTCGCTGATCGCTGGCGAGCTGGCGCTGGTCCGCTCGGAGCTCGAGACCACCCAGTTCACCGTGGGTCTCTTCGGGCTCATCAAGCGGGGCAAGTCCACGCTGCTCAACGCCTTGATCGGTCGCGAGGTCAGTGCCATGCACGTGACCCCGGAGACCGCGGTTCCGGTCTACGTCTCCTACGCGCAGGAACCCGAGGCGCAGGTGCACTTCGCCGACGGGAACACCAAGTACCTCGCGGTGGAGGAGGTGCCAAACTTCACCTCGCAGAAGCACAACGCCAACAACCACCTCGGCGTGACCTACGTGGAGCAGCGGGTGCCGGTCGGGTTCCTGCGTCACGGCACACGGCTGATCGACACCCCGGGCCTCGACGACGCCGAGGCCGATGACGTCTACACCGAGCGCACCATGCAGGAGCTCGACGTGGTGGACGCCGGCATCGTCGTGTTCCTGTCGCCTCCCACCGTCGGAGCGACCGAGATGGGGTTCCTCGGCGACGTCGTGAGCCGCGACCTCAAGAAGACGTTCCTCGTCTGCAACATGTATCCCCAGCACTTCCACGACCCCGATACTCGGCGCGAGGTCCTCAACTACGTCGGCGGGCGCATCGTCGAGGCCTCCCGTCGTGCCGGGAAGGATGGGGCGGTACGCGTCTACCCGGTCTGCGCCCTCGAGGCGTGGGAGGCGCGACTCGAGGATGACATCGACAAGTGGAAGCGCTCCGGGGCGGACCGTCTCCTCCGGGACCTCGAGCTGTACCTGTCCGGCAGCGCTGGCCGGCAGGTCCTGCTCGATTCGGCGGAACGGGTCGAGAAGGCCGCCGAGATGGCCAAGGCCGAGGTCAGGGTCCGCCAGGCGCTGCTCGACGATCACGCCGAACTCGAGACGTACCGGGCCCGGGTGGACGACGAGGTGCGCGAGCTCGAGCGACAGTTCGATCAGGCGGTCGAGGCCGCCTTGAGTGACCTGTCCCCGCTGAAGATGCGGATCCGGAGCCTGCTCCTCAGTCCCTTCAAGCAGGCTCGAGAGCGGTTGGAGGGGCTCGACAGCATGCAGGAGGTCGAGGATTTCGCGACCAAGTTCCGACGCGAGATGGAGGTGTCGGGCGAGCTCGCGTCCCGGCAGTTCAGCGACGGCTTCGCCCGCCTGGTTCGCAAGGTGCAGGAACATCTCGAGGACCGCCTCAACGCAGTGATGAGCGACCTGTCACCGAACGTGCCCGACCTCCGATTGTCGACCGGTGGCCTCTTGATCACGCAGGATCAGATCCGCTCACTTCAGAAGGCGCACGACCGTTCCAAGCAGTCGGGTCGCGCCGGCGCCGTCGCCGGCGGTGTCGCGGGGGGCGGCGCTGCGGTGGCCGCAGCGGGGGCCACGCTGCTCGGGCCGCTGGGGTTGCTCGCCGGCGCGCTCGTCGGCTGGAAGGTGACCTCGCTCGTCGCCGGGCAGCGCAATCTCGACCGGGCCAAGGAGACCGTCCTCGAGCGCCTCGACGAGGTCTCGCAACGGCTCGTCAGCGACTTCGATGCCCAGGTGGCGCGTGCTGTCGAGACTCTCCGCAACGCCGTGCAGCGGCGGCGGCGGGCGTTCGCCTCCGACCTGTACCAGCAGTTCGACCTGGTGCAGCGCATCAGCGAGGAACCCGAACTCCTCGAGTCCTACCAGCGTGATGCTGAGCGGTTCCTCACCGCGTTCGACGCCTGCGCTGCCAGGGCCCGCCGTGCGGTCAGCGAGCCCGAAGTCGCCACTGCTTGATCGGCGCCAGGCCGAGTCCGACGGGCCTCAGGAAGGCGGCTTGCTCGAACGAGGCATCCCGGCGTCTCGCAGCACGGCAGCCGGCACTCCGGCCTCGCGCCACGCCATGTAGCTGATGCCCTTGCGCTCGGAGTACTCCTTGACCGCGTCGACGAACTCCGACTCCAGCTCGTCCATGTCGGGGCTGTCCGCGAGCGCCTCGAGACGCTGCTCGTAGTCCAGCCGTTTCTGGATCAGCTCGACCCGTTTCGCGGGGCCTTCTTCATCCTCGATCTCGGCGTCGAGACGCTCGATGCGCTCCTTCAGCGCGTCTTCGTCCAGGCGTCCCTTGGAACGTCCGTCCTGCTCCAGCGCGTTCAGGTAGTTCTTCACGGCTCGGGCCTGGCGGCGTCCCTTTGCCAGCGCCGCCTTGTGCTCTTCGGTCATCTTTGCCATGCACGATGCCTTCTGTCTTCGAGCAACCGCCGAGGGTCATCCTGTCCCGATTGCGATCAACCCGCTGGTTGCGATCGAACGTCTTTGTAGCATAGGCGGCAGAAGGATTTGGTGTCGAGCATGGATCTGACGCGCTGTCCATTACGTGCGAACTACGAAGTTCAGACGCGGGAGGTTCCCTGCTCGAACGTGGTCGCCGTGGCGGCGGGCCCCGGTCCGCTGGCGGGTTCGGCGGTCGGCAGCCGCAGTGTGAACCGTGAGCCCTCGCCCACGGTCGACTCCACGGTGAGCGAACCGTGCATGGCCTCCGCGAGCCGGCGCGAGATGAACAGCCCGAGTCCGACGCCGCTCGTGCGCATCCGCAGCGGATCCTCGAGCCGGTGGAAGCGTTCGAAGATCGCCTGCTGCTTGTCGCTCGGGATCCCCGGGCCGTGGTCGGTGACGACCACACAGACGTCGTCGCCGTCCTGACGCAGCTCCACCTCGACGTTGGTGTCGTCGGGGGAGTACCGGAGTGCGTTGTCGAGCAGGTTGGTGATGATCTGCTGGGTCCGGTTCGGGTCGGCCATCGCCTCCCCGGTGCCGGGCGCGACGAAGAGGTGCAGCTCGCGGTTGGGGTTCTCTGCCCGGAACCGGCCGACGGTGCGCGCGACAACCGGGTGGAGGTCGGCACGTACGGGGTCGACGGCGGCGTAGGAACCGTCGTCGAGCCGGGCGACCAGCAGGAGATCTTCGACGAGAGCGGTCATGCGCTGGGCACGGTCGACGATGTTCTGCGCCGCCTCCGAGCGCTGGTCGGCGGTCAGGTCGTCGCCGCGCTTCGCCAGTACCTCCGCGAAGCCGCGGATCGGGGTGAGGGGCGTGCGGAGCTCGTGGGAGACCCTCGCGACGAAGTCGCCCTTCATGGCGTCGAGCTCGCGTTGGCGGGTGACATCGTGGACCAGCACTACGTCACCGATGCACCGGCCACGGGGGTCGAAGAGGAAGGTGTGCGACTCGCGGACGAACCGGCGGGTCCCGTCGGGACGGAGCAGCGTCGTCTCCTCCGTCGCTGCTGGTTCCCCCGGCTTCGCAGACG
>JAWVZB010000147.1:0-6064 GCA_033722375.1 Nitriliruptorales bacterium | reverse complement strand
TTCGTCGACACCCGCGAGGCCTTCGAGGTGCTCGGGCTCGGGGCGTCCCGCTTGGTCTCGCCCTTGAACCACGCGCGGATGCGGTCGGCGAAGCTCACTCGTGTTGACCCGTCGTCGTCTGTCATCAGGCTACCAACGCCCCTTCGGAGGCCGATGTGGCCCCGAGGCGCTACTCGTCCTCGACCAGTTCCACCAGCACGCCCCCCGTTCCCTTCGGATGGACGAACGCGACGGTGTGCCCGCCACCGCCGGGGCGCGGCTCCTCGTCGATGAGCGCGACGTCCTCCTCGCGGAGATGGTCCAGTGCCTCGGAGACGGATCCGACGCCGAAGCCGAGGTGGTGGAGCCCAGGCCCCCGTTTGGCGAGGTACTTCGCCACCGGCGAGTCCTCACGGGTGGCCTGGAGGAGCTGGAGGTAGACACCGTTCACGTTGATCATGGCCTCCTCGACCCCGTCGGACTCGACGACCTCTCGGTACTCGGGGGTCAGGCCGAACGCACGCTCGTAGAGCGCGAGGGTCTCGTCGAGATCCTCGACGGCGATCGCGATCTGGTCGATGCGGGTCACTTCCACGGGAGTCCTCCTCGACAGGTGTGCCGCGAGCATGCCGTGAGGTCGACCCGCGGCCCAACCCGTTCGGGCGACCTTCGCCGGCTCGTTCGGTTGACCGACGGTCACGTCCCCGGGTCGCTCGTCGCCCCACCGCGTGCTTACCATGGCCGCCAGACCGTCAGCTGGTCCGCTCGCCGCCCAGGAGGATCCCGTGAACACGTCCGCGAACGATGTCGTCGTCGTCGGCTACGCCCGTACGCCCGTGGGCAAGTTCGGAGGCGGCCTCAGCTCGCTGACCGCGATGCAGCTCGGTGGCCACGCGATCCGTGCGGCACTCGAGCGGGGCGGTGTCGAGCCCGATCAGGTCGACTACGTCGTGATGGGTCACGTGCTCCAGGCCGGCCAGGGCCAGATCACCTCCCGCCAGGCCGCCGTCGAAGCCGGGATCGACATGGACGTGGCCTGCGAGACCATCAACAAGGTGTGCCTGTCCGGCATGACCGCGATCAGCCGCGCGCGGGACCTGATCCGGCTCGGTGAGTTCGACGTCGTGGTGGCCGGTGGCATGGAGTCCATGAGCCAGGCGCCCTACGTCCTCGACAAGGCCCGGTTCGGCTACCGGATGGGCAACGGCGAGCTCGTCGACGTGATGATGCACGACGGCCTCACCTGTGCGTTCGACGCGTGCGCGATGGGTGCCGCCACGGACGACTACCAGGAGAACAAGGACGAGCTCCAGATCACCCGCGAGCAGCAGGACGAGTGGTCGGCTCGGAGCCACGAGCGCGCCGCCACCGCCTGGAAGGAAGGTGCCTTCGAGGACGAGGTGGTTCCGGTCGAGGTCCCGCAGCGGAAGGGCGACCCGGTCACGGTCGACCAGGACGAGGGCATCCGCCCCGGCAGCACCGTGGAGAGCCTCGGCAAGCTCCGTCCCGCCTTCAACAAGGACGGCACCATCACCGCCGGCAACGCGTCGCAGATCTCCGACGGTGGCGCCGCGCTGATCCTGACCTCCCGTGCGAAGGCCGAGGAGCTCGGCCTGGATGCGAAGGCCACCATCACCGCGTGGGGCACCGTCGCCGGCCCGGACCCGTCGCTGCACCTGCAGCCCTCGAACGCGATCCGTGCCGCCGCCGCGAAGGTCGACCAGGACCCCGACGGCTTCGACCTCTACGAGATCAACGAAGCGTTCGCCTCGGTCGCGATCGCGTCCACCAGCGACCTCGGCCTCGACGAGGACAAGGTCAACGTCAACGGTGGTGGGGTCGCGCTGGGTCACCCGATCGGTTGCACCGGTGCCCGGATCGTCGTGTCGCTGATCAACGAGCTCGAGCGCCGTGGCGGCGGCTCGGGAGCTGCGGCCCTCTGTGGGGGCGGCGGCCAGGGCGACGCCATCCTGCTCAACGTCTGAGGCCACCTTGCCCACTGATGTCAGCGAGCTGCTGGCGCAACTCGACGAGGATCGCACGCGCCGCCGGGCGCTGGCGCGCCTGCTGACGCTCGTCGAGGACGGATCCACCGAGCAGCTCCGCGCGGTCGTGGGCTCGCTGTACGAGCGCACCGGCGGGGCACGGATCATCGGCATGACGGGCTCGCCGGGGGTGGGGAAGTCCACCATCACGAACGCGGTCGCCCGCGAGCTGCGAGACCGGGGGCGGACGGTCGGCGTGATCGCGGTCGATCCGTCGTCGCCGTTCTCGGGCGGGGCGCTCCTCGGTGACCGCGTCCGGATGCAGGACCATCACGACGACGAGGGCGTGTTCATCCGTTCGATGGCATCCCGGGGACACCTCGGCGGACTGTCGTTCGCGACTCCCCAGGCGGCGATGGTGCTCGACGCTGCCGGCTTCGACGTCGTCATCATCGAGACGGTCGGGGTGGGCCAGTCCGAGGTCGAGGTCGCCGACACCGCCGACACCACCGTGGTCGCCCTGGCGCCCGGCATGGGCGACGCGATCCAGGCCGCCAAGGCCGGGATCCTCGAGGTGGCTGACGTCTTCCTCGTCAACAAGGCCGACCAGGGCGGGGCGGGCAAGCTCGAGTCCGAGATCCGGGGCATGCTCGAGCTCGGCCACGCGACCCTCGGTGAGGACGACGAGCAGGAGTGGGTCCCGCCGATCCTGCGCTCGGTCGCCGTCCGCGGCGAGGGGATCAACGAGCTGGTCGATGCGCTCGACGAGCACGCCGAGCACCTGGAGGGCGGCGGAGGACTGGCCGCCCGGCACCGGCACCGCGCGTTGCATGCGGTCCGGGAGATCGCCCTCGAGCAGGTGCGTCAACGCTTCCACGCGTTCGAGGACGGCGGCGACGACCTGCTCGACTCGCTCGCGGATGAGGTCGCTGCGCGCGAGCTGGACCCGTACACGGCGGCGGACCGGCTGCTCGAGAGCCTCGAGCTCGACCGCTGAGGATCAGGCGAGGTCGGCGAGGTGTTCGTCGACGAGCGCCAACGTGTCCCGCAGCCGCTCCTCGGTCGTCCGCAGGTTCCCGATCGCGAGACGGAGGGTGTAGCGGCCGTCGAGCACCGTGTGCGACAGGTACGCGCGCCCCGATCGGTTCACCCGCTCCATCAGTGCGGCGTTGAGGGCATCGAGGTCGTCGTGATCGTCGAGGGCCGCCCGGAAGCACACGGTGCTGAACGGAGCGGGGGCAGCGAGCTCCAGGTCCGGGTGCTGCTCGACCCAGTCGACGACGAGGCCGGCGAGCCGGACGTGCTCGCGGATCCGGGCAGCCAGCCCGTCCGCCCCGAACCAGCGGATCACCATCCACAGCTTCAGGGCCCGGAACCGCCGTCCGAGCTGCACGCCCCAGTCCATGTAGTTGGTGACGTCGTGGTCGGTGGTCTCGAGGTAGTCGGGGACGAGCGAGAACGCCGTCGTCAGCACGTCGGGGTCGCGGACGTAGAAGGCGCTGCAGTCGATCGGGGTGAACAGCCACTTGTGCGGGTTGGTCACGAACGAGTCCGCCCGCTCGACGCCGTCGAGGACGTGCCGGTGCTCCTCGCAGATGGCCGCGAGGCCCCCGTACGCCCCGTCGACGTGGAGCCAGACCTTGCCGCCGAGCTCCTCCTCGATCTCGTCGCGGACGTCGGCGATCGCGGTCACCGGATCGATGCTCGTCGTGGCAGTGGTGCCCACCGTCGGGACGACCGCCAGCGGCCGGACTCCGGCGCGCAGGTCCTCGAGCATCGTGTGGCGCAGCGCGCCGGGATCCATCCGATAGGCCTCGTCCACGTCCACCTTGCGGACCGACCGCTGACCGAGGCCGAGCGTGATGGCGGCCTTCTCGATCGACGAGTGGGTCTCGGTCGAGGCGTAGATCGCCAGCGGCGGGAGGTCCGCCCGGCCCGCCATCCCCTGTGTCCGGATCTGGAGGCCCGCAGCCTCCCTGGCCGCGGCGAGCGCCACCAGGGTCGCCATCGATGCGGTGTCCATGATGACACCGGCGAACCCCGCCGGGAGCTCGAGGAGCTGACGCAGCCAGTCGAGGGTGACCTGCTCGAGCTCGGTGGCCGCCGGTGACGTCCGCCACAGCATCCCGTTGACGTTGAAGGCGGCGGTCAGGGCCTCGCCGAGGATGCCCGGTCCGGAACCGGTGATCGCGAAGTAGGCGTGGAAGGCCGGGTGGTTCCAGTGGGTCAGCCCGGGAACCACGATGGCGTCGACGTCCGCGAGGATCTGCTCCATCGACTCGGGGTCGGACGGCGGTGTCGCCGGCAGCTGGTCGGCGACCCAACCGGGCTCGACCGGTGAGAGCACGGGGAGTTCCCCCACCTCCTCGAGGTAGGAGGCGATGCGGTCGACCACGGCGTAGCCGTGTTCGCGGAACGCCGCCGGGGGCATGTCCCCGGTGCTGTCATGGGCCGGATCCGGGGTCACGTGGTCATCCGCCCGCGGTGGTCTCGGACTCGGTCTCAGTCTCGGATCCGCCTGCCGACTCCGACGTGGTTCCGGATTCCGAGGGTGATGGGGACGGAGACGGGGAAGGCGAGGGCGAGGGGCTCGGACTCGGGCACAGCGGTTCGAGTGGCAGCGCGCAGTCCTCCGACGGCTCTTCGGTGGGCGTGGTCTCGGACTCCGTGGGCTCCTGGGTCTCGGTGGGTTCGCTGGTCTGCGTTGCCGTCGGCTCGGGCTCGGGTTCCGCTGGTGGTTCGGCTTCGAAGGTGGGGAGGTCTGGCAGGGTCGCGCCCTGGGGCTCGGTCGGTGGTGGCGTTTCGGGTTCGGTCGGCTCGGTGTAGGGAGCAGCGGTGTACTCGACCGGACTGAGGTTCTCGGGCTCCCTGGTCGGGATCATCCCGGCAGCAGCCGGAACCGCCATCCCGAGCAGCACCGCCGCGGCCGCGGCCCCCCAGACCACGAGGCCATGGCGGGAACCCGGTTCGGGCGGCGGTGGGGCTGCCGACCACCGTCGGAGCACGGGGGTGAGGACCGCCTCGGTGGGTGGGGGGTCGTAGGGTGCCAGCAGCGCGTAGGTCGCCGCACCGTCCGCCGCGACGTGGTTCAGGCTCCGTTTCGCTCGCTGCAGAGCGCGCCCCGCGTCCGCGCCGAGTGCGAGCTCGGCCTGGTCGTTCGACAAGCCCCGCCGGACCACGAGATCCAACGCGCGGGCCTGCGCGAGGGGCAGCCCCGCCACCGCCCGGAGGACGGCTCGATGGGAGCGGGGCGCGTCGTCCGGGGCGGGGGGGACGTCGCGGCTCTCGAGGCCGCGGAGGTGGTCGCCGGCCAGCGCGTACAACCAGGCCTGGAAGTCCTCGGGATCCTCGAGGGTCCCGAGCTGGTCGACCACGTCCTCGAGCACGTGGACCGACAGGTCGGTGGAGGGGTCCCCGCTGACCCGCGCCAGATGATCGTGGAGTGCCGGCAGATGCCGCTCCACGAGCTCCTCGAAGGCGTCGCGATGACCGAGTTGGGCACGGGAGACCAGAACTGCGTCGTCCGCCGCCTGCGCCGTCGTCACCTGCCCCTCACCGCCCGAGTTGCGCCGACGGTACCCGGGGGCCGCGAACCGGGGCCCGGGGGAGTCCGCGGGGTGTCCTCCCACCGCGCGCGGAGCACAACGGACGGGTTGGAACGCGTCCCGGTCGCGCCGCGAGAACCTACCCTCGGGAGCGCCGGACGGGAGGAGCCGCGGATGTCCTGGGAAGAGCTCTACGACCAGTGGCGCAGCCGGTACGAGGATGCTCCGGAGCGCGAGAGCGAGTTCCAGACGCTGTCGGGTATCCCGCTGGAGCCGCTGTACGGGCCGCACAACGTGGAGGTGGATCCCGAGCGGGTCGGCTACCCGGGGGTCTACCCCTACACGCGGGGTGTGTACGCGTCGATGTACCGGACCAAGCCGTGGACGATCCGCCAGTTCGCGGGGTTCGCAGACCCCGACGAGACCAACCGGCGGTTCCACGATCTGGTCGAGGCGGGCCAGCACGGGCTGAGCGTGGCGTTCGACATGCCGACCCTGATGGGACTGGACTCCGACGATGCCCGCCGCCTGGGTGAGGTTGGCCACTGCGGGGTG
>JAWVZB010000146.1:0-6246 GCA_033722375.1 Nitriliruptorales bacterium | reverse complement strand
TCAGCGAGCCGCTGGCGGGCGGCTGCCAACCGGTCGGCTGAGCCATACGCCCCGGGGGTCTCGCGCGCAGACGAGACCTGGGCGATCGGTGGGGGATGGGTGGTGATGCGACGACCTCAGCAGTCGAACGTGTGTTCGATTCCTACGGTGCCGAACGGCCGTCTGGATGTCAAGCGTGTAGTCACAACGATGTAGATAACCTCGAACATCGCACGGCGGTGTCCGCCATCCGCGCGCCTCGGCCGCGGAGCGGCTGGGAGGATCAGACGCTGGTCGCGGCGCCGTGGAGCACCAGCGTCTCCTCGGCGGCGAACTCCCAGCCGAACCCCTTGACGACGGCCCACCGCAGCACCCGGTTCACGTCGAGCCCCAGCACCCCGCTCAACCGGCGAGCACGACGGAGGACGTCCTCGACCGCGGCGCCCCGCTCGGTCGGCCCGATCCGGACCCAGTTCACCAGGGTCTGGGCGAGGTCGAACGCCGGATCGCCTACCCATGGCTTGGGGTCGATGGCGAGCCATGGCTGACGCTGCGCTGCGAGCACGTTCTGCGGGTGGAGGTCGCCGTGCAAGATCCGGCGAGGCATGTCGCACCGCAGCTCCGCCGCCCATCGCCGCGCGTCGCCGGCCAACTCCTGGCGCACGCCCAGCCGGTCGCCCAGTGCCGGCAGGTCTCGCTCCCACCGCGCGACGGTGGCGTCGAGCTCGGGGAACGGCTCGTTGCCGTGGGGCTGGATCCACAACTGCGGGAACAGCTCGGCGAGGACGTCGACGTGCTCATCGGGCGGCAGCGTGAACAGGTCGTGGCCGGGGCGGCAGCGTTCGAGCAGCAGCGTGAAGCCATCGTCGGAGGCGCCCAGGAGCTTGACCGCGCCCCGCCCGCCCCACCGCTGCAGAGCAGCAGCTTCGGTCTCGGCCTCGTCGTGGGGGACAGTCACCTTCAGGACCGCGTCCACCCCATTCGCCGTTCGTGCCTCGAACGCCACCGAGACGTGGCCCTCAGCCGAGACGGGCGGTCCGACCTCGAGGCCCCACGCGTTCTCGATGGTGGCGACCCGTTCGGGCACGGAGTCCAACCAGCGCTCTGCGTCCGGGCCCATCTCCGCGATGTTCTGCCACAGCTGAGGCGAGACCGCCGCGGCGGTCCAGTCGTCACCTGCCTCGTCGATCCACGACATCACGGGCGCACGCAGCTTGTCGCGCTACTCGCCGACCTCGCCGTCGATGGACTCGCGCAGCAGGTCGGCGTGTCCGTTGTGGCGCGCGTACTCCTCGATCATGTGGCAGACGATCCAGCGGAGGCTCGGGGATTCACCTTCAGGAGTCTCGCGTTCCGCGAGCTGGTCCATCCCGCCGTTGTCCAGCGCCTGCGCCACGAGCTCCCTCGAACGCTCGACCGCGTTCTGCCAGCGTCCGCGGAGCTCCTCCGGCGTGTCGTCCGCCGCGGAGTTCCAGTCCCAGTTGCTGTCGGCCTCCCAGTCGACGCTGTCCCACGGTGGCTGCGGCGTGTTCCCATGGAGCCAGTACGAGAACCAGTACTCCTCCACGAACGAGAGGTGCTTGAGCAGCCCTCCGAGTGTCATCGTCGTTGGGTGGAGGTCGGTTCGGAGACCGTCCGCGTCCAGCCCGTCGGTTTTCCAGGTCAGCGTGGCACGCTGGTAGTCGAGGAACCCGAGCAGGGTGTCGATCTCGTTGGCGTCGATCGGTGGGTGAGGGCGGCCGTGCTCGTCGACGTGGGTCATGTCGTTGCCTCCATCCGCCCTGGCGCTCGTTCCTCCGAGTCACCGCCGCCATCCATGGTGCCGGCCATCTCGCGCCCCAGCCTGGTGCCCCGGAGCGCCGCCGCTCTGCCGATTCCGGGGAACAGCCGCAAGAGGTGCCAGAAGTACCGCGTGTGCCACGGTGAGACGATGATCGCCTGGTCGCGTGCCAGTCCGGTCATGACGTCCTCGGCGAGGGCATCAGGCGGATAGAAGTGTCTCATGCCGGCACGCCGGAACCACTCCCGACCATCCGCTACGGCAGCGCTCGGTGGCGTCGGGAGTCCAGAGGTGTCGACCTTGTCGAGGATCGGTGTGTCGATGACCCCGGGACAGACCGCGTGTACGTGGACGCCGTTGTCCTTCCCAGCGGACCGCCAGGCGAGCGACAGCCCGACCACGGCGTGCTTGGAGGTGCCGTAGGCCACGGTCCCGGCGGGGGTGGGCATCAGGCCGGCCAGGGACGCGGTGTTCACGAGGCGCCCCGAGCCCTGCTCGAGCATCAGGGGGTAGGCGGCATGGCAGCCGTGGATGACCCCCCAGAGGTTCACGTCGAGCAGCTTGCGCCAGTGATCGAGCGTCAGCTCCTCCGGGGGACCCGGCACGCCGATCCCGGCGTTGTTGAAGAGGAAGTCCAGGCGGCCGTGATCGGCGTGGGTTCCTCGAACCAGCTCGGTCACGTCGTCGGCGTCGGCGACGTCCACCTGGGCTGCGACCGCTGAGCCGGGGCCGTCCCGGTCGAGCTCCTCGGCCACCTGCTTCGCCGCTGGCTCGTCGAGGTCGGCGACCACGACGTGCGCGCCCCGCTTCACCGCCGAGCGGCACAGCGCCGCGCCGATACCCGAGGCTCCGCCGGTCACGATCGCGACCCGTCTCATCGAGCTCCCTCTCCGAGGCGTCGGGTGCATCCAACCACGTCGAGTCGCCTCCCCGCCCGGGAGTCGCACGGCTCCTGCTGACGGTGCCGGTCGTAGGCTCGCGCCATGGACGAGCCCCGCTTCATCGACCTCGACTTCGACCGTCTGTCTCCCGACGAGATGCTGGATCGGGCACGGGCGCTGCTGGACCGCATGTGGTCACGCCGGTCGGTGCGGACCTTCGCGACCGAACCCGTCGACCGCGAGCTGATCGAGGCCGCGTTGCGAATCGCCTCGAGCGCCCCGTCCGGGGCGCACCTGCAGCCGTGGACCTGGGTCGTGGTGACCGACCCGGACCTGAAGCGGCGGTTGCGTGCCGCCGCCGAGGAGGAGGAACGGGCCTTCTACGAGGAGCGGGCGCCGGAGGAGTGGCTGGAGGCGCTCGCGCCGCTCGGCACCGACGAGGTCAAGACGCACCTGACCGACGCCCCGTACGTCGTGGTGCTCTTCCGGCATCGCTACGAGCTGACCGAGGACGGGCGGAAACGGCGCAACTACTACAGCGCCGAGTCCTGCGGGATCGCGGCCGGGTTCTTCATCGCTGCGGTCCACCTCATGGGGCTGGCCACGCTGCCGCACACGCCGAGCCCCATGGGGTTCCTGTCGGAGCTGTTGGAGCGCCCCGACAACGAGCAGGCCTTCCTCGTGCTGCCCGTGGGCTACCCGGCTCCGGGGACCCAGGTTCCCGACATCGCACGCAAGCCACTGTCGGACGTCGTCGTCTGGCGCTGAGTCCCGAGCGAGGTTCTCCGCGCCCGAGGTCGCAACCGAGTAGAAGCTGACGGTCGGCTTCACGTTCGTGGCCGGGCGGCGGCCGGACGGGATGCGGCTCAGATCGGCCGCTTCGCGGTCACGCGAGTGCGGTAGTTGCACGCACAAGTGTTGTGGTCGATCCGGGGGTGGGACGGGGGACGAACCGCCGAGCGGAAGGCCCACTCGACAAGGAGACCGACATGCGAACGGCCGCATCCATGGCAGCGACCGCGCTGCTTCTGCTCGTGACCGCGTTCGGTGCCATCGCCCAGGAGGGCACCGGCACCGTCACCGTCGTCCACGCCGTCCCCGACACCACGGTGGACGTGTACGTGAACGGCGACCTCACCCTCGAGGGCTTCGAGCCCAAGACCATCACCGATCCACTGGAGCTGCCCGCCGGCGACTACGACATCGCGATCCGTCCCGCTGGAGCTGACGCCAGCAGTGACCCGGTGATCGCGACCGATTCGCCGATCACGCTGCCGGCCGGGGCGAACGCCTCGATCGTCGCGCACCTCAGCGAGGGCGGCGCCCCGACCCTGGGCGTCTTCGTCAACGACACCTCCACGATCGACGCGGGCAACGCGCGGGTGAGCGTCCGCCACACCGCTGCCGCCCCGGCGGTCGACGTGACCGCCAACGGTGACGTGCTGATCAGCGAGCTCGCGAACGGCGATGCCGACGGCGCCGACGTGCCTGCGGACACCTACACGGTGGCCGTGCAGCCGGCCGGCACCTCCGACCCCGTGATCGGGCCGACCGACCTGACGCTCGAGGAGGGCACCGCCTACCTCGTGTACGCCTTCGGGTCGGCCGAAGCGGGCAACCTCGACCTGCTGGTGGACACGATCGGTGGCCTCCACAGCGCCCCGTCCGGGGTCCCCTCCGGCACCGGTGGCCAGGCTGCTGACGGCACCGCTGTTCCCGCCTTGGTGCTGTTGAGCGCCGGGCTGGTCCTGGTGGGGCTGTCGTTCCGCCGCCTCCGCGAGGTGCGCTCCTGACCCGTCTGGGTACGGCCGGGCTCGCGGTCGGACTGGGGCTGACCGCCTTCGCCCTCCACCTCCTCGTCCCGGGTGAGGTGGAGGGCGGGGCGGTCGCCCGCGTTGTTGCGGACGCCGCGCCGGTTGACGTCGTGCGGGATCTCGTTCCGCGCGACCGCACGGACCGCCCCGTTCGAGATGGTCGCGCCCCAGTCGCGAAGGTGCGGGCACGGGACGCCTCGGTCGCCTCTGGACTGATCGCGACATCGCCCGATGAGCGACCGCCGCTACGGATCAAGAGCCCGGAGCTCGGCATCGACGTTCCGGTGGTGCCTGTGGGCGTCGATCGCGCCACCGGGGAGATGGCGATCCCGCCGGATCCTGCCGTGGCCGGTTGGTACCGGTACGGCCCCGTCCCGGGACGGTCCGGCTCTGCGGTCCTCGCGGCGCACGTCGATTCCCGCCGCTACGGGATCGGCCCTTTCGAGGTGCTGCGTCGGGCCGAACCGGGCGTGCGGATCGAGGTCTCCTTCGCCGACGGCCGTACGGCTGCGTTCGTCGTGGCGGGGCGGGAGCAGTTCGGCAAGCGGGACCTCCCGGTCGAGGAGCTCTTCCGTCGTGACGGTGCCCCCACCCTCACGTTGATCACGTGCGGTGGACGGTTCGACCGCGAGCTCGGCCGCTACGAGGACAACGTCGTGGTCGTCGCCGTCCCCCAGCCCTGAGCAGGCGCGGGGTCTGGACCGGCCTGCGTCAACTGTCTGGCGAAACGCAACTACCGGGTCGGGACGCAACGCAACGGGATTAGCCTCGGCGCTGGACCCGAAGCGGGAGTTGGCGGTGGCCGGGACGTGTGAGGACTGCGGGGCGCCGGTCGAGGACGAGTGGCAGTTCTGCCGCTCGTGCGGCGCCGAACTCGAGGGCGACCCCGGCGGATCCCCCGCTGAATCCGATACGCACGACACAGAGGCCAAGACCACCTCCACGAGGATCCGATCCGTCCCCGACGGTGACGACGGGGCGATCTCCGACGAGGAAGCCGCCGACCGGCGCAAGGTCACGATCTCGCTCCTGATCGCGATGGTCGTCCTGGTCGTGCTCCTGGCCGGCGCGCTGTACGGACTCGACCTGCTGGCTCGCTGACCGTCGCGGAGTTCGAACCTCCTTCATTTCGAACTCCTCCCGCCGCCGCGCCCGGCCTCGGTCTCGTCGCCCCGTGCGTCACACATCGGTGGGCTCGTGCGTGTATACGGGTGAGGGGGCTCACGATGCCTAGGAGGCACCGATGGAAGACGCAGACGACCTCGAGGTCTTCTGCGAGCGCACCTACCCGAAGCTGGTCGGGGCGCTGGACCTCTATCTCGGCGACCTTCACGTGGCCGAGGAGCTCGCGCAGGAGGCATTGGTCAAGGCTGCCAAGCGCTGGGCCAAGATCCGCGAGTACGACTCTCCCGGTGGGTGGACCTACCGGGTGGCGATGAACCTCGCGAAGTCCTGGATCCGGCGCAAGCGGGCCGAGGCACGGGCGTACGCGCGGAGCGACGTCGATGTGGACGCCCCGCTCGAACTCGATCAGGACGTCAGCGACCGGCGCGCGGTCCGCGACGCTCTTCAGACGCTGCCCGAGACCCAGCGCCGGGCGGTGGTGCTCCGTTACTACCTCGGGATGTCCGGTCCGGAGGCAGCCGACGCGCTGGACATCAGTCACGCCGCGCTGCGGGCACGCCTGAAGCGCGGCATCGAAGGGCTGCGCGAGCAACTGGGCGCCGAGCTCGGGGCCCTGGACACCGTCGATATCGAGGAGGCCCACGATGCGGTCTGACCTCCACGACCT
>JAWVZB010000145.1:0-6268 GCA_033722375.1 Nitriliruptorales bacterium | reverse complement strand
GGTGACCTTCACCGAGCCGTCCTCGGCGAGCAGGATGTTGCCGGGCTTGATGTCGCGGTGGACGAGGCCGCGCTCGTGGGCGAACTGGAGGGCGGCACACACCTCGGCGCAGACCTCGAGGGCGCGCTGTTCGGTGAGGCCGCCGGCGGCGATGGCCTCCTGGAGCGACCGTCCCTGGACGAGCTCCATCACGATGAACGGCAACCCGCCGTGGTCCCCGGTGTCGAAGACCGCCACGACGTTCGGGTGGTTCAGCGAGGCGGCGTGGCGTGCTTCGTCGCGGAACCGTTCGATGAAGTGCTGGTCGTTGGCGAACCGGCGGGAGAGGAGCTTGACGGCGACCTCACGGTCGAGGACCTCGTCCTCCGCTGCCCACACCTCGGCCATGCCGCCGCGGCCGATCTCGCGCAGCAGCCGGTAACGGCCCGCGAGCACGCGGTCCTGCGTTCCTCGCTGATCGGTCATGCTGCACTCGTCACGAGAGTTCGGTGGTCGAGAGTCGGGCGAGCGACCCGGCGCCCCCGTCGCTCGGTCGCAGGACGAAGGCTACAAGGACTCATCGCAGTCCGAGTGCAGCCTCCATCACCGCACGCGCGATCGGGGCAGCGTCGCCGCCTCCGGTGGCCCCTGCTCCCGCGTCGGGGAGGACCACGGCCACGACCACCTCGTCGTCGGCGAAGCCGACGAACCACACCGTCGCGGAATCGTTCGCCGGGTCCTGGGCGGTGCCGGTCTTCCCGCCGACGGTGTGGTCGGCGATCTGGGCTGCGCGTCCGGTGCCGTCGGCGACCACCTCGATCATGAGCTCGCGCAGGATCTGGGCGGTCTGGGCGCTCACGACCTGGCCGTCGAACCGGCCCTCGCTCCACACGCCCCGATCCGGCCCCCGGACCGTGCGGCCGCTCGGGTCAAGGACCTCGCCCACCACGTGCGGACGCAGGAGCTGACCGTCGTTGACGATGGCCTGGACCACGAGCGCCATCTGGAGCGGGGTCGCGCGGACGTCGAACTGCCCGATGGCCGACTGGGCCGCCTGCGGCTCGTTGAGCTCCTTCGGGATCTGGCTCTTGACCGGGGTGAGCTCGTAGGGGGGGACCCGGTTGAACCCGAACCGCTCGGCGGTGGCGATCAGCGCGTCGCCACCGAGTTGGACCCCGAGGCGGGCGAAGACGGTGTTGCACGAGACCCGCAACGCATCCTCGAGGCTGATGGTCTCGCCGCCGGCGCACACGCCACCCCCGTAGTTGCCGATGTCGTTGTCGGTCTGGGGGACGTCGAAGCGCTCCTGGTCGGGGAAGGCGGTCTCCGGCGAGATCCCCTCCTCGAGCGCGGCGGCGGCGGTGATCAGCTTGAACGTGGAACCCGGCGGGTACAGGGCCCGCGTCACGCGGTTCAGCAGCGGGTCGCGGTCGGCGTTCTGCAGCTCCCGCCAGGCGGACACGATCGCCGAAGCGTCGTGGCTCGACAGCCGGTTCGGATCGAACGAGGGGTTCGAGTAGTGCGCGAGCACCGCCCCGGACCTCGGGTCCAGGGCGACCACGGCGCCCACGCGGTCGCCGAGTGCCTGCCGGGCGGTGCCCTGGATCCTCGGATCGATCGTGAGCTGGACAGTGTCGCCGACCTCGTCGCGCTGGCCGACCAGTTCCGCGAGGTTCTGGGCCAACACCTCGGTGGAGGTGCCGGTGAGCGCCTCGTTCATCGCGGCCTCGACACCGGAGCGGCCCAGGACGAACGAGTAGTAGCCGGTGACGTGTGCCCAGAGCTTGGGGTCCTCGTAGATGCGCAGGTACTTGAGCACGTCGTCGGTCGCCTCGGAGAAGGCGATCGCGCTCTCGCCAGCAACGATGGGCCCGCGCTTGGACTCGTACTCCTTGATGATGAGCCGCCGGTTGGACGGATGGTTCGCGAGGTCGTCGGCCCGGACGAGCTGGATCACGTTGAGGTTGACGAACAGCGCCCCGAACAGGATCAGGACGAACACGGCGGTGCGGCGGATCTGTCCCGTCACGACGAGCCGCCTCCCGCGCCCCGCCGCGGGTCGACGCCGAGCACGGCGGCGCGGCTGCGGTGACTGATCAGGATGAGGAGCGCCAGCAGGACGTAGTTGCTGACGAGGGACGAGCCCCCGTAGGACACGAACGGCAGGGTGATCCCGGTGAACGGCACCAGCCGGGTGATCCCGCCGACGATCACGAACACCTGGAGGCCGAGCGCGAACGTCAACCCGGCCGCGAGGAGGGTGCCGAGCTCGTCACGTGCCGTGAGTGCGACCTTGAACCCGCGGACGACGACGAGGAGGAACACGAGCAGCACCGCGGTGGCCCCGAGCAGCCCCAGCTCCTCACCGATGACCGCGAACACGGCGTCGGTGGCGGCGAACGGGATGTCGTCGGGGCGTCCGAGCCCGAGCCCGGTTCCGGTCAGCCCGCCGGTCCCGAGCGCGAAGGTGGTCTGGGCGAGCTGGTAGCCGGCGTCGTCGATGCGGCTCCAGGGGTCGATCCAGATCGCGAACCGCTGTTGGACGTGCCCGAACACGTTGTAGGCCAGCGCGGCCCCGGCGGCGAAGGCGGACAGCCCGACCGCCGGGTAGGCGAGTCGGCCGGTGGCGAGGTAGAGCATCGCCACGAACGCCCCGAAGAACAAGAGACTCGAGCCGAGGTCGCGCTGGACGACGAGGATGAGCAGCGCCATCCCGGCGGCCGCCACGACAGGCGCGAGGTGGCGAGGCTCGGGGAGGAGCAGCGGCCCGACCCGGTGGGTGGCGACCGACAGGAGCGTGCGCTTGCGTTCGAGGTAGCCGGCGAGGAAGACCACCATCCCGAGCTTGGCGATCTCGCCGGGCTGGAAGTTGACCGGCCCGAGCTCGACCCACAGTCGGGCGCCGTTGACCTCCTTGCCGATGATCGGGAACAGCGGCAGCAGGAGCAGCACGATGGTGGCGAGCCCGATGGTGTAGGCGAGCCGGGCCAGCAGGCGGTAGTCGTCGAGGACCAGCAGCGTGGCGGCGAAGAGCGCGAGCGCGATCACGGTCCAACTGGTCTGTGGGAGCGCGAGGTTGGAGCCCTCGGCGAAGTCGATGCGGCGGATGAAGACCAGCCCCAGCCCGTTGAGCAGGAACGCGCAGGGGAGCAGCAGCGGGTCGGCGTAGGGGGCCCACCGCCGGACCGCGAGGTGGGCGAGCGCGGCGAGCCCTGCCAGTGCGGCGCCGTAACTGATGGCGCCGAGGGGGATCTGCGACGACCGGGACCAGCCGAGGAGGACGTAGGCGCCGACGACGATCGCGAGGCTGAGCGCGAGCAGCTGGCGCTCGCGGGCGCGGCCCTCGTTCGGGAGGGTGTCGCTGCTCACCGTGCGGTCGCGCTCACGGTGAGGCGTCCTGGTCGGTGCCGCTGGTGTTGTCGTCCTCAGGGTCGTCGTCTTCGGCGGCGAGCTCCTCGTAGCGCTCGACGATGAGCCGGGCGTCGTTGAGGCTCGCGGCCTGCACACCGTCGTCACGCAGGTTGCTGACCACGAACTCGGGGAGATCGGAAGCCATGAGTTCGGTGCGTTCGTGGACCTGGGACAGCTCCAACGGGCCGATCTCGGCGGGGACCCCCTGGTAGATCACGATCTGCTCGCCGTCCAGCCCCACGAAGTACGAGCGTGACAACAGCCACTGCCCACCGCCGATGACGAGGGCGAGGACGAGCGCCAGTCCCAGCAGGATCGCCCCCCACCGCTGCCAGCGTGCGGGGCCGGAGGGAGCGTCGTCGTCGAAGGGCCGGTCAGGCTCACGGCCGAGCTGACCGAAGCGACCGAGCCGTTGGGCCCAGTCGCGGCTCTCCGTGTCGTCATCGGTGCGGACGATGACACGACGCTCCCCCTCCGGCCCGTGATCCTCCCCCTGCTCGTCGGACTCAGCGGCATCGCGATCGGAGGCGGCGGTCGCGACGCTGTTGGGTTCGCCGTAGCGGAGGAGGAGGACGGTGATGTTGTCGGGGCCACCCGCTTCGTTCGCCATCTCGATCAGGTGGCGGACCGTGTCCTCGTCGTCCTCGTCGTCGGCGATGCGGTCCTTGATGTCGTCGTCGTCGACGACACCGGTGAGCCCGTCCGAGCACAGCAGGACGAGGTCGCCTTCCTGGAGGTCGAGGGTCATCGTGTCGACCTCGACGCTCGGGGCGACCCCGATGGCGCGGGTGATGATGGAGCGTTGGGGATGGGTCTGTGCTTCCTCCTCGGTGATCTGGCCCTCGTCGATGAGGTGTTGCACGAGGGTGTGGTCGTCGGTGAGCTGGCTGAGCTCGCCATCGCGGAGCAGGTAGGCGCGGGAGTCGCCGACGTGGCCGAGGTGGAGGCGTCGGTTCTCGAGCAGCACGGCGGTCAGCGTCGTACCCATGCCGCGGAAGCGGGCGTCGTCGTCGGCGCGACTCGACACGTTCTGGTTGGCGGTCTTGATGGCCTCTCGCAGCGCCTCGGTGGCCTTCGACGGGTCGGGGAACACCTTGCCGTCGAGGCCGCGGACGGGCTCGAGTGCCATCTGCGAGGCGACCTCACCGGCGAGGTGGCCCCCCATGCCGTCGGCGACGGCGTGCACGGTCTCGCCGACGTAGAAGGAGTCCTCGTTGGCTTGGCGGATCTGCCCGGTGTCGGAGCCGGCGGCGACGTTGAGCGTCGTCATCGCCGCACCTCGATCCGGGTCTTGCCGACGCGGAGCTGATCGCCGGCGGCGAGTGGGGTGGGCTGGGTGACCTTGGCCCCGTTGAGGTAGGTCCCGTTCGTGGAGCCGAGGTCGCGGACCGACCAACCGCCGTCGTCGGGCATCACCTCGGCGTGCTCGTCGGACACGTACACGTCGTCGAGTCGGATGCCAACGTGTTCGGCTCGTCCGAGGACCAGCCGCTCGCTATCGAGGTCGACGACGGCGGGCTTGCCGTCGGGCGGGTGGACCACGAGCTCCTTCGGGATCTTCCGGGAGCGCCGGGGGGCTTCGGCCCGGGCCACGCGCGGGCGGGGCGCGGGGCGTTTGCGGCCGGAGCCTCCGTACAGATCGGTGGCCACGGTTCGCACGGCCCGGAACACGAAGAGGTACAGCAGCGCCAAGAGCAGCAGCTTGAGGATCGTCAGCAGCGCGATCGGCATGTCACTGACCCTCGGTGGTCGGTGACGTGGCGAACTCGAGGACCGCTTCGCCGAACTCGACCCGGTCTCCGGGCTCGACGGGGTGCTCCGCGGCGGTCACGCCGTTGACCCGGGTGCCGTTGGTCGATCCGAGGTCGACGACCCACCACTCGGAGCCGCGCCGCACGAACGCCGCGTGCTCGCGGCTGACGGTCGGATCGTCCAGCGTGATGTCGCATTCGGGGAGCCGCCCCGCCACGACCCGCTCGCTCGTGAGTGGGACGGTCTCGCCGGAGGCGCCTCCGGACACGATCCGGACTTGGTGGCGGGCCCGCGGTCGCCGCGAGGCGTCGGTGACGCCGACCGCGACCGTGTCGGTCGATGACGCTGCGGCAGGCACGTCGATCTCGCCGGAGACCTCCTCGACCCTGGCGGCGAGCTGGTAGACGCCGTAGCGCACGTCGTCGGAGGTCGCGAGGCGCACCACGACGGGACCCCGGAGCGACCAGCCGCGCTCGTCCGCGGTCCGGGCCACGACCTGGCCGAGCTCGCGGGTGAGCGAGTCGCCGTACGAGTCCAGCCGGTCCGCGTCCTTGGGGTTCACGACGAACCGGTAGACGTTGGGGATCACCACGCCATGGTCGGTGACGTGCTGGTGGTCCTCGGCGTAGCGGCGCACGGCCTTCGCGAGCTCGACCGGCTGGAGGCCCGACCGGAACGCACGCGCGAAGAACCCCTCGACGGCTCCTTCGAGCCGACGTTCGAAGTCTTGGAGAACGCCCATCGCCTCAACTGGTCGCTGTCGGCAGCTTCCTGGAGGCGAGCCCTGGCGCGGACTTGTCGGTGACCGTCACGCAGCAAGCGAGAGGCCCCCGCCGAGCCCTCCGCACGGGCTCCAGTGTGGACCTCTCGATGTGTCCGCCTCCTGTGGCTTGACGATACAGGAGCGGCCAAAGTCGTTCCCTGTCCGAATGGCGCGTTCGTGACGCTTCTCGCCCGAACGGCCACCATCTCCCCGGAGCGGGCGATAGCGGGATGCGTCAGCGCAACGGCCGCTGGTACCGTGCCCGGCGCTTCCCGGGCGGGTGGCGGAATTGGCAGACGCGCACGGTTCAGGTCCGTGTGTCCGCAAGGACATGGGGGTTCGAGTCCCCCCTCGCCCACCACG
>JAWVZB010000144.1:0-6396 GCA_033722375.1 Nitriliruptorales bacterium | reverse complement strand
GAGCGGGGCGCGGCCACGGCTCGGGCTCGACCTCCAAGGGGGCATCAGCGCGATCTACAGCCCGGTGCTCGAGGAGGGCCAGGAACGCCCCGAGGACTTCGACGAGGTGCTCGACGAGACCATCTCGATCATCCGCGAGCGGGTCGACTCGCTGGGCATCGCGGAACCCGACATCTCGCGCCAGGGTGACGACGTGCTCGTCCAGCTCCCGGGCCTCGAGGATCCCCAGCGCGCGCGGGAGGTCATCGGCACCACCGCGAAGCTGAACTTCCGCCCCGTCGAGCAGGTCATCCTCCCGGGCACTCCGGCCTACGACGAGACGCCCGACTGTGACGACCCCGACTACCCCGTCCCCGACGAGAACGAAGGTGGGGTCGTGTGCAGTGCCGAGGACGAGGGGATCCCCAACGTCCAGCAGCCGCTGCCCTCCCCACCGGGCGACACCGAGTCGCCGGCTTCCAGCCCGGCCGCACCTGCGGGGACCGAGACCGGAACCGAGACCGAAACCGGGACGGAGACCGAGGGCGCCGCCCCGACGTTCCGCATCGCGACCGACGCCGGCATCGTGCCGCTCGCGCAGGCCAGCCCGTCGCCGTCGCCGAGCCCGTCCGCGTCCCCGACCGCCACCGAGACGACCGCCCCGCCCGTGGAGGTGCCGACCGACGCCCCGAGCGCCCCGCTCAAGTACCGGGTCGGGCCGGCGGCGCTGACCGGCGAGAACGTCGAGGGCGCGACCGCGGTCTTCCAGAACGCCTGGTCGGTGTCGCTCGAGCTCGACGGCGAGGGGGCCGAGAAGTTCGCCGAGATCACCGGCGAGCTCGCGTGCCGCCGCGACCAGGGCCAGAACGACCAGCTGGCGATCGTGCTCGATGGTCGGGTCGAGTCAGCGCCGACGATGAACCCGACCGTCCAGTGTGGCGTCGGCATCACGGGTGGCCAGGCCCAGATCACCGTCGGCGGTGCCGGCAGCCCGGACGGTGGCGAGGACGAGGCCAGCGACCTCGCGCTCGTGCTGAAGACCGGTGCGTTGCCGATCACGCTCGAGCCGTCGACGTTCGAGACCGTGTCTCCGACGCTCGGTGAGGAGTCCCTCCAAGCGGGGCTGATCGCGGGACTGATCGGCCTGGCGCTCGTCGCGCTCTACCTCGTGTTCTTCTACCGCGTGCTCGGCCTGATCGCGATCGGGGCGCTGTCGATCTTCGGGATCCTCGTGACCGCGGTCATCACGCTGCTCGGCGAGGCCGGGTTCACGCTGACGCTGGCCGGCATCGCCGGGATCGTCGTGTCGATCGGTATCACGGCCGACTCGTCGATCATCTTCTTCGAACGCATCGGTGACGAGGTCGCGCTCGGCAAGACCGTCCGCACCAGCATCGGCCGGGCGTTCAAGAGTGCCTTCCGCACCAACCTGGCCGGGAACACCGTGACGCTCGCCGCCGCGGTCATCCTCTACTTCCTCGCGGTCGGGCCCGTGCGCGGCTTCGCCTTCACCCTCGGGCTCGCGACCATCCTCGACATCATGATCCTGTACTTCTACTCGCGGTCGGTGACGGGCCTGCTCGCCCATGGCCGGCGGCTGACGCCGAGCTCGATCCGCGCCGCCAAGGTCGTGCCGTCAGGAGGCAGCCGATGAAGGCCACCCCGCACTTCGACTTCGTCGGCCGCCGCCGCACGTGGATCTACGTCTCCGGTGGGCTGGTGCTGTTGTCGCTCCTCGGGCTGCTGATCCAGGGCCTGAACCTCTCGATCGACTTCGAAGGCGGCTCCTCCTACCTCGTCGAGGACGTCACGCGCGACATCACCTCCCAGCAGGTGCGTGACGAGGTCGAAGCGGCCGGTGCGCAGGACGTGACCGCCCAGATCCGCGTCGACGAGGGGGAGCCGACGGGGGTCCTGGTCCGCACCGCCGCCATCGAGCCCGGCAGCGAGACGGACCAGCAGGTGATCGCCGCACTCGCCGACGTCACCGGTACCACCCAGGAACAGGTCGAGATCAGCTTCGTCGGTCCGACCTGGGGCGAGCGCATCAGCCGCAAGGCCCTCGAGGCGCTGGTCGTCTTCCTGATCGTGGTCGTGATCTACATCTCGCTGCGACTCGAGTTCAAGATGGCGATCGCCGCCGTGATCGCGCTGGTCCACGACGTCTTCATCACGGTCGGCATCTACAGCCTCGTCGGGTTCACCGTCAGTCCTGCGACCGTCATCGCACTGCTCACCATCCTCGGCTACTCGCTCTACGACACCGTGGTCGTGTTCGACCGGGTCAAGGAGAACGCCCGCGGGATCGGCGGTGCGGGCCGTCGCACCTATGGCGAGATGGTCAACCTCTCCATGAACGAGGTGCTGTGGCGGTCGATCAACACCTCGCTCACCTCGCTGCTGCCGGTCGGGGCGCTGCTGTTCATCGGCTCGCAGCTGCTCGGGGCGGAGACGCTGCAGGACCTGGCGCTGGCGCTGTTCATCGGGATGGCGCTCGGGGCGTACTCGTCGCTGTTCGTCGCCGGCCCCTTCCTCGCCTGGTGGAAGGAGCAGGAGCCCGAGTACGAGCGGATGAAGACGAAGGTCCAGAAGCGCATCGAGGCCGGCGAGGAGCCCGAGGAACAGACGGTCGAGGACGCGACCGCCGCCAAAGCCCCGATCACGACCGACTACGTCCGCGGGCCCGGCCGGAAGAAGCGCAAGAAGCGTTGAGGGGCGCTGGCACGAGCCGCAGCCGTCTGACCCACGGCCACGGGTGACCACCCGGGCAGAACGGACCCGGCGGATACCATCGCCGCGCGTTTCCGATCGAGGGAGCCGCGCTGGCAACCGAGTCCGAGCGGGAGGTCGGCCCCGCCCCGCCACCGCCCCGTCCTTCCGGGGTGAAGGGGGTCCTCGCGCGCCTTCCGATGGTGCAGCGGGGCGACGTGCCGGCGGAGCTGAGCGGCCTCGCGACCCGCATCCGCGAGTCGAGCCCGAAGGTCGACATCCGTGAGGTGGTGCGGGCCTACGAGTACGCCCGTGCCGCCCACGAGGGTCAGTACCGCAAGTCGGGGGACCCCTACATCACCCATCCGGTGGAGGTCGCCACCGAGCTGGCCGACCTCGGCCTCGACACCTCCACGCTCGTTGCCGCCCTGTTGCATGACGTCGTCGAGGACACCGAGGCCTCCCACGACCACATCAGCGAGTACTTCGGCGAGGAGGTCGCCCACCTCGTGGACGGGGTCACCAAGCTGGACCGCCTCAAGGTCGACTCCAAGGAGGAACAGCAGGCCGAGACGCTGCGGAAGATGGTCATGGCCATGGCCGAGGACATCCGGGTGCTGCTGATCAAGCTCGCCGACCGGGTCCACAACATGGAGACGCTCGAGCACATGCCCGAGCACAAGCAGGAGCGCATCGCCCAGGAGACCCTCGACATCTACGCCCCGCTGGCACACCGCCTCGGGATGCACCAGTTCAAGCTGCGGCTCGAGGACGCGGGGTTCAAGACCCTGCACCCCAAGCGCTACGACGAGATCGTCGCGATGGTCACCGAGCGCCAGCCGCAGCGCGAGGCCTACATCGAGGAGGTCATCGAGGAGATCCGGGAGAAGCTGCGCGAGGTCAAGGTCCGCGCCGAGATCACCGGGCGGCCGAAGCACTACTACTCGATCTACGAAAAGATGGTCCACCGGGGCCTCGACTTCGACGAGATCTACGACCTGGTCGGCATCCGCATCATCGTCGCTTCGGTCCGCGACTGCTACGCGGTGCTCGGGCAGATCCACGCGGCCTGGCGTCCCGTACCGGGCCGCTTCAAGGACTACATCGCGATGCCCAAGTTCAACCTCTACCAGTCGCTGCACACCTCGGTGATCGGGCCCCGGGGCCGCCCGCTCGAGATCCAGATCCGGACGCGGGCGATGCACCACACCGCCGAGTACGGGGTCGCGGCGCACTGGAAGTACAAGGAGTCCAGCCGCAAGGGCTCCGAGACCGAGCTCCAGTGGATCGAGCAGATGCTCGAGTGGCAGCAGGAGGTCGACGAGCCGGGCGACTACCTCGACGCGCTCAAGCTCGACCTCTACGAGGACGAGGTGTTCGTCTTCACCCCGGCGGGGGACGTGAAGGCGCTGCCGGCGGGCGCGACGCCGGTCGACTTCGCCTACGCGGTGCACACCGAGGTCGGCCACCGCTGTATCGGGGCGCGCGTGAACGAGCGCCTGGTGCCCCTCGACTACGAGCTGACCAACGGCGACACGGTCGAGATCCTCACGTCGAAGGCCGAGGACGCGGGCCCCTCGCGGGACTGGCTCAAGTTCGCCGAATCGCAACGGGCACGCTCGAAGATCCGGGCTCACTTCAACCGCGAACGGCGCGAGGACGCCGAGGAGCGGGGACGGAACGCGATCCGACGTGCCCTCCGCAGGGAGGGGTTCGGTCTGACCCGTGCGGTCGCCTCCGGCCAGCTCGAGGCGGTGGCCTCGGAGATGAGCTACAAGGATCTCGACGCGCTGTTCCGTGCCGTCGGTGAGAAGCACGTCAACCCGACCCACGTCGCGACCCAGGTGTCGCAGCGGTCCAGCGGCACCGAGGTGGAACCGCAGCCCGAGCGGGAGGTCCGGCCGGCCCCGATCCGGATCGGGCGCGAAGCCACGGACGGTGTGGAGGTCGAGGGTGACTCCGGCATGCTCGTCAAGCTCGCCCGCTGCTGCACGCCGGTGCCCGGTGACGACATCGTCGGGTTCGTCACGCGGGGGCGGGGCGTGAGCGTCCACCGCAAGGACTGCACCAACGTCGCGGACCTGAAGAAGGACCCCGAGCGGTTCGTCGACGTGCAGTGGAGCGAGGACTCGGACGCGACGTTCCTCGTCACGATCCAGGTCGAGGCGCTCGACCGCAAGCACCTGTTGCGCGACATCACCGCGGTGCTCGGCGACCTCCACATCAACATCGTCGGGGCGCAGGTCACCACGCGTCGGGACCGGGTCGCGGTGCTGCGGTTCTCCTTCGAGCTCGCCGATCCGACCCACCTCGACTACGTGATGAAGTCCGTGCGGGGCGTCGAGTCGGTCTTCGACGCCTACCGCGTCGTCCCGCAGGGCAACAGCGGCAACGGGAGCCCCTGACCACACGGAACCGCGTGTCGGACGCCCGCTAGCCTCGACGCCCGTCCTCCGAAGGATCCTCCGTGACTGCGCGCGACCGGTTCATCGTCGGCGTCCCACTGGGTCGCTGGCAGACGAACTGCTACGTCGTCGGCGACCGGGACGCGGCCACCTGCGCGGTGATCGACCCGGGGGAGACGGGCGCTCGAGAGGTCCCGCGCCTCCTCGACGACCTCGGGGTCACCTGCGAGGCGATCCTGCTCACCCACGGGCACCTCGACCACTTCTGGGCCGCCCCACAGCTCGCCAAGGACCTCGACGTGCCCGTGTTCCTCCACCCCGACGACCGCTGGCTGTGGGAGGATCCCGGGGCCGGGTTCGGGAGCTTGCCCCCCGGCGCCCTGCAACAGACCTTCGGACTCGAGTGGGACAACGCCACCGACGTTCTCGAGGACCTGTCGGACGGCATGGAGGTCGAGTTCGGCAACACGCGCTTCCGCGTCGAGCACAACCCGGGCCACACACCGGGGCACGTCACGTTCCTCGGCCGCGACCTGGCCGAAGCCGACGTGAGCTTCGCCCTGGGCGAGCCGACAGCGACCGACGAGATGCTGTTCTCCGGGGACCTGATCTTCGCCGGTTCGATCGGTCGAACCGACTTCCCGCGGGGCTCCACCGAGGCGATCCTGCGCTCGTTGGCGGATACGGTCCTGCCGCTCCAGGACGACACGGTGATCCTCTCGGGGCACGGCCCCGACACGACGGTCGGCCGTGAGCGCGCTACCAACCCGTTCCTGGCCGAGGCCCGGCAGCGGCACGCGGTCTGATCGTGGCCAACATCGACACCAACCCGGCATCCGGGACACGCGATCTCCTGCCTGACGAGGTCGCACGTCGCGACCGCACCCTCGCCACCATCCGAGAGGTCTTCGAGCGGTACGGCTTCGCCCCGATCGACACGCCCGCCTTCGAGCGACTCGAGGTGCTGCTCGGGAAGTACGGCGAGGAGGGCGACCAGCTCATCTTCAAGATCCTGCGGCGTGGGGAGCACGAGGACACCGGCGAGGCGGACCTGGCGCTCCGCTACGACCTCACCGTCCCGATGGCCCGCTACGTCGCCCGGTACGGCGGCGAGCTCGGGGAGCCCTTCAAGCGCTACCACATCGCGCCGGTGTGGCGTGCGGACCGGCCACAGAAGGGCCGCTTCCGCGAGTTCATCCAGTGTGACGTGGACACGGTCGGGTCCGACTCCAAGCTGGCGGACGCGGAGACCCTGCTGGCCGTCACCGAGGCGCTGGCCGGGCTCGGCCTCGAGGGCTTCGAG
>JAWVZB010000143.1:0-6460 GCA_033722375.1 Nitriliruptorales bacterium | reverse complement strand
GGTATGACGGTTTCCGTCGTCTCGCCGTCGTGGTGGAGGCCAACAGCGGCGTTCTCATGTCAGAAACCGGCGCATGCGACGGTTTCTGTCAGTTTGCACCATGCCGCGCTGTGGCTGGTCGCCGAGCGGGGCGCGGGTGAACGTCCTTTCACCAGTGCGGTAGTTCGCGCGGGTTGGCCACGCCGTGAGCCCGGTGGTTGCGGAGCACTATCGCGTCATCCGTACCGGGTGGCCCCGCTACCTGGCCCTCGCGGCAGATGCTCGACGTGTTGCCGGGCGAAATAGGCTGCATCACATTCATATGTCGCTTCGATATGCTCTTTGCATGCGCACATCGGTGATCCTCGACGACGAGCTCGCGGAAGAAGCACGCGAGCTCGGGATCAACGTGTCCGAGGCGGCTCGCGAAGGGCTGCGGGAGGCCATCCGCCGCCGTCGCGCAGAGCGTGACCGCGAGGCCTACTTGGCTCACCCAGAGGCCGAGGACGCCGACTGGGACGACGCCGAGGCCTGGGGAGAGCCGTGAGGCGCGGGCAGGTCTGGCTCGCCGACGTCGGCCGCAAGCCACGCCCCGTCTTGGTCGTCACCCGCGGGGAGGTGCTGGACGTACGCGCGAACGTCACAGTCGCCGAGATCACGACACAGGTGCGCGGACTCACCGTCGAGGTCCCGATCGACATCGACGCCGGGATCGATCAGGCGTCTGTCATCAACTGCGACGGACTACACACGGTGTCCCAGCGCCGCCT
Organism: Nitriliruptorales bacterium; assembly: GCA_033722375.1. Classification (GTDB taxonomy): domain Bacteria; phylum Actinomycetota; class Nitriliruptoria; order Nitriliruptorales; family Nitriliruptoraceae; genus JAWVZB01. Next base: position 5,711 of record JAWVZB010000143.1, on the reverse strand, counting down.
GACACGGCGGCTCGGCACCATCGATGACGAGACCCTCGACGAGGTCTGCGGAGCGATCGCCATCGCCTTGGGATGCGACGGGAACTAACGGGCGCTCGGGTGCGCGCTCGGCGCTCGGGGGTCGGAGGTTCAGGCCCGGTCCTGGTTCTCCAAGACCGGCTCGGACGGGCCCTCAGCGAGCGGCAGTTGAGTCACCGTTGAGTCACAAGCGACCGGCGCGCGACCCGGACACCCACGGACCCCGGCGATGTCGTTGCCAAGGTGGAGGTCGCGGGTTCGAATCCCGTCATCCGCTCCAGTTCCTCGCACGTCTGGTGGTCCCTCGTCGATTCGATCACGATCGAGTCACGAGACTGCTCGGTGTTCCGCGGAGGGATGTGCGCTGTTCCCGCGTTCCGCCGATGGGTCACGAGTGGTCGTGGATCAGTCGCGCTGCCTGCTCAGGGCGGTCGCTCCCGCTATGAGCGCGGCTCCCAGCACCGTCCACAGCAGACCGCCACCCGTAGCGGGCGTCCCCGGTGCCGCCTCCTCGTCAGCGCCGGATCCCTGCTCCGCGTCGCCCGCCGCGTCCTCGATCGTCCCGGTGGCCTCGGCATCACCGAGCAGGCCCTTCTCGGGGTCGGAGAGCGTGACGGAGAAGGTCTCGGCGTCCTCCTCGGCGGAGTCGGCGAGCACCTGGACGGTGATCTCCGCGGTCGTGTCACCGGCTTCGATCGTGACGCTCCCCGATGTCGACTCGTAGTCCTCGCCGGCGGCGGCCGATCCGTCGGCGGTCTCGTAGGACACCGTCACCGGATCGTCGGTGGCCTCCTCGAGCACCACCTCGAAGGTCATCGAGGTCGTGCCTTCGCCAGGCTCGGTCGCGGACGCGTCGTTGATCGAGACCTTCGTGAGGTTCGGGTCGAGCACGAACAGGCCGGAGTCCTGATCGAAGATGGCGCTGACGACCACGGTGTCGCTGTCGAAGAACGCGTAGTTGCTCCACGTCCCGACGAATTCGGTGGGATCCCCGGCAGGGAAGACGTCGAAGAACGCGACCTCGGTGAACTCTGCGTCCAGCAGCGACGACTGGGCGAGGTCGAAGATGCGCAGTCCCGCGGCGTAGTTCGACTGGTACATGAACCCGTCGGTGAGGTAGAGGTTGTGGTCGATTGCGGTGCTGTCGTGCGTGAACGCCTTCGGGGTCGGCGGGTCGTCGAGGTCTGACACGTCGAGGGTGTAGGTCGTGGTGTTGTCGACCGTGCCGTCGGTCTCGTCGGTCTCGTCCCCGAACACGAAGACCGAGTGGTTGGCGTTGAGCCAACCCTGGTGGGTGTAGCCGGCGGTGTCGTAGGGGGTGATGGACAGGATCTCAGGCGCGGTCGGGTCGCCGACGTCGTAGATGACCACTGCATCCTCGTTGGCACCGAAGCAGATCTCGCTGCCCTGATGCTCGGCGTCCGGCCCTTGGTAGATCACGCACTGCACGTCGTGGACGTAGTTGTTGTTCGGGGTTTCGGGGTCGGTGGGTGGCGGGACCAGCGCGCATCCGACGAACGTCGGGTTCAGCGGGTCGCTGACGTCGACCATGTGCAGCCCGCCGTTCTCCGGGTCGTCTCCTCCGTTGATGCAGGTGTTGGAGCCCACCGGGTAGGCGATGTTCGTCTCCTCGTTCACGAAGACGTTGTGCACGTGCCCGAGCCCCTCTTCGCCCTCGGGGCCGCCCGTGTACACGGCGTCGGCGTCGAACGTCGTGGGCGGCGAGCCGGTGGCGTCACGGAGCTTGGTCAGGTCGAACACCTGCATCCCGTGTCCGTCGATCTCGGACACGATGTAGGCGAAGTTGTCGGCCACCTTGACGTCCCGCCACAGCAGGAACGCGCCGGGGACCTCGCTCGGGAGCTGTCCGAGGAAGACCGGGTTGGCCGGGTCGGTCACGTCCACGAAGCCCGTCGCCAGGCTCGAGCCCATGATCGCGTACTCCTTGCCGGTCTCGGGGTCGGTCCAGCCCCAGATGTCGTTGCCGTTGCCCTGGCCGAGCGCCGGCAGAGGTAGGAACGAGTCCATGTCGATGTGATCGCACGGGTACTGCGCCGCCATCCCGTCTTCACAGTCGGCGCCGGGGCCGGCCTGAGCCGACGCCGGCGGCGCCGTGCCGAGCGCCATGGCCGCGACCGTGACGGCGGCGACCGTCATCGCCGTCAGCCCAGCGCGCACGAAACGGATCGTGTCCATGGTGTCTCCAACTGTCCACACGCAGGTCGCTCCCCGGCGACCGCCGCCGAGTCGTGCGCGCGCATCGCGCCTCATCATGGGGGCTGGTGCCGCACTGTGCATGGACGACGGGCCGGCAGGTTGGCACGGGGGTTGACGCGGAGTTCTGGCGTCGGGGGGTGTCAGCCGAGGTTGTCGTCGGACCAGTCGGGGTCCAGATCCGTGAGGAATTCGTCGATGCGGTCGACCTCGTCGACCTCGCCGATCTCTGCCGCGGCGTCGCGCAGCCGCGCGAGGCAGAGGAGGAAGCCTCGGTTGGTCTGGTGCTCCCACCGGACGTAGCCGTTGCCGCCCCACCCATGTTTGCGGATCGCGTCCAGTCCGCGGTGGTAGCCGACCCGGGCGAAGGCGTACCGCTCGATCGGATCACGTCCGTGCTCGGACAGTCGCGCCCAGCCGAGTAGGTAGGTGGGATGGTCGGCGACCACCGACCCCACTGCCGCACGCCGGTCGTCGTCCGGCTCGTCGAGGGCCGCGTGCAGTGCGCCCTCGGCGTCGCCGGGGGCGGGAGGCAGCACGACCTCGGGACGGTCGGCCATCGGGAGATCAGGCACGCGACTTCCTCGCATGTCGAGGGCAGAGGGGGCTCGCACGGGAACCTACCCAGGCCGAACCGCCGAGCCGCGGTCGGGTCTACGTTCGATCCTCAGCGCCGATCCGTTCACGGAGGGTCCACGCTCGAGGCGGTGCCTATTCGGGGCCCGGGCTCGCCGATATGACTCCCGTCAGCCGCTGCAGATCACCTGCTCTTCAGGGCCGTGTACGGCACCCTCCCCGTGCTGGCTCCCGAGGAGGAGCCGACCGCTCGAGCCCATCGGCAGGAGGTCCGTGTGCCGACCGTGAGCTGTCCGTCGTGCGGCAACACCGATGATCTCGTCGGACACGACGCGGACGAGGGCAAGCTCATCGACTGTCGGGCCTGCGGACACCGGTGGCGCCGCGATCTGACCCCCAGCTGTGGCCTGTGCGGATCGACCCACCTCGAGGCGGTACCGACGGCGACCCTCGAAGAGGCCGGGCGGGGCGAGCAGCGCACGCCGTCGGGGATCCGTGACGTCTACCGCTGCTTCTCCTGCGGTGCCAAGGATGCGACGTCCTCGTCTCCCGTCCCGGCAGAGCCGGGCTGGAGACAGGACCTCGTCCGCCCCGCCCGGACCCGCCCCGCAGCGGACGAAGCGAGCCTCTCGCGCCCCGACCGGCGGGTCAACAGCGCGTTCGGCACCTTCGAGGTGGGAGCGACGATCGGGGGCCGCTGGCGGCTCACCAGCCTCGCGCGGTGGTCGGCCACCGCGAGTCTCTGGGAGGCGAACGACGGGAGCCGCTCGGTGGTCTTCCGGCTCGTGCATCCGCGGCTGACGCGGTCCCGGGACCGCGCCGCCTTCCACGCACGTGCGGCCAGACGCGCCGCGGGAGTGGGCCATCCACACGTGTTGCGGCTCCTCGACGTTCGCATGCAGCACACCGATGCCCTCGTAGTGGGCGAAGGCGCGACCGGGCCGACGCTGGCCCCGCGGATGCCGCTGGATCCAGTGGAACTCGTCCGCGTCGGCGGCGATGCCAGCGACGGCCTCGCTGCCCTGCATGCAGAGGGGGTCGTGCACCTGGATCTGCGCCCCGACAAGCTCCTGCTGGCGGACGACGGTCGGGTTCGGCTGATCGACTTCGGGTCCGGGCGGGTGCGTGCGGCCGACCCGGACGTTCCCCGCAGCGTGGATCCTCTTGCCTGGCGGTCCCCGGAACAGATCGTCGGTGCCGAGCACACGCGCGCGGCCGACGTCTACAGCCTCGCGCTGAGCCTCTGGGTCGCCGCGGGCGGAGCGCTCGAGGAGCTCGGTCCGACGCCCTCCGCCCGGGCGGGCCGGCGTGTCAGTGGCGACCTGCCGCGGCTCGACCGAGACGCGACGGGTCTACCGGTGCCGGTTGTCGACGTGCTCGAGGAAGCCACCCGTCGCGATCCGGCGCAGCGCCCCTCGGCGATCGAACTGGCAGCCGCCTTCGACCGGACCTGACCGCGTAGCCAAGAGAGATGGGGCAGCGCCCCGCTCCAGGAACGATCAGCGGGGCCGCTCGGCGTCCAGGAAGCAGCCGACGAGGAACGAGCGCCCCGTCCCTTCCCGCACCTGGGGCTCGAGGTGCTCACGCAGCCGGGCGACCTCGGCTTCATCCAACGCGGCGCTGATCGCCTCGCCGACCGTGGGCGCGAGCGGGTTGGGCCGCTGCGCCAGGAAGGTCTCCCAGTCGGTGGGTCCGAGCCTCGCCTTCGAGCGCTCGAGGATGCGCACCTCGGCATCGATCTTGATGAACCCGGCCTGGTCTGCGGCGCGGACCAGATCGACCTCGTCGAACCCCAGCATCGAGCCGCTGTCGCCGCCGACGGCCTCGTCGAAGGTCGCCCGGACGCGTTCGACGAGATCCCGGACGGACCGGGCGTCGTAGCCGAACATCGTCCCGGCGTTCAGCCGCTGCATGGTGCGGTTGAGCGGCTCGAACACCGAGAGCCGGCCCCCTGGGTGGAGGACTCGGTGGAACGCGTCGAATGCTTCCTCCTTCTCCCCGACGTAGATCAGCACCGACCGCAGGGTGACCGCATCGACGCTGGCGTCGGCGATCCCGTCGAGATGCTCTGCCCGGGTCTGGACGAAGCGGCAGCGGTCGCTCACGTCCAGGGACCGGGCGATCTCTCGGCAGGTGTCCAAGAGCTCGGTGGAGACGTCACAGAAGACGGTCACGCCGTCGGGTTCGGATCGCTCCAGTGCGCCGAACCCGATCAGGCCGTCGCCGGCGCCGACGTCGAGCACGGTGTCGCCGTCGCGGATGCGTGCAGCGTCCAGCACCCGGTCGCGGATCGGCTCGAGCTGGCGGAGCATCCGCTCCAAGGCTGCCTCGTCCCCGCCGAAACGGTCATGGAGCAGCCAGCGTGCCCAACGGTCCTCGTCCCCGGTCATCGCGCCGTGTCTCCGCCCTGTCCGAGCGCCCCGACATCCGTACGGTATGGGGCCCTCGACGAACCGATGCGGATGTTCCTCTTCTTCTCGAACCGGCTCGGATGCCTCGGCTCGATCCTCGTGTCGGTCGTGGTGACCGTGCTCCTCATCCTGTTCCTCCGGTCCTGACCGCCGGGGCTGGAACGGAGGTCGCGGCGCTTCGCGAACACGGCGACAGCGCGTGGCACCAGGGTTCCAGTCCGTGACGCCTCGTCGCTCTCGATTTCGATTTCGACGCCGTTTTGCGTACGGTAGAGGAGTTCTGGGGACGTTCGGCGAAGTCCCCATCTGCCCCGCCGGGGTACGGGAGCCACTCCGCATCGCCCCTGCGGCGCACACCAACCGCCCACCGTCTGCAGGAGGATCGATGCCGTACACCGTCGGCCAAACCGTCGTTCACCCCAACCACGGCGCTGCCGTGATCGAGCGGACGGAGGACCGAGATTTCCAGGGGGAGAAGCGCGAGTACCTGGT
>JAWVZB010000142.1:0-6464 GCA_033722375.1 Nitriliruptorales bacterium | reverse complement strand
CGCGAGGTGTACGGCCGGGCACGCCGCGAGGGTCGTGACCACAGCGCCATCCAGGCCGCCGGCACCGCCGCCTACACCGAGGGTCTGCGGGGCCGGGACGCGGCCGCCGACGAGCTCATGGCGGCGAGCCGCGATCTCGCCGTGGAGACCGGCAACGGCTATCGCGTCGCCTGGGCGCACGCACAGGGGGCGCTCCTCCTGTCGCTCGACGGCCGGCTCGGCGACGCCGTCGCCAGCGGCGAGGCGGCGTTCGACGTCGACCCTGCGGCCCCCGACGCGCTCGCCCACGAGGACCTCGCGCACGCGCTGTGGCTGGCGGGGCGCCTCGCCGAGGCCGCGGACCTGCTGGAGCGCTCCGCGGTTCGCCGCCCCGTCCTCGGGAGCCGGCGCCGGGCCTGGGGCGCGGCGCTCGCGGCGCGGGTCCACACCGAGCTGGGGCAGCGGGGACGCGCCCGCTCGAACCTCGAGAAGGCGGCAGCGACCTTCGACGACGACTTCCTGACGTGGAGCTCGTGGCTCCCCTGGTCCGAGGGGTGGCTCGCGTTCGTAGAGGGCGACAGCCCCCACGCTCTGGGGCTGCTCGACACCGTGGCGGGGCGGCTGCGGGCGATCGGGGCGCTCGGCTACGAGCCGCTCGTGCTCGCCGACCTCGCCACGATCGCTGCGGATGCCGACGATCGCGGGCGCTGCGACGACGCTGCGGGGCGCGCCCGCGAGGTCGCCACCACCACCGGGACCGAGCTGGCCGCTTGGATCGCCGACCTGGTGGGGGCGCGGGCGGTGCTCGGGCGGGGCGCGGCCGACGAGGCGGTGGAGCCGGCGGTCCGGGCACTCGCGGGACTCGACGCCGCCGGCTACCGGCTCCTCGCCGCCGACGCCGCGGAGCTCGCAGGGCGGGCACTGGTCGACCACGACCGTCAGCGGGCGGTCGCCCACCTCCAGCGCGCCGCCGAGGAGCACGAGGGTTGCGGAGCGGCCTGGCGCCGAGACCGCGTGCTGTCGCTGTTGACCGGGCTCGGAGCGCGGGGGCGCCGCGCGGCCGCCGAGGTCCAGGGGCCAGCGTCGCTGACGCCCCGCGAGCGCGAGGTCGCCGAGCTCACGGCCCGTGGGCACACCGCCCGGGACGTTGGGGAGGTGCTCTTCATCGGCAAGCGCACCGTCGAGACCCACCTCGCCAACATCTACGCCAAGCTCGGGATCGGCTCGAAGCGGGAGCTGATCCGCCGCGCGGCCGAGTTCGGGCTCTCGGATCGGGGCGATGGTGGCGGGTCCGTACCCGACTCCGTATCCCGCACGGAGGCCGGAGACGACGACCGTTCGTAGCGTCGGGACCGGAGCCAAGAGGAGGAGACCGGATGTCCCTGTACGACGACCTCGGTGGCGATCCCGCGATCGCAGCAGCGCTGGACCGGTTCTACGAGAAGGTCGAGGCAGACGACGAGATCAACGGCTACTTCGAGCACGTCGACCTCGACCGGCTGAAGAAGCGGCAGCGCTCGTTCTTCGCGATGGCGTTGGGAGGGCCCAACGAGTACGACGGGCCGGGGCTGCGCACGGGCCACACGCGCCCCCGCCGACAGGGCCTCGACGAGGCCGACTACGACCGGTTCATGGGGCACTTCGAGGACACACTCGGTGAGCTCGGGGTCCCCGACGACAAGATCGATGAGGTCATGGCGATCGCCCACACCGGCAAGGACGACGTCCTCGGCCGATGAGGTGCGGACGATGCGAGGGGGGCGGCCAACTGGCCGCCCCACCCGGTGCGTCGTTGGTCGTCACGACCCCGGTTGCACCTCGATGATCTCGTCGGCGACGAGGCCGTGGGCCTCCTCGTGGACCTTGTTGGCTGCCTCGGCGTCAGGAGCCTCGACGAGGCAGAACACCCGGCCCGGCTCCTGGCTGTACCAGTACTCCTGGTAGTCCACCCCGTACTTGCCCTGGACCTCGAGGTCCCGCTCGTGGGCGCCGGCCAGCGCATCGGGGTCGATCGAATCGAGCTTGTGGACATCCATGAACAGCGGCATCTCCGCGCTCCCTTCCTCTGACGCTCCCGACGCTACGGAGCGAGCTCCGCGGGCGGTTCCGTAGCCGCTACGGAGGCGGGTACGCAACCGAGCTGCCAGCGCCCCTGGCGGTCGTGCTCGTCGGCCACTGCCCGGTCGGCCCTGCCCCCGTCCATCCGGAGGGAGGAGATCGGCGCCCGATCAGAGAAGTGGACAAGGACGGCCCTGCGATGGGCCACAAGCAGATCGACATCCGGGAGACCCCCATGCGTGCCCCCCTGTCCACCCTTCTGGCGCTGCTGCTCGTCGCCGCGTTCGCCGCGCCGAGTTGGGCCCAGTCCGAGCCAGAGACCAACCGCAGATCCGACAACGTCACGTTCGTGACCCACGACCAGTACCCCAGCGGCACCGACCTGTTCTTCCAGACCCGCGACGGCGAGCAGACCTTCGACGGTGAGACGATCACCGGCCGCCGCGACATCATGGTCGCCGGGGCCGACGCCACCGGCGCCGCCGCCGCACCCGAGGGCACCTTCGTCGGGGTGCGCGTGTACGACGTCACCGACCCGGCGTCGCCGCAGCTCATCGCCGGGCTGGAATGCGGCGGCTACCACGCGGACGTCGCCATCTACGAGAACTACCTGCTCCAGGGCATCGACAGCGCCAGCACCAACACGGGTTGCCCAGCCGAGCTCGACCCCGACGGCAAGGACGTCTCGGAGGAGGCGGGCTTGCGCATCTTCGACATCACCGATCCCGCCAACCCGGTCGTGACGGGCTTCGTCACCGCCGAGGACCTGGGCGGCACGCACGTCCACAACGTCTCGACGCTGCCGTGGGCGGGCCTGGCCTACGTGGCGGGCTCGCACTTCACCGACCCCTCCGACATCCGCCTGCCGATCGTCGACCTGACGGATCCGAGCTTCCCCGTCAAGAACATCCCCATGCGTGACATCTCCCCGGAGGCGACCGCCGAGTGCCACGACATCGGCTTCGACCCCGAGAAGAAGCTCGCGTTCTGCGCTGCGGTCGAGCAGACCTTCATCTGGGACATCTCCGACCCGATGACGCCGACCGAGGTCGCCGCGATCAAGAACCCCAACATCAGCATCCACCACGCAGCACGGCTGGCGCCCGACGGCACGACGCTGGTGCTCAACGACGAGCTCGGTGGTGCGGCGGTGTCGTTCGGTTGCGCCCCGACGACCTCCGACACGCTCGGGGCGCTGTGGTTCTACGACATCAGCGACCCGTCCAGCCCGAGTCTGCTCGGGGCGTTCTCGACCAGCGAGGCCTCCGAGGAGACGCCCTGCACGAGCCACTTCTACAACTTCATCCCCGGCACCACTTACCTCACGGTGGGTTGGTACAAGTCCGGGATGATCGTCGTGGACTACGAAAATCCGTCGGCAGCGGTCGAGCACGCGGTCTACGAACCGGTGGGCGGGGACTTCTGGGCCGCCTACTACTGGAACGGCTACGTCTACGGCAACTCCTTCGGCGGTGAGGGCACGCCCGACTACGGCGGTGACTTCGAGACCGCCGGTCTCTGGGTGATCCAGGTCGACGGGCTGCCGACGACCGGCCCCGCGATCCAGGACCAGGGCACCTCGTGGGCCCCGTGGACCCCGCCCGCCGCCCCGTCCGAGGACACCACTGAGGACGAGGGGCTGGCCGAGACCGGCACCGACGCCGAGGACAAGTCGCTCGCCGCCACCGGCGGTGGTACGGCCACGACCCTGATCGGGGTCGGGCTGCTCGGCCTCGCGCTGGCCGCACTGCGCCGCCGTCGCACGACCGCCTGACCACCACCGTCGCGGGCCCCCCCCCGGGGCCCCCCCCCGGGGGGGGGGGGGGCGCCCCCCCCGAACGGCGGGGGGGGGGGGCCCCCGACCCTCTCCTTCAGGCGAGGTGGGCGGCCAGCCCCGGCAGCGTGAACACGAGCCGGCCGTCGCCGGTGCGGCGCAGCAGCCCGTGGCGGTCGATCAGCGCCTGCTGCGTCGAGCCGAGCGCTGGCGTGGCACGCCCCATCGCGTCGGCCACGGCGGCTGAGGTGCGGTCCTCGTCGTCGATCCCCGCGGCGGCCACGAGGTATTCGCGCTGGCGCTTCCCGAGCTCGCGGAGCCGCTGCTCGTAGAAGTCCTCGACGACGGGGCGTGCGGCCGCGATCCCGCGCCGTGTGTCGTCCACGGTGATGACGTCACCTTTGCCGGCGTTCCAGACCTCGTGGCCGTACAGGTGGAGGAAGTAGGGGTAGCCGCCGCAGGCCTCCATCACGATCTCCAGCGCCTCGGCGTCGAAGTCGGCGCCGCCGTCCTTCGCGAGCGCCCGGAGCCCCTCGCGCATGTCGGCCTCACCGAAGGCGTCCAGCGGCAGCGGCTTGCTGCGCTCCCCGAACGTCGACCCGGCCTCCCGCAGCCGCCCCACCAGCCCCGGCAGCCCGGCGACGACCGCCCCGAACGGCAGCGAGTCGCGCCGCTTGGCGCCCGACTCGGGGTCGGTCACCCGCACCACCCGGGTCTGGACCTCCTGGATCGCGTGGAACAGCTCCCCGAGTGCCTCGAGCGAGATGTTCTGCGCCTCGTCGACGAGCAGGAGCAGGACCGTGTCGTGTTCGCGGGCGAGTGTCGCGAGTCCACCGAGGAGGTTCTCGAGGACCGCGCCGTCGGGATCCTCCTCGAGGTCGAGGTCCTCGTCCGATGCCAGTTCGGCGACCTTGCGGCGGATGCGGGTCAGCACCACGTCGCCGGGGGTCGCCGAGGCACGCACGACCCAGCGCCCCGCCTCGAGCTGTTCCTCCTCGAACTCGCGGAGCAGCACGGTCTTGCCGAAGCCGCGGTCCGCGGTGACCATGCGTGCCTGCTCGTAGATGCCGCTGGCGAGGCGTTCCACCATCAGGTCGAGGTCGGCGAACTCGCCTCGTCGCCCCGCGAAGACCCGGGGGAGGTTGCCGAAACCGGGCGTGAACGGGTTCTCCGCTGGCGTGCGTCCCACGTCGCCTCCGCGTCCAGGGATCAGGAAACAGAGGTAACGTTACGTCGCTGACGCCGCCGGGGCGAGGAACCTAGTCGTCGGGGCTGTCCCAGTCGTGGACGTCCTCGCCGGCCTCGCGGGACAGGATGTCGAGCGCCGCGGTGGCACCCGCCCCGGCCGAGACGATCGCCTGGCTGCGGTTGGGACGCGCGAGGCGGCCGATCGCGTAGACGCGGTCGACGCTCGTGCGGTACTCGGTGTCGTGCGCGACGCCGTCGGGGCCGGCCTCGATGTCGAGCTGCTCGGCGAGCTGTCCGCCGGCCTTCCCCGCTGCCAGCACGAGGTAGTCGCCCCGCTCCTGACCTCCACCGGCGGTCGTCACGACGAATCCGTCGGCGTCGCGGCGAACCTCGGTGACCTCCTCGTCGCGCAGGTCGGCACCGAACTGCTTCACCTGGTCCTTCGCACGCTCCTGGAACTCCGAGCCCGGCTGCTCGTCGATCCCGAGGTAGTTCTTCAGCAGCGCCCAGTGCATGGCGGTGTCGTCCTGCCCGAACACGACCGCTTCGTGGTCGTTCTTGGCCAGGAACAGCGCGGCGCTCAGGCCCGCCGGACCGTCTCCGATGATGATGGTGGTCGCCACGTTGGGTCCCTGTCGTCACGGTTGGTTGTGGTGACAACAACAGTGCCGGAGGCTGGGTTCTTCCGGTGGTCGAGAACCTGACCGGACGACCGGCCCCGGAGGTGCCGCGAACTCAGAAGTAGCCCTGGTCGAGGGTCGGGGACGGCGGTGGCGGCTCGTAGCACCACTCATCGTCGGCTTCGGCGGTCTCCCAGAAAGCGATGCAGGAGTCCTCCTCCCACACGACCACGCGCGTCCTGCTGGACGGGGTCAGCGTCGTGTCGGCCGCCGGCCACTGGCTCCAGAGCAAGTAGGAGGTGTAGGAGGTCGTGTCGTTCCACGCCGGGGAGTAGTAGGGGTCCCCGAGGCCCGTGCCGCGGATCGCCTGGTGGGCGGTGTCGGTGTTCATGCCGTAGACATCGGGCATCTTGATGCTCGCCGGCGCCGACACGCTGTCGGAGCCGCCCTGCCCGTCGTCGACGCTGAGTGTGACGACGTACTTCCCCGAACTCGCCATGTCCTTGATCGTGAACTGGTGGGTGACGACCTTCCCGGCCTTGGCGGAGGTGCCGTCGTTGAACTGCCACGTGTAGGTCAGGCTGTCGCCGTCCGGATCCGAGCTGCTCGACGCATCGAAGGTGACTTCGTTGGTACCACTCGCGACGGACGTGACGTAGCGCGCGGTCGGGGCGGCGTTCGTCTGTGTGGAGTCGTCTGTGGGCTCGCTGGCAGTGGGGGATTGTGTCGGTTCGGTGGTCGGGCTCTGCGTCGGCTCGGTCGTCGAGGTGGGGGTGGAGTCCTCGGTAGGGGTTGATGTCCCGGAGCCGTCCGGCGTGCTATCGCCTCCCGGTGCGGGCGGCTCG
>JAWVZB010000141.1:0-6517 GCA_033722375.1 Nitriliruptorales bacterium | reverse complement strand
TCGAATCGAACCCGACCCCGGGGACGCCTGCTTGCGTCAGCAGGGTCGGTTCTGACACATTAGAACAGTTCAAAGATTGGAAGCAAACGCTTCTTCGGTAAGTTTCCGAACGACGGACAGGAGGTTCGGCGCAGGTGACCCCACTCCTCGAACGCCTCCGTCACCGCGGCTGGCGGCTGACGGCGCAGCGTCGTGTCATCGCCGAGGCGATGGCCGGTGACCACGTGCACCTCGCCGCCGACGAGGTGTTCGAGCGAGCCCGCGAGAGGCTGCCAGAGGTCAGCCTGGCCACGGTCTACAACACCCTCAACGAGCTCGTCAGCATGGGCGAGCTGGCCGAGATCACCCACACCGACGGTCGCAAGCGCTACGACCCCAACGTCGCCGAGCCCCACCACCATCTGGTCTGTGTGGACTGCGGCGAGATGCTCGACGTGATCACCGAGGATCCGCGCCTCCCGACCGACCAGCAGCACGGCTTCGAGCTCCTGGGGGTCGAGACGACCTTCCGGGGCCGCTGCCCGGACTGCGCTGCGAGCGTCTCGAGCGCCTGAACGGCCACCGGGACGCGGTGCGACACCGTCGCCATCACTGCTCCACGAGCGCAGCCATCTTGGCGTGGACGAGATCGAACGCCTTCTTCGGCCGCACCATGACCGTGAAGTCGACGATCCTGCCGTCGTCGTCCCAGGTGATCATGTCGACACCGTTCACCTGGATGCCGTCGATCTCGGTGGTGAACTCGAGCACGGCGTGGGGAGGGTCGACCACCTCCCGCACGTAGGTGAAGGAGCCGCCTTCGACCAGCACCTGGTAGGCACCGGCGAGGTACATCGCCGTCAGGGCCTTGCCTTCGACGGGCGTGAACAGCACCGGAGACCGGAACACCACGTCGTCGTGCAGCAGATCGTCGAGGCCGTTGAGGTCGCCTGTGCGCACGAGCTCGTGCCACCGCGCGAGCGTCTCCATCTGCATCCTCTCCCCCGCGCCACGCGAGCGTCCGGCAACTCGATGCGTCGTCGATCCTAGGTTCGATCTCGTCCGGTTCGAACCGTGGGTTCCCTCTCATCCGGAGGCAGCCACCAGGCCTCGCGGAGCTGCCACGTGAGCGAGTCACCGACGTGGAAGCGCGCGCGGCCATCCTGGCGCGCCACCAGCTCGCCCCCCGGAGTCGACAAGCGGTACTCGGTGTGGGGGCCCCGGAAGGCGACGTGCTCGACCGTCCCCGGAGCCCCCTCGGAACCGAACGAGACCCACTCGGGGCGGACCAGCAGGCGGGCCCGGCTGCCCTCCCGCACCTCGGCGACCCCGACGCGGAGCGACACTCCGGCGACCTCGATCTCGAGGCTCTTCCGATCCACGTCGTCCACCGCGACGTCCAGCACGGAGGCCACGCCGGTCAGCTCCGCCGCCCACCGGTCGACCGGCTGGCTGTAGACCTCCTCCGGCGCCCCGACCTGCACCAACCGGCCCCCGCGCAGCAGGGCAACCCGGTCGGCGACCGCCAGGGCCTCGCCGGCATCGTGAGTCGCGTAGACCGCCGCAGCGCCGGTCCGTTCCCGCACCGCCGCGATCTCCCGCTGGAGCGCAGCCCGGAGCGCAGCATCCAGATGGGCGGTGGGCTCGTCCATCAGGTACAGCCGAGCTTCGCGCGCCAGCGCGCGGGCGAGCCCCACCCGCTGCTGCTGACCGCCGGAGAGCTGATCGGGCTTGCGGTGACCGAGCTCGCCGATGCCCATCAGCGCGAGCAGTTCCCGCGCCCGCCGTTCGGCTGTCGACCGTTCGACACCCCGTCGCCGTACGGGGTAGGCGACGGTCTCGAGCGCGGTCAGATGGGGCCACAGCGCGTAGTTCTGGAACACCAGGCCGACCTCACGATCCTCGGCCGGTACCGGCCGCCGACCGCGGCCGCTCACGGTGACCCCAGCGATGTCGATCCGTCCCGCCGACGGTGACACGAACCCCGCGACTGCGTACAGCAGGGTGGTCTTGCCCGACCCGGAGGGTCCCAGCAGCGCGACGGTCTCGCCGGCGGCGACCTCGAGATCCAGCCCGCTCAGGACGTCGACCTCGCCGTAGGACACCGCGAGGTCCCGACACGCCAGAACGGGCACGTCGGCGTCCACGGGTCAGCCCGACACCGCGCGGCGCACGCCGGGGATGAGCAGCAGCGGGGCGCCGACCACGATCACGATGCCGGTCAGCATGACGGCGAGAGCCGCGGTCACGGTGACGTCTCCCAGCTGCTGGGCGTTGAGGATCACGACCGCCAGTGTCGCGGTGCCGGGACCGTAGAGCAGGCTCGACATCGTGAGCTCGTGGAACGCGGTGAGCGCGACGAGCAGCCAGCCCGCCACCAGCGCGGGCGCGACCAGCGGGGCCAGGATGGTCCTCACCGCGGTCAGCGCACCGGCTCCACTCGCCCGGGCGGCCCGGACGAGATCGGCGGGGACGGCATCAACCGATCCCACCAGCGTCCGATGCCCGAGCGCCCAGAACTTCGCCAGGTAGGCGATCAGTATCAGTGCGAGCGTGTCGCGCAACAGCGATCCGTAGGCCAGCAGCACGGCGACCGCCAGCGTCGAGCCCGGCAGCGCGAAAGTCAGGATGGTGCCGACACCGAGGAGCCGGCCACCACGGCGTCGCCGGAGCGCGACCAGCAGGGCCCCGAGCAGCATCACGACGGTGGCGGCCACGACCGCCAGGACGACGCTGTTGCGGAGGGCGGTCACCGCTGACGACGACAGCGACTCCTCGAAGTTGGCGAGGGTCCAGTTCGCGGGCACGGGGGGCAGCCCAACACCGCGAGTGACCGCGACCAGGCCGAGCGAGAGCAGCGGGATCCCGACCACCAGCAGCAGCCCCACGCCGACCGCGAGCGTCGGCCACCACGACCGCCGACCCGCCGCTGCCCGAGTGCCCGACGGGGCCGCGGTGCGCCCCGCCACCGAACGTGCCCCGAGCACGTCCGCGAGCGAGACCACGGCCACGGCGAGGACGACCAGGCTGGTGGCGAGCACCACCACACGATCGAACGCGGCAGGGTCGGCGGCGAAGCTGAGGTCGCGGTATATCCGGGTCGTCATCGTGACGAACCCACCGGGCAGTCCCAGGATCGCGGGGATCCCGAACGCGTTGACGGTCACGACGAACACGAGTGCGCCGCCGCCGACGAGGGCGGGGCGGAGGAGCGGGAGGGTCACCGTGCGGAAGGTCGTCCAGGCGTCGGCGCCCGACGCACGAGCGGCCCGCTCGAGGTCGGGCTGCGCGTCGCTCCGCAGCGCGGCCACGAGCACGAGGTAAGCCAGCGGAACCGCGGAGACGATCAGGACGCTCGCGACGCCCAACGCACCGAACGTGCGGGGTAGCGCGATCCCGACGAGGTCGTCGAGGAGGCCGCCCGGGCCGTAGGCGGCCGCCCAGCTCTGCGCGGTGACGAACGACGGGACCAGCAGAGATCCGGCGATCGCCAACCGCAAGCTCGTGCGTGCCCGCGCACGGGACCGCTCGGTCACGACCGCAGCCGCGGTGGCGAGGGCCAGTGCGACCGGGGTCACCAGGGCGGCGGTCCAAAGGGTGTTCCAGGCGGCCCGTCCCGAGCCGGCGGCCGCGAAGGCGTCTCCGACCGCAGACCACCCGCGTGCAGCCACCGTTCGCACGAGCTCGAACAGCGGCACGACCGCGATCGCCCCGAGCAACACGACGGCGGCAGCGAGCCCCACCGTTCGCAGGCGGGCCGACGATCGCCGCCACCGGCTCGGTCCGCGGTCGACAGCTCCTGCCACGTCAGCCGCCGACGATGCTGCGGTACTCCTCGAGGAGCTCCTCACGCCGCTCGAACGCGGTCTGCCAGTCGGGGAACACCTGTGGCAGGTCATGGGGCCACTCCACCTCGTCGCGAACGGGTTGCCAGCCGGTCGCCGCGATCTCCTCCTGCGCCTCGACCGTGAGGACGAAGTTGGCGAAGGTCTCGGCGAACGCCGAGGTGCTGGCAGCGATCACCGCGATCGGGCTGTAGATCGCGACCGCCCCGGGATCGGGAGCGACCAACGTGATCGGCGAGCCCTTGTCCGCCGCTCCACGCACCACCTTGTCGAGGCTCATGCCCGCCGAGAAGCGTCCCTCCGCGACCCCGGTGACGACCTCGCCCGGAGACTTGACCTGAACGAGCCCGGCCTCCGCGACCGAGCGGTAGTAGTCGAACCCGAACGCGTCGTCGAGGGCGAAGTAGGCCAGCGCCCCGAACGCTGATCCGGCGAAGCCGGGGTCGGGGATCGCGACCGGTTCCTCGTAGGGGTGACCCGCGAGGTCGTCCCAGGTCGTGAGTGCCGGTTCGAGATCTGCCTGCTGGGCGACCACCCTGTTGAGGATCCTGGTCCCCCAGAAGGTGTCCTCGACGATCTCGCGCGGCAGTGCCGAGGCTTCGGCGGGCGTCCACTCGCGCAGGAGCCCGTCGGCTGCGTACTGCTGCATGCTCAAGGGGTCGGTCAGCCAGAGGACGTCCGCGAGGATCTCGCCATCCCGCTGCTCGGCGGCCAGGCGTGCGGTGAGCTCGCCGGTCGGAGCGCGGAACACCTCGACCTCGGCATCAGGGTGGGCCGACTCGAAAGCAGCGACGACCGCATCGACCGTGTCCTGGGTCACCGAGGTGTAGACCCGAAGTCCCGTCGAGGCCGCGGTCTCGGACGTCGAGGCGGCGGGTGGCGAGGCGTCCTCTGCTCGGGGGCCCTGCTGCCCCCCACAGCCGGCCACCAGCAGTGCCAGTGCGAGCAGGATCGCTGCCGTCGCGTGCGAACGTGACATGTTCGACATCCCCTCTTCTGTGTGTGCCTCAGCCTCCGGCGATCACGACCCCGGGGCCACTGTGACTCACGCGGTCGTTGGTGATCACGAGTTGCCGCTGGTGGTAGTGCTCGAGCTTGCGGAGCTGGCGCGCATCGAGACGGTCACAGATCCAGTGCCAGTGCATGGACACCCAGTCGCCGGGCGCCAGATCGTGGACGAACGCACGACCGTCATGTGCGCGCTGGACCGATTCGGTGTCCTCGGGCCCCAACGAGAGCCGCGTGCCGTCCCACGCCAACGGACGGAACCGAACGACCGCCTGATCGCCCTCGAGCGCGACCACCTGGCCCCACCGGATCCGGCATCGGTCGAGCTGGTGCAGCGGGTCGTCGGATCGCCCCGACGTGAGCAGCCCCACCCAGGGGTAGACGCCGAAGACGTGGAAGCTGTGGTGGGCCACCCCCCCAGCGGGGATGCCCTGAGCGAGGTGCTCCCAATGCCGCCCCGCCCGGGGGTGGAACGTCTCACGGAGCCGGTTGCCGAAATCCGCCATCTCGACACGATCGAGCAGCTCGTTGCCCACCCAGTAGGCCTCGACGACGCGACGGTCGAAGGGATCGTCGATACCGGCCGCGCCGGCGATGAGCTTGAGGTACGGCCACGGCCCGTGGAACCTGCTGGCGATCTCGACGAGGCCCGGGTCGCTGACCTGGGCGACGCCGTAGTCGAACAGCTCCTGGCTGTCGCCGGGGCCGCAGTAGCCGAGCTCGTTGGGGGGGTAGGCGTAGCGGGTGAACAACAGCGGCCCGGCCAGCCCCGGGGATGCGCTGGGATCGGACGGGTCCGGACGGGCCGGAGGCGTCATCCCGCCTCCCGCCCCGGGAGCTGGTCGGTGATCCGCCGCTGGAGCTCGGCTTCGAACTCCTGCTCGAGCAGTTCGAGGTCAGCCAGGGTCTCGCGGGCCTCGTCCTCCTCCATGATCTCCATCGCGAAGCCGAGGTGGACCATCACCCAGTCCCCGACCTGGACGCCGTCGTCCTTGAGCATGGCGACGTTGACGTCGTTCGGGACCCCGTTGACGTCGACGAGCGCGATCTCTTCGTGGTCATCGCTCCACCCGACGACGCGGCGCGGCACCCCGAGACACACGACCCGTTTCCTCTCCCTCGTGGCAGCGAGGTTACGTGAGGGCCCCGGTAGGTGCAGCCGACATGTAGTGCGTCGGCCCGACACTCGGCCGGGCCAGGCCTGCGCTGGGCACGACCCCAGGGTTACCCTGACCGTGCATGCGTTGGTCATCTAGCGGGTGGGAGTCATGCGGATCGCCGTGGCCGGCAAGGGAGGGGTCGGCAAGACGACGATCGCCGGCACCCTCGCCAGGGCACTGGCCGAGAACGGCCACCAGGTGCTCGCCATGGACGCGGACCCCAACCCGAACCTGGCGCTGACGCTCGGGGTCTCGCGAGAGCACTACGACGACGTCGTGGCGCTGCCCCACGGCCTGCTCGAGCACCGCGAGGTGGATGGCGAGAAGACGGTCGTCCTGACCCGTCCGATCGAGGACATCGTCGGTGCGTACGGCATCGAAGCCCCCGCGGGCATCCAGCTGATCGCGCTCGGTCAGCCCCGGAGTGCCGGCGGTGGCTGACTGTGCGGCGCCCACTCCACCGTGCGTGGGGTCATGACCGAGTTCCCGTCCGAGCGGATGGCGGTGGTGGACCTCGAAGCGTCC
>JAWVZB010000140.1:0-6530 GCA_033722375.1 Nitriliruptorales bacterium | reverse complement strand
GGACCAGCACTACGTCACCGATGCACCGGCCACGGGGGTCGAAGAGGAAGGTGTGCGACTCGCGGACGAACCGGCGGGTCCCGTCGGGACGGAGCAGCGTCGTCTCCTCCGTCGCTGCTGGTTCCCCCGGCTTCGCAGACGCCATGCGCCAGCGGTCGGTCGTGGGGGAGCCACCCTGCCGCAGATCGCGCGTCAGGACCTCCCCGACCGGCCGACCGACCGCTTCCTCTGCGGGGATCCCCGTCATCTGTTCGAGCGCTGGGTTCCACAGCTCGATCGTGGCCTGACCGTCGAGCAGCAGGATGCCGTCCGAGGTGCTGAGGACGACCCGATCCAGCCGTTCGTGCTCGGTCCGGAGCTGGGCCAGGAGCCCGCGGGAGCGGACGGTGCCGCGGTACGAGAGCTGCATCGCCGCCAGGGGCGCCGCGAGGACGGGGAGGAGCGTGGGCTGGGTCACCCAGACATGGGCGACGAGGATCCCGATGGCGGTGTTGCCGACGACGGCCAGCGTGCTGAGCGCCCCGTGCTCCCGGATGACGTCGCGGGGCCGCTGGTTGGCGAGCCGGTGGAGCAAGCCGGTCAGTGCCAGCAGGTTGAGCAGCACGTAGGCGCCCATGCCGGCGACGACACTGATGACCCCGTGGCCGGCGACGCTCGGGCCGAGGTCGGGTGCGATCGCCAACACGGCCATGGCCGCGGCGCTGGCTGCGGTCACCTGGCTGACGTTGAAGGCGATCTTGATCGGGGCCAGCCGGCGCACGCTCTGGGACACGACGATCCCGGCAGCGATCACCAGCAGCCCGACCGAGGGTGGGACGAGGATGATCGTGGCGACGATGGCGACCTCGGTGAAGGTGAAGTCGCTCGTGGTGCGATCCCAGTGGAAGCGGAGATGGATCGTCTCCGCGACGCTGACGGCCGCGAGGAGGCCGAGGGTGCGAACCGGATCGAGTGCCTCAGGCCACCCCGAGATCAGCAGGCTCGCGACGACCGCTGCGATCGCGATCGCAGCCCACAGCCCCACGTAGGCGCGCGGGGCGCTCGAGCGTGGCTCCGTCAACGCTCACCCGTTCCTCAATCGTCTCGTCGTCAGCCCCAGGACCAGCCGGTCCACTCCCAGCCGCTCCAGTTCCATCCGGACCAGTTCCACCCGGACCAGTTCCATCCGCTCCAGTTCCATCCGGACCAGTTCCATCCGGACCAGTTCCACCCGGACCAGTTCCAACCGCTCCAGTTCCAACCGCTCCAGTTCCATCCGGACCACTCGGAGCTACCCCAGTTCCAGCCGCCCCAGTTCCAACCGGCCCAGTACTCGGCACTCCAGTTCCAACCGGTCCAATCGGTGTGCGACCAGTTCCAGCCGCCCCAGTTCCAGCCGCCCCAGTTCCAGCCGGCGGTGGCAGGTGCTGCGGCCTTGCCGGTCGCATGTCCCACTGCCTTGCGCTTACCGGGAAGCGTGCGCGGCTCGGGGAGCGGCGGGAGATCCTGGTTCGCCGGACCTGCGTCGCTGTCGACGGCGGCGGCGACGTCGAGCGCGCCCGCTCCCATCGCCATCCGGTCTGCGTCGAGCGAGCCGTCCGCCCCGGCCATCAACCGGCCCTTGACCCCGTCGGGGCTCAGGCCCGGGTCAGCGGACAGGACCACGGCGGCAGCGCCGGCAGCCAGTGCCGCGGACATCGAGGTCCCCGTGCCCTTGAAGTAGTGATCGTCGACTTTGGCGGTGGGGTGTTGGTTGTCGATGGTGCTGCCGGGTGCGCGCAGGCCGATGGTCGAGGTTCCGGGAGCGACGAGGTCGGGCTTGGCGTGGCCCCACGGGTTCGGACCGCGCGAGGACCAGTCGGCCACGGTGTCGCCGTCGGTCGCCCCGACCGTGATCAGGTACGGGTCGGCGCCCGGCGACCCCACCGACCCCGCGTCGGGGCCGCTGTTACCGGCGGTCACGACCACGACCGAACCACGTGCCCAGAGCATCTCGAGGGCGATCATGATCGGGTCCGGCGCGTTGCCGACCGGGCCGGACAGGGCGAGGAGCACCACGGGCGAGTCGTAGAGCTCGCGGGCGCGGTCGGCCGCGACGAGCCCCTGCAGAACGGCGGACAAGGTGGTGGTGCCGTCCTTCCCGGCGACCTTGACCGAGACGAGATGAGCGCCCGGCGCGACCCCCGCGTTGACGCCACCCGATTCGCTGCCATCACCCGCGACGAGGCCGGCGAGGAAGGTGCCGTGACCGTGGTGGTCCAGGCCGTCCTGCTCCTCGGTGAAGTCGATGGCTGCGATGACACGGTCGCCCAGATCCGGGTGCTCGGAGATCCCGGTGTCGACGAGCACGACGCCGACTCCCTCGCCGTCGTTCCCCTCGGCCCAGGCTGTCGGGGCGTTGGTGGCGGCCGTGGCTGCTTGCACCGCCCCGTCCTCGAACTCCTGCGAGTGGACCTCGAGCTGGCTGTCGGGAGCGATCGTCCCGGTCCGTGCGTCGGCGTGCAGCTCGTCCAGGGCCCCTGCTGGCACCTCGGCGACGAGCATCCCGAACGGGCCGAGCTCGCGCACGACCTCGCCACCCCACGCGGTGACGGCCGTGGCGGCGTCCTCGAGGGCCGTCGTGGCGTGGACGATGACGCGCATGCGTGCGTCGGCGCCCCCGGCGGTGGCCGGGATCAGCGCCGAGAGCAGGAGCGCGACGAGCATGGCCGACAGGCGCATGCTCCGTGAGTGGGTCATCGTCCCAGTCATCTCGTTGCCTCCCCGAGTACCACCAGGCGGTCGACCTGCGGTCTGCGTGCTCCCTCGTTGCGGGGCGCCGAGCGGATGCTCAGCACCCGGCTGACCTCCTCGAGCAACTCGTCGGTATCGAAGGGCTTGGTGAGGTAGCTGTCGGCACCGAGCTTCCACCCGGTCCAGATGTCGTCCCGCTCGGCCTTGGCGGAGAGGAAGATGAGCGGGAGTTCCTCGCACCCGTCGATGTCGCGCATCTTCTCGGCGACCTCGAAACCCGACAGGCCGGGCATCATCACGTCGAGGAGGAGCAGGTCGGGGGCGTCGCGCTCCATGGCCTCGAGTGCGTCGCTGCCGTTCTCGACGGTCTGGACGTCGTGGCCTTCGAGCTCGAGCACCATGCGAACCATGGCGAGGACCGAGGGCTCGTCGTCGACTACGAGGATCTTTGACATCGATGTCCCTTCGGTAGCTCGGCTGACCTCGTGGGTCCCGTGGCTTTGCGCCCCCGCCTCGCGACGGGTTCGCCTTTCTCGGGTGGGGTGGACCTGCGGTGGCCCGTTGCCCTCCATATTGAGTCTTCGGCAGTTCTGCGGTCGAGACTGAGGGCTCAGACGAGGGATATCCAATATCGCTAGATATGACTAGATGGCGTCCATGTGGAGGAGACTGTGGCTGAACGCCGCTGAGGGATCGTTCGTCGGCGACCCGGAAGGAGTTCACGTCTTGCGTGTCGAAGTAGGCAACCGACCGCCCGAGCCCCTGGAGAGTCCATGACCACGTGTGACGTCTGCGGTCTGCCCACGTCGAGCGAGTCCCCGCCGCCGCTCGAGCACCGCGCTACGAGTAACCGGATCGTCGACTGGCACGTCCGCGAGATCCGGGCGGTTCACGCGCTCCCGGTGGGACGAAGCGGTCGCTGGAGCTGCAGCCGCTGTGGGGACGAGTTCAAGGTCTCCGACAGTTGGGCGGTCGACCATCAGATCGCACCCGAGTCCGCCGTGCGGACCTTCGTGGTGTGTCCCGCCTGTGCCGGCGAGGTACGCCCCGCCCGGCTGATCGTGGACGCGGAGCGGTTGTCGCGGGAGCGGGCGCCGAGGCCGCTGCGGGAGCTCGTCGATCAGGTTCGTGAGCTGCGGGGGGTGGATGAGCGGGTCGTGCGTCTCCGCGCCACCGACGCCGAGGAGCTGGCCGCCCAGTGTCGGGTCCCCCTCCGTCAGTTGACGGATCGGCTCCGGACCCGCGGATTGGCCCGCCTCAGCTGACCGACGCCGGCTGGTTGACCTCGGTCGCCGCGCGGATGGGGAAGGCGACGTGGAAGGTCGATCCCTCTCCCACGCTCGACTCGACCCAGACCCGTCCACCGAGCGTCTGGACCAGCGACCGGACGATGTACAGCCCGAGGCCGACGCCCCCTGGGGTGCCGCCCGGTTCCTGCTGGCGGAAGCGCTCGAAGATGTGGTCGACCTCGTCCTCGGGGATGCCCGCGCCCTGGTCCGAGACCGACACGATGACCTCGCCGTCCCCGCGCTCCACATCGACCTCGATGGCCGATCCGGGCGGTGAGTACTTGACGGCGTTCTCGAGCAGGTTGACGAGCACGCTGCGAACGGCGGCGGGGTCGGTGTAGACGATGGGGGGTTCCATGCTCGGTTCGACGTGCACCGACCGTGGCTCGCCGTCCCGGGCCTGGGCCATGCTGCCGGTGACGTCGGCGAGCTCGTGGCACAGCTCGTTGAGATCGAGTGGCTGGCGCCGGATGTCGACCTCCGCTTCGGCGCTCGCGTTGCGCAGGATGTCCTCGATCATGTCGAGGAGCTGCTCCGCGGACTCCTCGGTCCGGGCGAGCACCTCGGCCCGCTTCTCCGCATCGAGCCGATCGGCGCGTTGCCGGATCAGCTTCAGGTACCCGAGGACGGCGGTGAGGGGGGCCTTGAGGTCGTGCACGAGCGTGGCGACGTACTCGCTGCGGCGCTCGAGCAGGTCCGCGAGCCGTTCCACCGTGCTCCGCTCGCTCTCATAGCGGCGGGCGTTGGCGACCGCGGTGGCTGCGTGGGAGGCGAACAGCGCGACTGCGCGTAGTTCCCACTCGGTGAACGGGTCAGCGTCGGCGCTCCGCTCCAGCGTGAGCACCCCGAGTAGTTCGTCACCGAGGAGGAGCGGGGCGATGACCGAAGACGCGCCGTCCCGCCGGCGCTCGCGGAGCGAGGGGAGTTGACCGGGTCGGAGGGTGCCGGTGATGAGCGTTGGTTCGCGCCGTGTCGCGACCCACCCGGCGACGCCGGATGACAGCGGCTGGCGACTGCCGACCGGAGCCGGGTGGCTCCCGGCGCTGACCTCGACCACGAGCTCGTCGCCGTCGAGCAGCATCACCGATCCGGTCACCGAATCCGTGAGCTGGAAGGCGCCGTCGAGGATGACGCCGAGCACCTCCTCCATGGTCAGGACCGAGTTCACGACCTGTCCGACCCGTGACAGGGTGGCGAGATCCTTGACTCGCGACTCCAGCGCGATCGAGAGGACGCGCTCCTTGACGAGCGCCTCCGAGAGACGACGGAGGCGCCGCTCCTGGTCGAAGACGTAGAGGAGGAACGCGACCGACACCCCGGCGAACCCCCACCGCAGCGCGGGGGCGTCGGGCAGGGCCTCGGCGACCTCGGCGGAGCTGCTGATGAGGAACACGACCGCGATCGAGGCCGCGAGGAGGAGGAACCCCGCCACGGTCCACAGTTGCGCGCGCCGGCGTTCTACGGCCTCGAGCGAGGGGAGGTCGCGGCGCATCTCGGTGATGTCGGCACCGACGTCGGTGTCGCCGTCGAGATGGACGACGGGCACGTCGCCGACCTTGTCGTTGGTGGTGGCCATCAGGAGCGGTTCTCGAGCTGCCAGAGGATACGTGACTTCGCGAGCTCGTCCTGCCGGGCTTGAGCCCGTTCCTCGGGTGACTGGCGGAGGACGCGCGTGAGGACCCCCTCGAGATCGACCGGATCGAACGGCTTCGAGACGTAGGCATCGGCACCGAGCCGGTAGCCGGTCATGTAGCTCGACTCGTCGACCTTGGCGGTGAGCATGATCACGGGGAGGTCACGCCAGCGGTTCTCGAGCCGTAGCTGACGCAGCACCTCGAACCCGTCGACCTCGGGCATCATCACGTCCAGGACGAGCGCATCGAAGGAGTCGTCCGCGTCCAGCCGATCGAGGCACTCGCGGCCGTCCTCGGCGGTCGTGACGTCGTGGTCGTCGCCGAGGACGATCGACAGGAGCTCGCGGATGTCGGGCGCGTCGTCACACACGAGGACACGTGCCACCTTGACTCCGATCGCAGGATGCCCGCCCCGGGGTCGGCGAGCACCTCTGTTGTTGTCATCGTCC
Source organism: Nitriliruptorales bacterium (assembly GCA_033722375.1). GTDB lineage: Bacteria > Actinomycetota > Nitriliruptoria > Nitriliruptorales > Nitriliruptoraceae > JAWVZB01. Next base: position 446 of record JAWVZB010000140.1, on the reverse strand, counting down.
ATGATGCCGCGTTCTTGAGCGTCTCGCGAGCCTCGCTTGCGGTTCGGATGCGGCCACGGAGGCCGCCCTCACCGGTGGTGGGGGCTCGAACTAGTCCCAACTGAGGGATCACATTGGGCGCCGGCCCATCGACACCGATGGGCGTTCGGCGCGAGCCGCTGCCCGCGGCTTGGGGGCCCTGAACGGTCGCCGGGCCGTGAGCGCGCACGCGGACGTGACCGAGTCCGAGCAACCGGGCCCGAGCAGTTGGCTCCGGACGCTTTGGAGGCGATCGCGGCTGCCGACAGGGAGCTGGCGAGGAGCACATCATGACCGGTGAACACGACGGCGCGCTGGTGACCACGGAGCTCCAGGTGTCGCACGCGATCAGCGGCACGGCGCGGACGGGCACCGGGACCGGCTGATCCCCACCTGGTTGCCGGCGTCCCTCGTTGGTGCTGGTCTGG
>JAWVZB010000139.1:0-6560 GCA_033722375.1 Nitriliruptorales bacterium | reverse complement strand
TTCGCGCCGCCCTGTCCCTGCTGTCCGGTGGGGTTGCCGCCACCACCGCCCCCGGCGGTCTGGCCGGACCCCTGCCCTTGGCCGGCCCCCTGCCCCTGCCCGCTGCCCTGCCCTTGTCCGCTGCCTTGGCGTTGTCCGCTGCCTTGGCCTTGTCCGCTGCCTTGGCCTTGTCCACTGCCTTGGCCTTGCCCCTGCCCGGCGTTCTGGAGCTGGGACATCGCCTCCGACACCGCCCCCGCGGCGGCGGCGACGCTGTCCTGCTGTGCGAGTTCACCGACGGCGTCGCCGATCGCGCCCGACGCCTGCCGCAGCGCCCCGGCCGCGGCGGACTGGTCGCCGGCCGACAGCGCCCCGGCGGCCTCCCGCAGCGCGCCCGCGACCTCGGGTTGCCCCGACGCGAGCGCGGAGGCGAGCTCCTCGAGCCGCTCCGCCAGTGCCGCGGCGTCCTCCGGAGACACCGAGCCCGCGGCCAACTGCTCGGCGAGGTTCTCGAGTTGTGACCGCACCGTGTCCCCGGCCGCCAGCGGCTCCCGCGCCAGCTCTCGGGCCAGCCCGCTCAAGGCCGTGCGCTGGCTCGACAGGTCCTCGTCGAGTTGCTCCGCGAGTTCCTGCTCGGCTCGTGCCAGCTCCTCCAGGGCCGCGTCCAGGTCCGCCGCCTGCCGCAGCTCCTCCGCCGCCGCACGAAGCTCCTCGGCCAGCTCGTCGGCAGCCGGGTCGTCGCGCTGCGCCAGCTCCTCGGCAGCCTCGTCGAGGTCGTCCGCGGCGGCCTCGATGGCGGCTGCCTCCCGGGCCCGTTCGGCGCGCCGGTCGTCCATCGGGTTCGGCGCAACGAGCAGCCCGCCCGCGACCAGGGCAGCCACCGCCCCGAGCGCGAACCGGCGGTCGGGGCGCCGCGTGCTGTCCGGGAGGTCGCGGATCCCGGAGGCCGACTCCTCCGCCGCCCCGAGCTGGAGCGCAGCGACCGACCCGTCGAGGGCACCGTCACGGGTCTCGACCGCGGTCGAATAGCGGTCCCGCGCCCCGAGCCAACGATCCGCGGCCCGCGCGGCCCATCGATCTGGGATCCGTGAGGCGGCGGCCAACACGACCCATCCGACCGCAGCGACGCCGGCGCCCGCGGCCACCCAGCCGTCCAGCGCCGGAAGCAACAGCAGCCGCGAGAGCAGCGCCCAGGCCCCGACGACGGCAGCGAACCCCAGCAGAGCCGAACCGAGCGAGCTCACGGCGCGGTTGCGACGCATGCGGCGGCGTGCCCTGGTCACCAGCGCGTCGAGCGCTGGGGTGTCGGGGCGGTCGAGGGTGGGTGTTCTCATGGGTTCACGAAGGGTGGCTCGCCAGCGGACGGAGGCGGCGGAGGCGGTGGCGGTGAGGTTTGCTCACGCTCGTCGTCACGGCGTCGGTCCTTCCGCTTGGGGCCCTGACCCGGCTTGACACGGTGGGCCGCCATCACCCAGCCGAGCAGCCCCAAGGCGGCGTAGATCGCCATGGACTTCAGCCACACCGGTTCGCGCGTCGGCTGCGCGAGGTCCTGCGCCCCGATCTCCCGCTCCATCGGCTGGATCCCCGGGCCGTCTCCGACGACCACTTCCTCCTCGAAGGCGACCTGGGCCCGGAAGCTGTCGGGGAGGGCCGCGGCGAACGGGCTCAGCACCGACGGAAGTTCGTCGCCGGAGAAGATCGTGTTGGCGCGCACCGCGTCAGCGAGCCCGTAGAACGGGTTGGCGTACAGGGACACGGGGCGGGTGTCGTTCTGCCAGGACCGCACCGCCACGGATTCGACGACGGCCGCGAACAGCGAGCCGAGCACGAGCGCCAGCACGGCGGCGTAGGTGATGATCACCGAGGCGGTGGTTCGCCGCGTCGCCGAGGAGATCCCGATACCAAGGGCCGCGACCGAGACCGCCACGACCAGGATCATCACGAGCCCGCGGGCCAGGTCGGCGAGCGACACCCCACCGAGGAAGAACGCGACCGCGCCGAGCGGTAGCGCCGCGACGACGAGCAGCACCATCCAGGCCACGCTCGCCCCGAGCTTGCCGGCGACGATCGCCGACGGGCGCACCAGCGTGATCTGGAGCAGCGACAGGGTCTTGCGCTCGCGTTCGCCCGATATCTGCGCCGCGGCGTAGCCGGGGCCGATGAACAGGACCAGCAGGAGCACGAACGCGAGCAGGTTCTCGAAGAGGAACCGTCCGATCATCGGCCCGACCGAGAAGCCGGCGAAGCCGCCGAACCGGAGCCGGTCCTCGACGAACTCGCGGGCCAGCCAGTACAGCAGCAGATAGATCCCGGTGAGCAGCACGGTGTAGACGGTCAGCACCACGAAGGCTCGCCGGCCCCGCCAACGTTCCAGGAGTTCCCGCCGGAGCACCGGGTTCGTGGCCCACGCCCGCAGCCTCGCCGTCACCGCACTCATCGCACGATCCCCTTCGTCACGCTCAGGAACAGTCGCTCGAGGCCACCCCGGTCCTCGCGGAAGTCCACCACGCGGACCCCGGCCCCGACCAGTGCGGCCAGGATGGTGGCCGCGGCCTCCTCGCCTCCCACCACCTCGAACCGCACCCCGGTTCCCACCCGCTCGATCGAGGTGGCACCGTGGTCGATGGCGATCTGCTCGATCTGCTCGAGTGCGGGTTCGCCGCCGAGTGCACGCACGGTGCAGGTCAGGGTGGTCCGGAGTGCGACCCGGATCTCGTCAGGTGTGCCCTGCGCCAGCACCGAGCCGGCCTCGATGATCCCGACCCGGTCGCACATCTCCTCGAGCTCGGCCAGGATGTGCGAGCTCACGAGGATCGTGTGCCCCTGCCGTGACAGCTCGAGCATGATCTCCCGCAGCTCCACGCGGGCCCGGGGATCGAGCCCGGACGCCGGTTCGTCGAGCACCAGCAGCTCGGGGTCGTGGACCAGCGAGCGCGCTAGCGAGAGCCGCTGCTGCATGCCCCTGGACAGCCCCGACACGTCGGTGTCGCGCTTGTGGTCGAGCTCGACCAGCTCCAGGAGCGCGTCGACCTGTGCTCGGCGCTCGGCCCCTGTCACCTGGTAGGCGCCCGCGAAGAACTCCAGGTACTCGGCGCAGGTCAGCCCGTCGTACACACCGAAGAAGTCCGGCATGTACCCGACGCGACGGCGGACCTCCCAGATGTCGGTGCGGGGATCGTGACCGAGGACCGAGATGGCGCCGGCGTCGGGATCGAGCAACGTGACGATGGCCAGCATCGTGGTGGTCTTGCCGGCGCCGTTGGGGCCGATCAGACCGAAGATGCCGCCTCGGGGGACGTCGAGGTCGAGCTCGTCCACGGCTCGGAGCTGGCCGTAGCGCTTCACCAGCCCGCGGATCTTCACCGCCTGACCGTTGTGGACCTCCGCCGGTGCGTTCATGACCGGTACCTCGCTCCGAGCCCGCGTCCGCTGTAGTCGAAGGGATGCAGCTCGCCCTCGACCCGAACGAAGACTTCGCCCAAGGGTGACACGAACCGGCCCGGGTCCGCGATCACGTCGTCGGTCACCACGTCGCCGAGCGGACGCCACCCGCGTTCGTCGTGGTCGTAGATCTCGAGCCCGGACGCGCCACCCGCCGACAGGGCGTCTTGGATCTCCGGTGGCACGGGCTGCTCGTTGCAGCCTCCCTCGGCGCACACGATCCAGGTGGTGTCCTCGAGTGCACAGTGCTCCGCATCCTCCGGGCAGACGTCTTCGAGCATCGCGATGACCTGGTCAGGGCCGCAGATCTCGCGCGTCCGCACCGCCCCGTCCTGGCCGACCACCTCCGACCCGGTGCAGGTGTGTCCGCGACCACCGGTGCGGAGCTCCCCGCGCTCGAGCGACGAGGTGAGCTCTGCCACCTCGCCCCGTGCGGGTAGGCGGAACCGCAGGAACGCCTCGGTCTGGCCGTCGATGGCGAGCGAGCCGGTGCGGCGCACGAACCCGATGCGGCTCGTCAGGAGCTGGCGGTCGACCTCGAACGGGCTCACGTCGCCGTCGCCGGGGGACGGGGTCACCCCGACCGCGACGAAGCTGCCCTGCCCTGATGGCTCGTCACCTCCGACGCGCACCGGCAGTGGCTCTGTGCCGGGGGCGAACGTCCCGGTCACCCAGATCACGCCAGGCGCCCCGTCGAGCACCCCGAACCGCAACAGTGACTCGAGCGACCGCGGTGCGGCGAGTTCGGAGTTCACCTCCCGCATCCCCTCGAAGGGATCGTTCCACGCCGGCCGGACCGGGAGGGTGTTCCCGACGTCCAGCGTGACGATCTCGGTGGCCCCCGCGGCGAGAGACCCGAACCGCTCGCTCGCGGTGCCCGCTCGGAGCGTCGCGTTCTCGAGTGGCCACGGGGAGCGGTTCGTGACCTCCACCTCGACCCGACCCGCCGCCACCGTCGCGGCGACGTCCAGTGGTGGTCCTGTCTGGGCGGGGCGCTCCGCCACGACGCCGCCGACCTGCAGTGCCTCCAGGGTGAGCTCGACGTCGACCTCGTCCCCGCGCGTGCGGATCACGGCGGCCTCACCGAAGCCGCCCGTCGTCACCTGCCACGGGCCACCGGTCAAGGTGACCTCGTGCGTGTCACGGCGCGGCGCCCGGACGGCGGTCACCGAGATCTCGGAGCCCTGACCGTCGATCCAGTAGGCGGCCTGTCCCGCCAGCCCGTCGGATGAGGCCTGGTCCGCCGAGGCGACCCAGGCGCCGGCGGTGAACACGAGCGTCACCGCGGGGACCGTCACCCATGCCAGCTCGCGACGGTTCGCACGCGACAGCACCACCCCGTTGACCGGCCCGACCACCACGACGTACGCCACGAGGAAGATCACGATCCACCCGATCGGGGGCACCGTCAGGGACTCGGGGCGCAGGCTCCGGCTCGCCAGGGTGGGATCGACCTGCGCGTTGTCGAACCCGTCGCCTTCCCCGCCGACGATCCGCGCCGTGGGTTGCAGCAGATGCCCCCAGTAGGTGCCGTCGGTCCCGACCGGGCCGGCGCCGGGGGCGATGCCGCTGACCGCGATCCGGCCCCGCCCCGCCTGCGTCACCGCGGCCACATCCGGTCCCGGGGTGGCGTCGTCTGCGCGGAGCGTCCAGGCCGCTGTCGTCGGGGTGACCGCCAGGGTGTCGGGAAGACCCGAGGCCGCCGACGTGTCCGTCACGGGGCTGGGAAGCCCCAGTGCCTCGAGGTCCACTGCTCCTGGGCGGGTCGGGGTCACCACCAGGTCCATCCCCTCCACGACCGCCGCCGCCAACTGGCGGCGGGCCTGGTCGGACAAGCTCTCGAGGACCTCGGGGGTGGCCACCACCGCTGAGAGGCTCGACAGGGCGCCGGGGTGGTCCAGCCAGGCGGAGGCCAGCGATACGAACTGCCCGGGCTGGTCGGTCGCGTAGGCCCGCAGCGGCGGGGCGTTGGCGGGGACGTCGCCATCGAGGACCCCCACGAGGTAGCGCTCGGCGGACCGCAGCGGCACGTGGACACTGACGCCCTCGCCACCCTCGGTCACCTGCACCTCGACCCGGTGAGCTCGGGGCACGACGAAGCGGAACACCTTGGTGGAGCCGCCCGGTACCTCGACCTCCTCGACCCGGACCTGGCGACCCGCGTTGTGATCAGACACCACGCGCACCTGCCCGCGGAACGGCCGCGTGGGGGACATCGTGACCGTGATGGGCAGCGAAGCTTGCGGCACGACCGCCCCACCGAATCCGGCATCGACCTCGAGTCCCAATTGCTCGCCGTCGAGGCCCTCGGCGCCCTTCGCGGGGGTGGAGACCGACAGCGCCAGGAGGACCGAGAGCAGCACCGACAGCAGCGCAGCGGCCACCCACCTCGGCGTGGCCCCCACGGGGTCCGTGTCTGCCATCCCTGTGTGCCTCCCTGGCTCCGCGGCGTGCTGGCGCCGGTCGCTCGTAGGATGAGACGCCCTCCGAGCCCCCGAGGTTGCGATGAACGACGAACTCGCCGTCGGCCGGACCGTGGAGGGAACCACACCGGCGATCGATTCGTCGTCGGTCCTGCTGGTCCGTGACGGCGAGTGTGGCCTGGAGCTGTTCATGCTCGAACGGCACATCGAGACCGACTTCGCCGGCGGGGCGCTCGTGTTCCCGGGCGGCAAGGTGGAGGAGCAGGATCGGGGCCTCTCAGACGTCCGTTGGCGGGGCGCAGATCTCGGGCAGGCTGCGGATGATCTCGGGGTGGACTCGGAGCAGGACGCGCTCGGACTACTGGTCGCGGCCGTTCGTGAGACCTTCGAGGAAGCCGGGATCCTGCTCGGCACCCGCGGCGGCCAGCCGGTCACCGGCGATGATCTTGCCGACGACACGTTCGTGGAGGCGCGGCGCCGACTCAATGACCGCTCGGATGGCTGGGATTGGCGGGGCTGGCTCGACGAGCAGGAGCTGATCCTCGACCTGGGTCATCTGGCGTTCTTCAGTTGGTGGGCCACCCCCGACGGGCTCCATCGCCGCTACGACACGCGCTTCTTCGTCGTACCCGCACCGCCCGAGCAGACCGCCGCGCTGGCGCACGACGAGGTCGAGACGACCGCCTCCCGGTGGCTGCGCCCCGCCGAGGCGCTGTC
>JAWVZB010000138.1:0-6821 GCA_033722375.1 Nitriliruptorales bacterium | reverse complement strand
CAGTTCTCAAGGAGCGGTGGGGAAGTGGTGTTGCGGGGAAGAGGTGGGGGAATGGTTCTGGTGGCTCAGTCCGGGGTGTGATGGCCCTGGGCGGGCCCGGTGCCGGTTCGGGGCGTCCTTGTCCGGCCCACCGTCGGGGTGGGCTGGTCGGGGCGTCAGGTTCGTCGCCGGTCTGGGGGTCGCCCGCGCGGGAACCTGTCGTAGGGGGTCCCGTCGCGGCGGTGCCAGCTGACGACGTTGTTGTGGAGGCGTCCGGTGAGCTTGGCGGCGTCGACGCGGCGGTGGCAGGTCCAGCACAGCAGCGCGAGTTCGGGGATGGACACGCCTGCACCGTCGAGCCACCGCCGGTCGAGGTGTGCTGCCTGGCAGCGTTGGGGCGGGGCGCCACACAGCGTGCAGCGGCGGTCGCGTGCCAGCACACCGCGCCACACCGAGGGCGGCACGGTGCGGGTGGCGCGTCCGACGTCGACCACCTGCCCGTGGGCGTCCTTGACGATGCGGGTGATGACCGCATCCTCGATCAGCGGTTTCAGTTCGGTGAGTGGCAGGGTGCCGGTGAAGATGGTTTCGGCCACGCCGTCGTCACCACGATCGAGCTGGTCTTGGTCGACGTGGACGAACACGTGGGGACGGTTGCCGTGGTCGGTGGACTCGGCGTGCCGCAGCGCGTGGGCCAAGGCGTTGAAGATCGCGTCCGCGGTGCGCTGCTCGGTCGAACGGGTCTCGCCGGGCTGGTCCTTGTCGCGGAACACCTCGACGGCGGTCTGGACCACCTCGGCCTGGGCGCCGACCCACCCGCCATTGAGGCGGGTCATCCCGGAGTCGTCCTGGACCACCGATCCGTAGCGGCGCTGGTGGAGCCGGTCGAGGTCGCGTTGGGCCTGCTCGGCCTCGTGTCTGGCGGTGACGTCGCGGCAGTGGCGTCCGAACTCGGTGGCGTTGAGCCGGCGTGCGACCTCGAGCAGCTGGCCCTCCAGCTCGGACGCGTCGATCACGCCCACAAGGCCGCGCACGGTCTGGCGGAGCTTGCGCACGTGACGTGCGGAGATGTCGCCTGACTCGAACGCGGCGCGGGTGTCAGCGGACAGCGACTCGAGCGCCCCGCCAGCCCGGACCGTGTCCTTGGCCTGCGAATGGGTCACCTTCAACGTGTCGGCCAGCTCGTTCTGGACGTCGCGCTCTGCCCGCTGACGGGCCTTGGGTGAATCAGGCTGCTCAGGGTTGAGACGCCGGGCTTGTCGCCGCGTGAGCTGTGCGGCGGCGTCGGTGATGCGCGCCTGGAGCTGTCTGCTGTGGCGCTGCATGCGGGCGATGCCGGCACGGATGGCCGGTTCGTCGGCGGCGTCCAGATCGACCGTGGCGAGTTCCCTCACCACACGGTCCATCTCGTCCAACACCGAACCCAGCGCCCCGCCACCCGCGTATGGCGCGGCAGCCTCGGAGGCCACCGAGAGGGTGCGCATCGGGACGGCAGTGGCGGTGATCGGGGCTCCGAACGTGTGTTCGATTGCTTGTCTGCGACTGTAACCCACCCCTGTGACACGGCTGCGCGTGACGAGCGTCGGGCCTGTGGACAACGTTCTCACCGGTCATCGGGCAGCACCCGAAGACGGTTGGTGGCGTGGGCGTCAGGACCTTTCGGCTGATCCCTGATTCGCGAGTGCGCTTCGCAGAGCTGCGACGAACGCTTCGGGCTGCTCCGCGGCCGGGTCGTCGGCCGCCCCGTCGATCACGTGCAGTGGCCAGCCGTGCCGCTCGCTGGCCTTCCGCGCCGCCTTGAGCGGCACTTGGAGGTCGTGACGGCCGTGGATCAAGGTCGTCGGCGCCGTGATCCGGTCGCGGTCCTTCGACGAGATGGCCGGGATCCCGAGCCGCGGCATCATCGACTTCAGGGCCGCGTCGTTCGCCGGTGTCTTCGCGACCGCGAGCGCGTAGTCACGAAGGTCGCCCCACAGCTCGCCGAAGTTGTCGCCGGTCTGGTCGAAATCGACGAAGCACTGGTCGAAGAGGCGGTCGCGCGACTCGGCCGTCGGGTTGGCCATGAACCGCACCATGGGGATCGCGAATCGGGGGGAGGGCCGGAACCAGTTCAGTCCCATCGAGTCCACGAGCACGAGATGTGACAGGCGCTCGCTGTGGTCCACGGCGTAGCGCGCTGCGATCGCGCCGCCGAGCAGGTGACCCGCGAGCACCGGCGGGGCGTCGCAGGTGGCATCGATCAGCTCGTCGACCCATCGCATGAGGCGGTCACCGTCGAGCTTCCCGTCGACGTCGAGGGATGCGCCGTGTCCCGGCAGGTCGACCACGATCAGGCGGTGGGTTCGAACCAGGTCGTCGAGCACCGGCATCCACACGGCCCAGATCTCACCCTGCCCGTGCAGGAGCACCATGGGTGGACCCTCGCCGCCCTCGTAGATCGCGGTCGTCACGCCGGAGAGCACCTCGGTGCGCTCGGCCAGCGGGGCGGCCGCCAACAGGCGGGCACAGAGCCGCCGGGCACCGGTCGGTTGCGTTGTCGGGACGGACATCGTCGCTCCTCAGGTCGATGTGCCTCCAGGTTCGGCCGGGGCGCCGGCGACCGCTTCAGGTGAAGTACCCATCTTTGCGGGTGGGCGTCATGGGTGGTTCTCCGTAGTCGCCGGCGACCGACGGGAACGGGCCGCCGAACGTCCCCGGCGGCGACGCCCCCGGGCGCCGGATGGTTCCTACGGTCGGAGGTGATGCGTGTCCCGAGGCGCTCCCGGTCGAGCTCGTCGCGGACACCTCGTCGCGCACACACAGAGGAACACCCGTGAGCGATTGCCCGTTCTGCACCGAGATCGACGCCGGTGAGGTCACCGCTGCGACCGACCGGGCCGCAGCCTTCCCCGATGCCAACCCGGCCGCTCCCGGCCACACGCTGGTCGTCCCGCGCACGCACGAGCGGGACTTCTTCGCCCTCGACGCCGAGGACCAGGACGCGGTCTGGGCGCTGGTCCGTGAAGTGAAGGAGGACCTCGAGGTTGAGCACGAACCGGACGGCTGGAACGTCAACCTCCGCGTGGGGAGCATCGCGGGGCAGACGGTGCCGCACGCGCACGTGCACCTGATCCCCCGTAGCCGCGGCGGCAGCCGAGCCCAACCCCGGTGACGGCTGCCCCGGTCCTGCGGAACCTCCAAGGACCGGATCCGGCACCGCGTGGCTCGGGGAGAGCCTCGTGCGAGCTGTTCGCCTCCATGCGAGAATGTGGCCGAACGGGGGCCGGTGACACCGACGGGGCGGCACAGTGGACATGCGGATCGTGGAACGTGGTCCGGTGCTGGGCGTGCTCGAGGAGGCAGCCGCATCAGCCGTGACCGGCCAGGGGAGCCTGACGTTCCTGGCGGGCGAGGCGGGCATCGGCAAGACCGCGGTCGTGACCACCTTCGTCTCGGCACACCGGGGGAAGCTGTGGACCCTGGTCGGTGCTTGCGATCCGCTGACCACGCCCCGCCCGCTCGGTCCGCTGCGCGACATGGCAGAGGCCAGCCCGGAGATCAGTGGCCTCTTCGACGGCCGGCCGCGTCACGAGTTGTTCGCGCGGTTCCTCGAGCTGGTCTCGACCCCCGGGCGCCCCTCAGTGGTGGTGTTCGAGGACGTCCACTGGGCGGACGCGGCCACGCTGGACCTGCTGCGGTTCGTGGGGCGCCGCGCCGCAGACACTCACGCCGTGGTGGTGGCGACCTACCGCTCGAACGAGATCGGGGTCGAGCATCCCCTCCGGGCGATCCTGGGGGATCTCGCCACCGTGCCCGCCGTGCGGCGCCAGTCGCTCGTCCCGCTGACCCCGGACGGCGTCGCGTCGCTGGCCGCGGCAGTCGATGCCGACGTCGACGTCGCCGAGCTGTATCGACGCACCGGTGGCAACCCGTTCTTCGTGACCGAGGTCCTGGCCGATCCCACCGCGACGCTTCCCGACAACGTCCGCGACGCCGTCCTCGCACGGCGCAACCGTCTCCCCGGCCCGTCCCGACAGGTGCTGGATGCGGTCGCAGTCGTGCCGGGTGCCATGGAGCGCTGGCTGCTCGACGCTGTCGCGTTCCCCGACCCCGGCGACGTCGATGCGTGCATCACCGCAGGGATGCTCCACAGCGGCGACCGGGGCGAGCTGACGTTCCGGCACGAGCTGGCACGGCTGGCCGTCGAGAGCGCCATCCCCCCCGCCCGACGCGCGGACCTCCACGCCCGGGTCGTGCGGGCGCTGATCGAGGCCCGGTCGGTCGACCCCGCCCCGGCACGGATCGTCCACCACGCCGACGCCGCAGGGGATCGCGAGGTGGTGCTCCGCTACGCGCCGCAGGCCGCCGAGGCGGCGACCGAGCGGGGCGCGTACCACCAGGCGCGTGACCAGCTCGATCGGGCGCTGAAGTACGCCGAGACCCTGCCCGACGCCGAGCGAGCCGATCTGCTCGAGCGGTTCTCGTCGGCGTCGAACGGGGTGGGCGACGCTGCGGCAGCGGTGACCGCGGCGGAGCAGGCCGTCGACCTGCGCCGGCAGGGGGATGACGAGCTCGCGCTCGGGGCTGCGGTGCGGCTGCGCGGGACGGCCCGGTGGGAAGCGGGTCGGGGTCCAGAGGCTCGGGCCGACATCGAGGCCGCGATCGAGCTGCTGGAGCCGCTGGGTGAGACCCCGGCGCTCGCCGCCGCCTACGCCAGCGCCGTCACCCTGGCCATGCTGGCACGCGACTACCACGCCGCGCTCGAGCTCGGTCGCACCGCGGTCGACCTGACCGACCGGCTCGGGGCCTACACGGCGCTGTCCCGCTCGCTCAACAGCCTCGGGGCGACGGAGATCCTGATCGGCCGGTTCGACGACGGCGAGGCGCATCTCCTGCGGAGCATCGAGGTCGCCCGTGAGGCGCGGGACCCGCTGTCGGAGGCCGTCGCGCTGTCCAACCTCGGGTCGGGGTTCGGAGAGGTCCGCAGGTACGACCGCGCCGAGCGCTACCTCGAGCAGGCCATCTCGTTCGCCGATGCCCACGACCTCGACGGCTCCGCCAGCTACTCGACGTCGTGGCTCGCGCGGGTGTGCTTCGAGACCGGCCGGTGGGACCGGGCCGCCGAGCTGGCGACGTCCGTCCCCGGGGACGGGGCGGGGATGCCGCCCTACATCACCATCACCGCGCTGACGGTGCTGGGACGGCTGCGCGCGCGGCGCGGTGACCCCGGCGTGGACGACGCCCTGGACCGGGCGTGGGAGCTGGCGCTCGAGACCGACGACCTCCAGCGGCTGTGGCCAGTGGCGGCGGCGCGGGCCGAAGCTGCGTGGCTCGAGGGCACCGACCATGCCGTGGCTCCGCGGGTCGGCGAGACCTTCGCGATGGCCGTCGAGATCGGCCATCCGTGGGCGATCGGCGAGCTCGGGCTGTTGCTGTCCCGTACGGGGGGGCTGGACACGGCCGGGCGCGAGGCGGTCGAGGACGGCGCCGCCGACCCCTACCAGCTCCACGTGGCCGGCCGGATCGAGGAGGCCGCCACCGCATGGGCCGAGCTCGGCTGCGCCTACGAGCAGGCCGACGCGCTGGCTGACGGTGACGAGGACAGCCAGCGCCGTGCCCTCGAGATCCTGGACGAGTTGGGGGCGACCCCGGCCGCAGCCCGACTACGGCAGCGCATGCGTGACGCGGGCATTCGGTCGATCCCCCGCGGCCCACGCCCCGCGACCGCCGAGCACCCGGCGGGACTGACCCCCCGCGAAACAGAGGTCCTCGAACTGGTCGCCGAGGGGATGACCAACGCCGAGATCGCCGAGACGCTGTTCATCAGCGAGAAGACGGTCGGCCACCACGTGTCGTCGGTCCTCGGCAAGCTCGGCGTGGGGTCTCGTCACGACGCGGTCCGGGTTCTCGACGAGTCGTGAGTCGCTGAGCCCGTCATCGACCGCGTGGGGACCGCGTTCGCGAGCTCGCGCTCTCCCAGATCGCGTTCCCCAAGATAGGGAGCACCTCCCCATCTCTCCGTTCCACCCCCTCCGTAGCGTCCTTCGCGTTGATCATCCACGGAGGAAACGGATGCCGAGGTACCTCGTCGAGGGTGAGGTGGCGGTCGGGGCCGAGTTCCCGCCGGCCGACCTCGAGCGGGTCATCGAGCGCAACCTGATGGGCTCGGTGACGTGGATCTGCTCGTTCGTCGCCGACCGGCGGACGTACGCGCTCTACGAGGGACCTCACCCCGAGGCCGTCCGTCGTGCCGCCGGCACGAGCGGCCTCGAGGTGGCGCGGGTGGACGAGGTGAAGCTCCTCGACCCCTACGCCTACGGCAGGCCCGTCTCCTCCGTGTCCAGAGGAGAGGACCCACGATGAGGAACACCAGCAAGCTCAGACGGCTCGCAGTGACGGTGCCGGGCATCGCACTGGCGCTCGGTCTCGGCGCCTTGCCGGCGTCGGCGCACGCCACCTGCTCGGAGGTCGGGCTGGGTGTCGAGGTGCACGGCCACCACGTGGTTCGCGACTACGTCGTGGGCGGGGCGCTCGACTGGCCGCCTTCGGGCGGATCGGTCGGGGCGGCGGTCGCCGGAAGCGGGGCAGCGCTCCCCGGCGGTCCGGGGCCCGGATTCCACTTCCCGAACGGTTTCGCGCCAGGCGCATCCTTCTGCAACTCGCAGTCGCAGTCCCCGGGCTGGCACGTCGGCGACTGACCGACGCGTCGTTCCGGACAGCTACTTGGCGCGCTCGTCGGCCTTTTCGACCTTGACGCGAAGCTCCGGTGTCGGACAGGGTTAGAAGGTCGGTGCGGGTGCCCCCCAGGCACCACCCGGGTCGAACGACCCGATCATCGATCAGAGAGGAAGCACGATGGCACT
>JAWVZB010000137.1:0-6842 GCA_033722375.1 Nitriliruptorales bacterium | reverse complement strand
TCGTGCACTACGACCCGCCCGACGACTACAAGAGCTTCGTCCACCGCTCCGGCCGCACCGCCCGCGCCGGGGAGGAGGGCATCGTCGTGACCCTCGTCGAGTGGGACGAGATCGAGGACGTCCAGCGCCTGCAACGGGCTTCGGGTCTCCACTACGAGATCGTGAAGATGTACTCGAACGACGAGCGGCTCCAGAACCTGGCCGACTGGGAGCCCGACACGGTCGAGATGAAGTCGACGAGCGACGTCGACATCTCTCGCCGGTTCCGGATGCGACGGAAGCGCCGCTGACCCCCGGGTCCCCTTGGGGAACATCGCGCCGATCCGATACGTTGTAGGGAACGCAGGACGCACACCGCGTCCTCCCCACATGGGGGTGACTGGTTTCGACTCTGATGGTCGATGCGCCGGAAGCGAGCCGAGGTCCCCGGAGTCCTCGTTAAAGAGCCGGGAACAACCATAAGTGCCAACGACGAAGTTGCACTGGCTGCGTAAGTAACGCATCCCGTCCACCCGGGGGCTGCCCCTGTCGCCGGAGTGGACGTCGCAAGAGGGGATGCCCCCGCCGGGGTTCCGGGACCGGCGGGTCAAGCCCAACTCCGGATAGGGCGCAGGTCTGCCCGCCGATAGGGTCCTGCGTTCCGAAGCTCGCTATCGGCTGCGCTCGGAGATGCCGGCGCAGAAGCCTCAGAGGACCGGGGTTCGACTCCCCGCACCTCCACCCAGTGACGGACCGCCAGGTCCGTCCGCGTCCTTCGCGTCTCGTGTTTCGGAGGCGCGGGTTCGGGTTGCGGGGCGAAGGTTCGACTCCCCGCACCTCCACCCAACCACCCAGTCACGGACCGCCAGGTCCGTCCGCGTCGTTCGCACGTGACGACCGAACGGCCCTCTCGGGGGCCGTTCGGCGTGTTCAGGGGACCTTCGGTTCGCAGGAGGGGGTTCGCGTCAGGGTGTTCGGGGCGCCCGTCCGTCACGGGGTGCTGTGGACCTCCCCGGGCCTGCGAGGGCTCGCGCCAGGCGACCGTTCCGTCCCTCGACTTCAGGAGAGGCGGATTGGGAGTCCCACCGTCGTAACGAACGGGTGCAAGGCGTAGAGCGGTCGAAGGCGCTCAGTGCGGGGAGAGCAGCGTCCGTTCGACCGTCCGGGTCATCTGCTGCACGTAGGTGTCCCGGTTCCAGCCGCGCTGGGCCACTGGCTCAACGGGGTGGTGCTGGGCATCGTGGATCTCGCGTTCGTGTTCGCAGATCGTCCCCGGCCACGTCTCGGTGGTGGAGACCGGGATCGGATCGGCCCTCTACGTTGGCGCGTTGGCCGTCACCACCATGGCGCTCGTCCGCGACCGTCGGGCACGGTCAGCGGCGCCGTCCAGAGACGTGCGGTTGCCGAGGTAGGGGTGCCCGAACGCGGGGCAACGACGGCCGAGGGGGGCTACCCGGCTCGGCCGTCGAGATCCCGAAGAAGCGTGTCGAGCGCCCAGCCGATCGCCTCGGCGGCGTCGTGGGGATCGAGGTCGAACTCGTCGCGGAGCGCGAGCCAGGTCGTGGAGCTGACGACGTGGCGGAGGATCGCGAAGGCGCGGTCGGCTTCGTTGTCCGGAAGGCGGTCGAGCACGTGGGCGAAGCGTTCGCGGAACTGCTGGGTGCGTTCGCGGGCAGCAGAGGAGCGGGTGCCCTGGGCGGTGGTCAGGCGGGCCATGGCTCGGGCGGGTGCGCCGATGTCCTCGAAGGCCTTCATGATGGCGACGATCCGTGGGGTGAAGTCGTCGACGTCGCGCGGGTCGGACTGAAGGTCGAGTTCGCGGAGCCGGTCGTCGACGTAGTCGGCGAGTCCGTCCAGCAGCGCCTGGCGGTTCGCGAAATGGTTGTAGACCGTACGTTCCGAGACCCCCGCTCGCTCGGCGACATCGCGCATGGAGAAGTCGACGAGCCCGTCCTCGTCGATGATCTGCGCCCCGGCCTCCAGGATCGCGTGGCGGGTGCGCTGGGCCTGCAGCTCGCGTAGCGGGCTGTGGTAGGTGCGGGCCCGGGTGTCGTCGGTCACGATCGGCTCATCGGGGTCGTCGGGGGTCGTTGCCGGACAGCGTAGCGACCCTGTAGCAACTACGAATTCATTACAGAGCCACTAAAGTAGATGTCGTGTGTCGGAGCACGTGGAGGTGCGCTCATGGATACGGCGAAGATCGCGATCCCCCGGGGCGAGGTGCCGACGTTCGAAGCGCCGGGACCCGGGGTGTGGCAGCGGGACGAAGACCACTGGCCGCGACCGGTCCCGGCGAGCTACGCCGAGATCTACCCGGAGGCCACGGTCCCCTACGTGCGGGAGTGGACGAGCCGGTACGGACTCCTGCTCGACTACTTCGAGACCGCCTTCGTGGACGGGTTCGGCTACGCCCGTATGCACGCGGTCGGCGAGCCCGGCGACGGCGGGTCCTCCGGCCCACCTCCCAAGCCGGTCTTCTGGCTCCTGTCCCGTCTCCATCCGGCCCTCCGCGAACGCCGGGCGGCCGCGCGACGGGCCATCGAACAGCGGCTGTGGCTCGACGACCTCGAGGAATGGGAGCAGGAGGCCAAGCCGCAGATCGTGGCCGACAACCGCGCCAACGCGGCCGTGGACAGGGCCGCGCTGGACGACGACGCACTGCTCGCACACGTGGACGAGTGCCGGGAGGATCTGCGCCGATTCATCGGGATTCACCACCGCTACAACGGTGGCATGCTGCCGATCGGGCTGCTGCTGGTCGCCATGGAGGAGTGGACCGGTGATTCGGCGCCCGTGCTCGATCTGCTGGAGGGGGCTTCACCGGTGTCCTCGGGCCGCTCCGAACACCTCCGACGGTTGGCCGAGGCGATCCGCGACGATGCGGAGCTGAGCGGCGCCCTCGACGGCGAACCCGAAGACGTCTTGCGGCGGCTCGAGACGGGCGACGGGCGGGTCGGGGCCGCCTACCGCGAGTACCTCGAGACGGTCGGGTACCGGCTCGTGGGCGACTCCATCGAGCATGGCAACCCGACGCTGGTCGAGGTGCCGGCGCTGATGGTGCGCACGATCCGCTCGGCCGTCGAGGGTTCGGAGGAGCCGGACCAGCATCGTGTCCGCGAGCGTGCGGCGGCCGTACGTGCCACGGTCCCCCAGGAGCACCGCCACCGGTTCGACGAACTGCTCGACGACACGCTGGCCACCTACCGGATGCGCGACGAGCGGTCGGTCTACGCCGACGTGTGGGCCGCAGGGATCTTCCGCCAGGCGCTGTTGGAGCTCGGGCGCCGCCTGGCAGGTCGTGACCGGCTGGCCGAACCGGTCCACCTCATCGAGGCCACCAGCGACGAGGTCACTGCGCTCGCCACGGGCAACGGCGGCCCGGCCGCCGAAGAGTTGGCGCGCCGGGCCGAGTTCCGTGAAACGCACGCCGACCACGACGCCCCGGCGTCGCTCGGCGGGGAGCCGAGCGACCCCCCGCCCATCGAGGTGCTGCCCTCCGGGCTGCGCGAGGCGAACATGGCGATCTTCGCACAGATCAGCGGGTTCCTCGGGAGAGAGGGCGATCGAACCGACGGCGGCGTCCTCCGTGGCAGGGCCGCCAGCCCCGGCCGCTACGAGGGGACTGCCCGGGTGGTCATCGGCCCCTCGGAGCTCGACCGAATCGAGCATGGCGACGTGCTGGTCGCCCGGACCACCTCAGAGGCCTTCAACGTTGCCCTGCCACTGCTCGGTGCGATCGTCACCAACCGCGGGGGGCCGCTGTCGCACGCAGCGATCGTGGCTCGTGAGGCGGGCATCCCCTGCGTGGTTGCGACCGGGGAGGCGACCGCCGAGATCCCCGACGGCGCCACCGTCGTCGTCGACGGGTCCGAGGGAGAGGTCGTGATCCGGTGAAGTTCCAACACCTGCTGCGGCGGATCCGCGGTGCGGGACCGGACCCTGGGGACCTGCCCGTCCTGTGGCTCGGCGAGCCAGGCTGCGACGACCCCCGCCGGGTCGGCGGGAAGGCGGCCGCCCTCAGCCGGCTGGCCGCGCGCTGGCCGGTGCCCGACGGGTTCTGCCTGCCGGTCGAGGTTCACCGACGGCTGCGGTCCGAGGAGCTCCGCCCACCGGATCTCCGCCACGGGCTGCGACCGGCCTACCGCCGGCTCGCGGACAGCTGGTGGCGCCGACCCCCGGTCGCGGTGCGTTCCTCCGCGCCCGGCGAGGACTCCGCGGACGCGTCGTTCGCGGGCCAGCACGACACGGTCCTCAACGCGGTCGGCATCGGCGCGGTCGCGGACGCCGTGCTGGCCTGCTGCCAGTCGGTGGACGCCGATCGGGCGCGGGCCTACCGTGCCGCTCGCGACCGGGCCGGGGCCGGGGACCGTGCGGACGGGCGCACAGAGGACCCGGCGCGCATGGCGGTGCTCGTCCAGCGGCTCGTCGACGCGGATGTTTCTGCGGTGGTGTTCAGCGCCGATCCAGTCACCGGCAGTCGCGACGAGGTCCTCATCAACGCAAGCTGGGGACTCGGCGAGGCGGTGGTCGCCGGCACGGTCACCCCCGACACCTACCGGCTGTCCAGGCAACCGGTCGAGGTCATCGATCGCGAGATCGCCGACAAGGACGTGATGGTGGCCCCGGCGCGCCGCGGCACCCGGGAGGTGGCCGTACCCCAGGCCCGGCGCACCCAACCGGCCCTCGACCTCGAGCAGTGCACCGAGCTCGCGCGGCTCGCCATCGAGCTGGAAGCGGAGACGGGTCGGCCGGTGGACCTGGAGTGCGCGTATCACGACGGTGAGCTGTATCTCCTCCAGTGTCGCCCGATCACTTCACTGCCGGAGGGTTGAGGCTTCCGACGCCGCAGGTGGTCTCCTGGCTGATTCCTGCGATCGCTGGTCCCGGCTCCCGTGGTGAGCAGGAACTCGTCCGATGCGTCGAGGTGGCATGGGACGGCGCTGCTCACGGCGATGGCGCTCGCGGGAGACCTGGCGCCCGTCGGGGGGCTCGCTGCTCGCGTGTCGCTGCGCCGTCCAATCCGTCGCCGGTCTCGGGGTCGCGGAGGGGTGGTCGACCGCCTCCGGGGATCCGGTGTCGAACCTCGGCCGTCAGGCGTCGGGATGACCCTCGTCGCCGTAGCGAGCCCTGACCTCGGGCACGACTCGGGCCATCACCTCAGGCGATGGCCCGCCGGCCGCGGTGACCTCCGCGGCGACCTCGGCGAAGAAGTGGTCGAATCCCGGTGGGGTGAAGAAGTTCAACCAGCGGACAGGTTCTTCGGTCTCGTTGGCCCAACGGAACCAGGCGCCTCGGGGAAGCCAGACGAAGGTCCCCGGCCCGAGCTTGCGGGGCTCGTCGTCCCCCTCGAACCACATCGACAGCTCGCCGTCGAGGATGTAGGCACCGGCGCTCTCGCGCGTGTGGCGGTGGAGGACCGGAGGCGGCGCGAACCCCGGAGGAGCGGTGTACTCGGTCATCGAGAAGCCCTCGCCGTCGTGTCGGTCGAGCTTCACCGCGACGTTGCCCTCACCCCCGGGCGTGGAGATCGTCGTGATCGGCGAGGGACCTCGTCCTTCACCGGGTTGGACCACGAAAGGTTCGGAATTCGGAACCGACATTTCGAATCACCTCACACGATCACCATAGGTTGCTCGAGGACCGGATTCGGTCGCGTCAGGCCGAACCTCAGTGCGGACGGCGGCCTCCCGAAGGGCCGCGAACAGGCGGACGGGAAGGTCCGTCGCCCAGTCCTGCCGAGGCGCCGCCACGGATCGGGGAGGAGATGCTCGCGAACGCCCGCGTCCCCTGGAGAGTTGACCGGGATGCCACGGCCCACCAGTCTCGGTGGCGACGAAGGTGGAGGGTGTGATGCCGACGGTCGACAGCAGCGGTGTGACGATTCGGTACCGGTCGGACGGGGAGGGGCCACTGGTCGTGCTGGCCCACGGCGGCGGATTGCGGCTGGAGGCCTGGGACCGATCGGGTTGGGTCGACGGCCTCGCCGAAGACCACCAGGTGGTCCGCTTCGACGCCCGGGGACACGGCGAGAGTTCGAAGCCGACCGACCCCGACGACTACGCGATGGGCCTGATGGTGCGTGACGTCCTCGCCGTGGCCGACGCCTGCGGTGGTGGCGACTTCCACTACCTCGGCTGGTCGATGGGAGCCAAGCTCGGCTGGGGGGTCGCGGACGTGGCTCCCGGCCGCCTCGCGTCGCTGGGCCTGATCGGGGCCGACGCAGGGGGCAGCGACGACTCCGCCGGCGAGATGGTCCAGCTCCTGGAGCAGGGGCTGGACACGGTGGTCGGAGTGCTGTCGCAGATGTGGGACGTACCGGACTGGCTCGGTGAGCTGTACCGGCAGAACGACGTCGAGGCGCTCCTGGCGTATTTCAGGTCGACGTGGCCGGACCTGTCGCACGTGCCCGAGCAGCTCGACGTGCCAACCTTGCTGCTGTGCGGAGAGCGGGACGAGGTGTACGAGGGGATGACCGAGACCGCAGCGCAGGCCGGTGTCGACCTCGTCACGTTGGAGGCCGCCGACCACGTCAGCAGTCTCACCCATGACGGCGCGCTGTCGGCGTACCGGGACTTCCTGACCGACGTCACGGGATGAGCCTGTGGTCTGCTTCGGCAACCGCGACATGATTTCTCTCGGGCTCGGGCGACGGCGCCGGTGACGGCACGCCCGACACCCGGATCCGCCTCGCGGCCGGGGAGTCCGACTCCCCGGCCGAGGAAGAACCGAGCTCGATGAGAACGGCCCTTCCGGGGCCGTCGACGCTCTGGGGTGGTGTGCTCGGCAGCTGATCCGGGAGCGGAGGTCGGCCGTGCGCCGACGTCGAAGGGCTCCAACCGAGCGCGCGGACGGCGCGATGCTCC
>JAWVZB010000136.1:0-6856 GCA_033722375.1 Nitriliruptorales bacterium | reverse complement strand
GGCCGACCACGACCGGGTGAACGACTTCCTGAACGAGGTCAACAAGTACCTGCTCAACGAGGCCGCGAAGTACCACGACCCCACGATCGACGACGGCGACGTGCCCGGCACCACGATCGACAACTCGACGATGGTGCAGCTCCTGACGGCCTGGCGCGAGACCGCCTGGCGCAACGCCGAGCGTCTCGCCAACGCGGGCAGCGACGCCGAGCGTCAGGCGATCGCGCAGGAGATCGAGGACGCAGCCGCACTGAACGCGCTCAGCCTGCGCGAGAGCTACCGCTACAACGCGACCCACGAGACGGCCGGGACCGACGCCGACAGCCGGGACGCCTTCTGCGCGGACCACTGGGTCGAGCGCGACTGGAAGTAACGAGCGGACACGTTCGTGGTGCGGATCGCGACGCTGACGCCGGGATCCGCACCACAGTGAGGGCGTCGGGTCAGGTGTACTCGCCGACCTCGTAGATCTCGCCCGCCACGAGACCGTGGGCCTCCTCGTGGACGCGGCTGACGGCCTCGGCGTCGGGACCCTCCGCCAGGCAGAAGATCTTCCCGGCCTCCTCGTCGACCCAGTACTTCTTGTAGTTGACGCCGTACTCCCCCTGGGTCTCGAGGTCCTTCTGGTGGGCGTCGGCGACGTCGTCAGCCGAGACACTGTCGCCCAGCGTGTGCACATCCATGAACAGTGGCATGACACTCTCCGTGCAGATTCGCAACCGAAGGGACGCTACGGATCGTCTCCGTGGCCGATATGGGGAACTGCTCCCTATCTTGGCAACCCGCTCCCTACGCCGTTCGAACGCCGAGATGGAGAGGGGTCAGCGCCCCGCCACGTACCGCGCGGCGTCGTGGCGGGAGTCGACCCCGAGCTTGCCCAGGACCGATGACACGTGGTGGCCGACGGTCTTCTCGCTGATGAAGAGCTGCTCGGCGATCTCGGCGTTGGTCATGCCCTCAGCCACCAGGTCGAGGACCTCTGCCTCCCGGGGGGTCAGCCCCTCGGGATGTTCGGCGGTGGCGGGGCGGGGGCCGCGCGGGATCGAGCGGACGCCGGCACCCCGCATCCGCTGCCGCAGCCGCGCGGCCGCTGGGCCCGCCCCGAGGTCGTCGAGGATCTCGAGCGCCCGCCGCTGCTGGTCCTCGTCCCCGTCGCTCAGTGCGTCGGCACGCTCGTAGGGGCAACCGAGCGCCGCCCACGCGTCCGCGGCGGCCTCGACCTGGCCGGACACGTGGAGGCGGTAGGGCTCGGCCGCACTTCCCGCGACCGCGTCACGCCCCGCCCCGTCCAGCTCACCGACCTGCCACAGCAAGAGACCCAGCTCCCCGATCGCCCACGGGTGGCCGATCTCGACCGCCACCGCGAAGGTGTCCGACACCGCGGGGGCGACCGCTTGCTCGCGGCCCTCCAGGAGCGCAGCCTCGGCGCGTGCTGCGGCCACGGGCCACAACCGTTGGAGGTCATCGGTCTGCACCGCCAGCTCCCACGCCCGGTCGAGTGGCTCGTCCACCCCTGGGTCGCCCCGGCGAGCGCGGAGCCGGCCGAGCACGGTCAGGGCGGTGATGGTGATGAACGTCGCCATCCCTGCGGTCTCCCCCGGCACCGCCGCTACGAGCTCGGCCGCACGTTCCCACCGTCCGGTCTCGAGGCAAACCCGCGCGAGCCAGGAGCTGGCGTAGTGGACCGTGCCGTCGAGGTCGTGTGCGGCGGCGAACTCGATGGCCTCTCCGAGGTAGCGCTCGGCACGGTCGTAGACACGGACCTCCCCGAAACCCGAGCCGAGGTTGGACAGGGCGACGGCCTCCGACATCGGATCCCCGGCCTCGCGAGCGACCTCGATGCTCCGAAGGAGGTGGCGCTCGCCCTCGTCGTAGCGTCCGGTGAGGATCTCGGTCGCGCCGAGGCTGTTCAGCGTCCGCGACAGGGCGGATCGTGCATCGAGCCGCTCGGCAAGCGCGATCGCCGAGGGGCCCAGGTCCAGTGCGGTGTCGTAGTCGCGGGCGAGCATCGCCAGCGTCACCGCGCTGGCCAGCGCGGTCGCGAGCTCCTCCGTCTCACCCAACGGCGTCAGCAGTTCGACGGCGTCGCGGACGTCGGCGTGCCCTTCGGGACCTCTCCCCGCTTCCCATCGGGCTGTACCTCGCCGCCTCAGCGCCGCGCCGATCGCCAACTCGTCGTCGCCTCGGCGGTGCAGCTCCAGAGCCTCCTCGGCGGCAGACACTGCCGCCTCGGCGTCACCGACGCCGCTCGATGCGATGGAGAACCGGTCGAGCAGTTCAGCACGTTCGGCGTCGGGCAGCCCCTCGGCGTACTGCAGGGCACGAGCGAGCTGGTCGTAGGCCTCGCGGTAGGCGCCCCGCTCGGTCGCCAGCTCGGCAGCCTCCGGGGCATGATCGAGCACCACGCCGGCCTCGCCAGCAGCGTCGGCGTGGTGGACGATGCGGGCAGGGGCGGAGTTGGGGACACGGCCGTCGATCAGGGCACGCATGGTGCTGGCGTGAAACCCGATGCGACGTGCCGGGGGCACCGCGCTCTCGACGGCCAGCCGGGCCAGCTCGTGCCGGAACGTCAGCTCGCCCCGCTCACCGGCTCGCAGCATGCCCGACGTGATGCAGGCATCCACGTCCGCCGGGTCAGGGGACGCGATCTCCTCGAGCAGCGCCGGCTCCACCACGCCGGGAACCACCGACACGGCATCGAGCACTTCCCGTGCCCCGTCGGGCAGCCGATTGCGACGTGCGAGCACGGCGTCGCGGACGTTGTCGGGCAGACCGCCGCCCGGGTCGGCGAGGACCTCGGTGACGAAGAACGGGTTCCCGCCGGTCCGCCGGTGCAGCTCGTCCACGTCGACGTGCGCCTCGAGGTCGGCCTCCTCGGCCAGCGCGGCGACCCCGTCCCGGGAGAGCGGCGACAAGCTGTGTCGCCGGACCGGGGGGAAGGTGGCGAGGTCGCCGAGGATCGCGCGCAGGGGATGTTCCATGCCGATCTCGTCCGACCGGTAGGTGGCCACGACCACCGCGTGGGTTCTGCCTGCCCGCCGTCCCACGAACCGCAGCAGGTCGAGGGTGGCAGCGTCGGCCCAGTGAACGTCCTCGACCACCACCAAGGCGGGGCGACCAGGGACTGAGATCTGGTTCAGGAGTCCGGCGAACAGCTCGTGGCGCGGCCGACCGTCGAACAGCTCGGCCACTTCTGGGTCGGCGTCCGCCATGTCGCGCAGCGGACCCAGCGGGCGGGGCGTGGTCAACGGGTCGCAGGCCCCCACGAGCGTGCGGAGATCGCTGCGGTGCTGGCGCACGAAGGTGGTCACGACCGTGGTCTTGCCGATGCCGGCCTCACCCGCCAGGAAGGTCAGGCTCCCCCGTCCCTCCACGGCAGACTCGACCGCTTGCTCGAGCACGTCGAACACCGGACCCCGCTCGACGACCCTCGTGTCCACCTACCGCCCCTGTCCGCCGTGGCCGGACCCCCGCCATCCCAGACCATTCTGGCACGCGGCACGCCATAGCGGGTGGCCTACGGCGTCCAGCCAGGGAGCGCGGCGGCCTGTTCGAACCAGCTTCGCAGCTGCTCGTCGTCGAGGTCGTCGCCCTCCTGGACGTGGAACGCCTTCTCGTCCGGGCTCTTGAAGTCGACTGGAGGCACCGGGGTGAGCTCAGCCCCGCGGAAGAACGTGAGCTTGACGTAGTTGGTGAAGCATCGGAAGGCCGCGAAGTACCCCTGACCCTCGATCCCGTACATGGGCTGGTTCCACCGGACCGCCTTCACGACACCCGGCACCGCGTCTTCGACCAGGGCATCGAGGTGACGGCCCACCTCGGACTTCCAGCCCGGCATCGCTGCGATGTAGGCCTGCACGGGCCCGTCGCCGTCGCCCTTGGGGATCTGGGGGTTGCCGCCAGCCAATAGCCGGGGGCCATCCGACTTCTGCCCCCCGTTGCTATCACTCATCACGCGATCGACTCCCGGCCGTGTCATGCTCGCCGCGCGAGCGCCGCCACGCACGCCACGCCCCGGTCGACCACAACGCCCAGGCGACCAGCACCGGTTGGAAGAACAGCCTCGTCAGGCGGGCGCGGTCGGTGTCCAGGCCGAAGGCGTCGGTGCCCTCCACGTACTGGGCGACGTTCCCGGGGAAGATCGCCACGAAGAACCCGGCCGTCAGCCAGCCGATCGCCTCGCGGTGACGCCGGTCGACCACCAGCGCCGCCCCGAGCGCCACCTCGATCACGCCCGAGGCGACCACGACCAGATCCGCATCGACCGGCATCCACGCCGGGACCTGGGCCTGGAACTCCTCACGGGCCGTGGTGAGGTGCGTGACGCCGACACCAGCGAGCGCCACGCCCAACAGCCATCGACCAGCCGTTCGCAGCAGGCCGTTGCCCGAGGTCGCCATCGTCGCTCCTGTTCTGGTCCGTCAACCGCTCGCGTTGTGCGCCGCTGCCGCGGTCACGAGCTGTTTGAACGCGTCCTCGTCCAGTTCGTCGCCCTCGTGCAGGTCGATCGCACGTCTCGTGCCCGCGGTCAGGCTCGCGTTGAACACCCCGGCGGGGTCGTCCAGGGCGGCGCCCTGCACGAAGGTGATCTTGACCTTGTCCCTGTATGTCTCGCCCGTGCAGATGATCCCGTCGAGTTCCCAGACCGGGACACCCGCGGGGTTCGATGGCTTGCGCCACTTGACCGTCTCGACCACGTCCGGCTCCGCGTCGTGGATCAGCGCACGCACTCGGGCAAGCGTCTCGCCCCGCCAGTCCCCGAGCTCGGCGATCCTGTGATCGATGAGCTCAGAAGGCGTGGCTCCGTCGTGAGTGCCGCTCATCCGATCCTCCTGACCGTGGAGGTGACACCAACACCCCTCGGAGTGTCGTCCCCCTGGGTCGTCATCCGCGCGAGACTAGGGTGCCACCGGATCGTTCAGGAGCGTGACCGTGGCATCCATCAAGGAGTCCATCGACGGCGTCATCGGCTACCTCGCCGACAACCCCGAGAAGGCCCGCTACACCGACTCACTTGCGACCGCGACACTCGGCGACGCACTCCGGGTGACCGTGGAAGGCGACGCAACGGTCGTCACCGACATGCCGAAGAGCGTGGGTGGCGAAGCCGAGCACGCCTCACCGGGGTGGTTGCTCCGGGCAGCCGTGGCGTCCTGCGTGGCCACACTCATCGGGATGGAGGCCGCTCGCGACGAGGTCGAACTGTCAGAGCTCGTGGTGGAGGTCGACAGCGAGTCGGACGATCACGGGATCCTGCGGTTGGCCGACGACGTGCCGGTCGGGCCCATGTCGATGAGCGTGCGCGTTCGCATCGCCGGCGACGCCGACGACGGGCGTCTGGAGGAGATCGCGCGGCGCGGGGCGGCGCACTGTCCGGTGTGCGACGGGATCAAGCGCGCCGTCCCCGTCGAGGTCGACGTGGACGTTCCGTAGAGAGCGCGGTAGATGGCGATGGGCGACTTCTTCTCGGGCCTGATCGGCCGC
Organism: Nitriliruptorales bacterium; assembly: GCA_033722375.1. Classification (GTDB taxonomy): domain Bacteria; phylum Actinomycetota; class Nitriliruptoria; order Nitriliruptorales; family Nitriliruptoraceae; genus JAWVZB01. The sequence goes on along the minus strand of JAWVZB010000136.1, from coordinate 1,372 downwards.
TGGGAGCTGGTCGGCACCGTGCTCGAACGTCCCCTGGAACAGGCGGTCACGGTCGAGCGGGTGCTCGGCGACGCGTGGCTGCGGGTGACGTTCCACCCGAGCACCGTCACCCCGCTCACCGACGATCCCTACGTGGCCGTCGCCCACATCGCCCCGACCGACAGTGACGAGCAGCGCTATCTGATGGTCCTGATGGACACGTTCGGGGCCTCGTCCTGAGCGCCGGGGTTCGGCCGGGTGGACGGCGGGCAGATCGACTTCCGCTTCGACTACCCCGGCGGGGCGTTCCGGACCGCCTTCACCCCGGAAGGTGACGGCACCTGGGTCATCCGGCAGTGGCGCGAGACCGATGCCGGCTGGTCCGAATTCGGTGTCAAGCACCTTCCCTGCCACCCAGGGTGAGGTCTGAGGCTCCGTTCGTGCTGCGCGCCACACCCCGCTTGCGAGGTTGCCGTGGCGGTTGTCTACCTTGAACTGCGGGACGTTTGACATGTCGGGGACGCGCCCAGTAACACCTCAGAGGAGCAGGGGGCTGGAACATGACTGAGGAATCTGGGGAGCAGATCAGCGGCGAGGAGGAGGCGCTCCTCCGTGTCGCCACCATCGCCCGGGAGCTCGCCGAGACCGACAGCCTCGACAGCACCCTCCAGAAGGTGGTCGACCTCGCAGAGGGCTACATCGAGCACTGTCGCGGCGCCACCCTGATGATGACCCAACGCGACCGGATCATCACCCCGGCCTCCACCAGCCGGAGAGCGATGCTCGCCGACCACGCGCAGTACGCGACCGGCGAGGGCCCGTGCCTCACCGCGATGCGCTCACACGAGACCATCGTCATGGACCACATCGACGCCGACGAGCGCTGGCCCGACTGGCAGCGGAAGATCAGCGAGCTGGGATGGCGCTCGATGATCGGCCTGCGGCTCTTCATCGCCGAGGACACGCTCGGCGCGCTCAACCTCTACGCGGAAGAGGCCAACGGGTTCGACCGCCACTCGCAAGCGCTGGCGCAGGTGTTCGCCTCGCACGCCGCGGTGGCCATGAAAGCCGCCATCAGTGATGCGGGGCTGCAGCGTGCCCTCGAGTCACGCGACATCATCGGTCAGGCCAAAGGCGTCCTGATGGAGCGCGAGCACCTCAGCGGCCAGCAGGCTTTCGATCGGCTGAGACGACTGTCGAACGATCGCAACGTCAAGCTCCGCGACATCGCCCAGGACATCGCCGAATCCGGCGAGGTCCCCGCCTAGTCCCGCCTCACGGGCGAGGCGCGTACATGATGACGGCCATCCCGACGAGACAGATCGCGCCGCCGATGAGGTCCCAACGGTCGGGACGGAACCCCTCGAAGGCCATGCCCCAGAGGATCGATCCG
>JAWVZB010000135.1:0-6977 GCA_033722375.1 Nitriliruptorales bacterium | reverse complement strand
CACCAGCGGCAGCGTCGCCCCGCTCATCATCACGCTCAACGAGGACCTGGCAGCACTACTTGGCATCTCCGACCAGAACCCGATCACGATCCCCGAGGGCGGCTCGCAGACCGTCGCCGCCGGGACCCCACTCGAGTCGACGTTCACGCTGTCCGCGTGCACCAGCGAGGAGGAGATCGAGAACGACGACGGGCTCCCGGGGGCCCGCGTCCACTGTGCGGGGCTGGAGCTTGCTCTGTTGAAGGGCCTCTTCGGCGACAACCCGGACACGGACGCGTTCGACGGCGGGGTCACCGTTGCCGGCGCAGCCGGGACCGCCGAGGTGTTCGGCGCCCCGAACCCTGACGCTCCCGACGGCGGCGAACACCTCCCGTCGACTGGTGGCGGGCTGGCTGTGTTCGGCCTCCTGGCGCTCGGTGGGGCGATCGGACTGCGTCGCCGCCGCTGAGGGCGACCAGACTCAGGGGTCCGTCGGCGCGGGGGGAGCGTCGACGGTGCCGACCCATTCGAAGTGGTGGTTGTCCGGGTGGAGGAAGTCCCCGCCCCAGCGGAAGCCGTGCGCCTCGAACGCCGCCACCACGTCCGGATGGGGCGGTGGGCCGAGGTCGGGATGTGACAGGTCGACGTTGATGTCGAGCGCGATCCCCCACGAGTGCCGCGACAGGCTGGATCCGCCGACGGAGATCCGCCGGGGGTAGTAGCAGCCGGCGTAGCGGGAGGGGTCGATCTCGCCGGACAGCCCGGCGGCCACGATCGCCTCGAGGGTCGCCCGCAGGTCGTCGATGATGCCGCGGTGGCAGGTGACCTGGCCGAGGATCGGGACCTCGGCCGTCACGATGTGCTCCTCGACGAAGGCCGGCGCGACGTCCACCTCGCGCACCCCGTCGCGCGGACGGAAGGCGAACTCGCCGAACCGGCGCTTGACCTCGGTGAGTGAGCGGACGATCGGTCCGCCCCGCGACGCGTTCCTGTCTCCCGCCACGTCCACGACCCGGGCGTTCGTTCCGGTGGGGACGAGCGCCCGGATGGCGTCCACGAGCCGGTCCGTGGCTCCGCCGGCATTGGCCGTGTGGCGGACGACGACGGTGGGATCGTCCTCGATCCCGGCAGCCGGCGCGTCCGCGAGGTGGAGGATCACCTCGGAGCGGCGCACGGTGCCGTCCGGGACCACCCCGGCGACGGTCAGTCCCGGTAGTCCGACGAGATCGATCTGCCCGCCCGCCCCGATCCCACGCAGCTCGGCGCCGGCCTCCGTCAACAGAACCTCACCGGGTCGAAGCGCGCGGACCGCCTCGGCACTCGGGCCTTCGACGAAGGTGGCGTAGGCATCGGGATCGATGGCGGCCACCCCGACGGGCACGCGGAACCCGTCGCGAAGATCGAGTTGCGACACCCCGGCCGCGTCACGCACACCGATCAGGCCCAGCGTGTCCGACCGGACCTCCACGGCGGCAACGACCGACGGCAGCGCCCCGACCGACGCCGCGAACCCGGCCGGAAGCGGCTCACGCGACCAGATCGCGATCGCGCCCCGCTCGGCCGGCGAAGGGGACGGGGACGGATCGGGGGTTGGGCTCGCCGCTGACGCCCCTGACGCCCCAACTTCCAGGGACGGGGAAGGCGTCGGACTCGACGACTGCGCCGGAGTCACCTCGTCCGGACCGGACAGCCACCCGACCGCTGCAGACCCGACGAGGACCACGAGCACCGCCGTCCCGACCATGCCGGCACGTCGCAGGTCGAAGTTCATGGTGAGAAGGTGCCGCGGATCGATCTGGCTGTCGACACCCTCGACACGAGCCTGCAGGGCTGCAAGGCTCACGAGAGACGGCGGGGACGTGAAGGAGGCGTCTTGGAGGGGTTCCTCTTGGAGCTGCCGCGCGCGCTCCTCGAGATCTCGCTGCTGCTCGCCGCCGCCGTCGTCGTTGGACTCCTGGCCCGTCGCACCCGCATCCCGCTGACGGCGTTCCTCGCGGTCGCCGGCCTCGCCGTGGTCGAACTCGGCGGGGATCTCGCGATCCGCGACCTGCTCGTCGACGAGGGGTTCGAGGAACTGCTCGTGAACCTCTTCCTGCCGATCTTGATCTTCGAGGCAGCCCTCGGACTGTCGACCCGCGAGTTCATGCGCAACCTCGTGGCGATCGTCGCGCTCGCCACGGTCGCGCTGACCATCTCCGCGGCCCTGGTCGCCGGCGGCCTGACGCTGGCGCTCGGGATCCCGTTGTCGGCCGCCCTGCTCTTCGGCGTCCTGGTCTCCGCCACCGATCCCGTCGCCGTCGTCGCGATCTTCCGTGAGCTCGGGGTCTCGGAGCGGCTGCTCGCGCTCGTCGAGGGTGAGAGCATGCTCAACGACGGTGTCGCGATCGTGCTCGTGGAGATCCTGCTCGTCGCAACGCTCGGAGGAACCACGACCGTTGCCGAGGGCATCGTCGGGTTCGTATCCGTGTTCGTTGGCGGAGCCGCGATCGGCGCCGTCATCGGCACCGGCGCCGTGCTCCTGCTGCCACTGCTCCAGCGGCTGCCCGCCGCCGCCCTGTCGGTCGCGGTTGCCTACGGGGCGTTCGTCCTCGCCGAGGCCGTCCTCGGTGTCTCCGGGGTCATGGCGACGGTCGCCGCCGGGATCGCCATCGGCGGCACCTTGGAGAGCCGCGCCGCCCATGCCGCCCGCGATCTCCTGCACGAGCTCTGGGAGGCGCTGTCGTTCATCGCCAACGCCCTGCTCTTCCTGTTCATCGGGCTCGCGCTCGACCTCGCCCTCCTCCGGGAGAACGCGGGCGCCATCGCCCTCGCGATCGGGGCCGTGCTCGTCGCCCGACCTCTCGCCGTGGTGCCGGTGGTGGGGTTGTTGGAACGCTGGGCCGGGATCCCACAGGTGGGGCACCGCAACGCCGCGGTGCTGGTCTGGGGCGGGCTCCGCGGTGGCGTGGCGCTCGCACTCGCGCTCGCGCTCCCCGAAGCCTTGCCACAACGCGACCTGTTCGTGGCGATGACGGGCGGGGTCGTACTCGCGACGCTGCTCCTGAACGCCACCACCATCTCTTCGCTCGTCCACGCTCTCGGGCTCGACCGCCCGTCGCGTGCGGAACAGTTCCTCGAGGCGGTCGCGCGCCTGCTCGCCGTGCGCTCGGTCCGCGACCGGCTGGCAGCGCTGGATTTCCAGGACGACCTCGTGGATGCCCACCTGGAGGTCGCGGACGCGGACGCGATGGACGAGCTCGAGCGCTCGCACTTGAGCGGCGACGAGATCCGCGAGGTCCTGACCCTCCGGGGCCTCCACATCGAGCGGGAGACCTACCAGAACCTCTCCGACGCGGGCCTGCTGCCCCCGATCGCGACGCGCACGCTGATGCAGGAGATCGACGACGAGATCGAGGAGACCGGCCGGGGGTCCCTGGACGTCGATGCGCCCCGCCGAGGCCGTCTCCCGTGGTACGGCCGGCTGCATCGCCGCCTACTCGGTCTGCTGCCACCTCCGGTGGGCGAGGACCTGACCGAGGTCGCCTACATCGAAGTGAGCGCGCGGCGGCTGGCGGCCCACCGGGCTGCCGAGGAGCTGGACCGCTTCCGGGAGCTGCCGCGGGTCGAGCCGGCCACCGTCGACGCCGCCAAGCGCACCTTCGAGCACTGGGAGGAGGCAGCCGCGTCCTCACTCGACGATCTCGACGCCGAGACCGAGATCGATCGCCGCATGCTGCGCCGGCGACAATCCAAGGCGCTTGCGCGCATCACCACGACCCAGACCCTCGACACCCTCGTGGCTGCCGGGGTCCTGTCCCCGAGCGCGGCGAGCAACGCCACCGAACGAATCGTCGCGGAGATCGCCCAAGCCGGCCCCTGAACCCGAGAAGCTGGACTCGGCCCGGACAGCGAGGCGACAAGTTGACGCCGGGCGCTTCGGTCAGGAGTGCTCCCACGTGCCAGCCGGGCGGTGACCTCCTCAGGGGACCCGTTCGAGGACCGCTGCGATCGTCCTGCCCCATCCGACCGCTCCCACGGGCACTCCCACACCCGGTCGGGACCGTCGAGTGGGCGGCCACCGTGGGAGGGCACGATCCGGGAATAGCGTGGCGCCGAGGCAGCGTTCGGCTACGGACGCTGCAACGACGGACGGTGGGTCGGGATGCGCAGGCCGGTTCGGCTCCAGCACGAGCAGGGCGTTACCTTCGTCGAGCTGTTCTTCGACCTCGTCTTCGTGTACGCGGTCACACAACTGACCTCGTCGGTGCTCCACGACCTCACGTGGCCCGGTGTCGGCCACGCGGCGCTGTTGTTCTGGCTGGTCTGGTGGGCGTGGACGCAGTTCACCTGGACCCTGAACCTCGCCGACACCGAGCACGCCCTCATCCGTCTCCCCGTGCTCGCGGCCACCGCGGCGGCGTTCTTCCTCGCCCAGGCGGTACCGGACGCGTTCGGAGACGCTGGCCTCTGGTTCGCCTCGAGCTACGTGACCGTCCGGCTGCTCGGGCTCGGGCTCCAGGAGTGGATCGGGCGCGTGGGCGAGCGGCCATCCGCTGCGTTGGACCGTTGGGTGGGTCTGTCGCTCGTGGGTCTGCTCCTCGTCCTCACGGGCGGGATCGTCGAGGGTGACCTGCGAGTGTGGCTGTGGGGCGGGGCGCTGGCCGCGGACCTGGTCGCCGCCACGCTCGCCGGTGAGTCCGAGTGGGAGATCGTCCCCGGACACTTCGCCGAACGCCACGGCCTGATCGTCATCATCGCGCTGGGGGAGTCACTGATCGCCGCCGGTGTCGCAACCGCCGATGTCGAGCGCGGAGGATTGTTCGCGCTCACGGCCACGGGGGCGGTGCTCGCGACCTGCGCGCTGTGGTGGACCTACTTCGGCACCCTCCACGAACGGCTCGCCGAGGCCCTGAGCGAGACCGCGCATCGAGGCAGCTTCGCCCGCGACGTGTACTCGTTCTGGCACGCGATCGTCGTCTTCGGGGTCATCGGCATCGCGGTCGGCTTCGAGGAGGCGATCGCCCACCCGGCCGACCCGTTGCCCGCCGCCGCGGGGTGGTCCCTGGCGGTCGGGGCGGTGCTCTTCGTCGGTGGCGCGACTGGTGCGGCCCGGCGGGCCGGCATCCGCGACGTGCTGGCGCCCCGCGCGGGCTTCATGTTCCTGGCTCTGCTCCTCGGCCTGCTGGGACCGCTCGTGGACGCCGGCGGGGTGCTCTGGGGCCTGGTCGCTCTCGCGGGTGCCCTGGCCGCCATCGAAACGGGGGGGTCGCAGGCCCGACCCGGCGCAGGCGAACAGGCGAACACCAGCCCGCCGGAGCCCGCGCCCTGAGCTCAGCAGACCCACGGGGTCCGGCCCCACGCAGACACGAGAGAGATCGCGGTAACCGGCCGTTCCCACCGTGCTGGGGGTAGGAGCGTGGTGGGCGAGGGGGGACTCGAACCCCCATGTCCTTGCGGACACACGGACCTGAACCTGCTGAAGGCGGGCCCACTGACGACCACTGGTATTCCCCGATGTGCAGCCTGACCTGCACAAACACGCCCCAACCCGTCCTCCCTCGGCTGCGCCCATCCACGGGTGTCCAGCACCTTTCGTGCCCACGCTGTGACCACGAAGTCTCCGAAGGAAACGGGATGAACGCTGTCGCTGCGTCGGGCCGGCCCCCTGTCGACAGACTTGCGTTCCCCCGAGCCGATACATCCTCCCCGGTGGCAAGCATCACCAACGAGACACCGCCACCAGCGACACTCAACTCGCCGAGTTCGCCCGGTTCTGTGAGTTCAACCCTCCGGCCACAGTCCCGCTACGGCGTTTCGATTACACGCTGCGCGAAGGGTGGAACTCGGGCGTGTCCGAGCCGATGACACGGGTGCGTCTGCTACACGATTCGTGACAGATCGTGTACCGTCTCCCTATGGGATCGCGTCGTTTGAACATCACCCTCGACGACGAGCACGCCAGCAAGCTCGCACGGCTGGCATCGCGGGTCCACGTCAACGAGGGCACCCTCGCACGTTCGTTGCTGTCCTCTGCGATCGACGACGCAGAACCGGATCCTGACACCGTGGTAGCCGTGCTCGACGGCATCGACGGGGCGTGGGAGCGGGCGCAGTTCGGTCGCCGTCAGGCTGCGGAGGGCGACACGGTCGATCTCGACGACCTGTAGCCGGTGGCGCGCGTCGAACTCACCCGAGCAGCCGTTGAGGATCTCGATCGTCTCATCGCCGTGCTCAGCTTGCCCGCCGACACCCGCGAGCGAGTCCGCCGCAACCTCGAGCCACTAGCCGAGTTCCCGCGTCTGGGTCCTGAATTGGCTGGCCGATGGGAAGGGACCCGGTTCCTGCTGGGTCCCTGGCGATGGATGCTGCTCGTTTACGAGTACTTCGAGGACGACGACAGGGTGGTGGTGCTCACTATCCAGGATGCCCGATCATCCTCAGCCGCCACCAGCGAGTAAACGATCCCTCGCACCGGGCGCGGCCTCCGACGCTGGCTGGCAACACACGTCCTCGTTCCGTGTGCATTGTGCCGTGATTCTTAGAACGAGCTCACAGCTGTCGATTCTTGCCACTTCTGACGGCTCGGCTGCCGGCGTTCAGGCCCGCAGGACAGAATTCCGTGACCATGCCGTACCCACAAGCCTGGATCCGAGCCTCGAGTTCGGTGGGGCAAACCAGCGTTCGCCCAGGTCTGAAGTGGTGGGCGAGGGGGGACTCGAACCCCCATGTCCTTGCGGACACACGGACCTGAACCGTGCGCGTCTGCCAATTCCGCCACCCGCCCGGGAAGCGCCGGGCACGGTACCAGCGGCCATCGGCATGCCGCATCCCGCGCTGCCCTCACCAGCCAGATGGTGGCTGTTCGGGCAAGAACCGTCACCAACGCGCCATTCGGACAGGGAACCGCTCTGCCCTCTCCTGTATCGTCGCGCCACAGGAGGCGGACACACCGAGAGGTCCACAATAGAGCCCGTGCGGAGGGCTCTGCGGGGGCCTCTCGCTGGCTGCGCAACGATCAT
>JAWVZB010000134.1:0-7216 GCA_033722375.1 Nitriliruptorales bacterium | reverse complement strand
GCGACCACGGCTGGCTGCGGTGCAGATCCGGCATGGGGTGTCGCGATCGGCGCCATCGCCAGGGAGTGGTCGGCTTGACAGGGAACTCAACATCTGATGAAATCAACGGACGTTGAATTCCTGCGAGGTGCGAGATGGCGCTGCGGGCCACCAAGGCGATGACCAAGAAGGAGTTCCGCCAGCTCGGTCGGGACAAGCGCACGATGGCCCTGCTCATCTTCCAGCCGCTGCTGCTGCTCCTCATCTTCGGCTACGCCGCGAGCTTCGACGTCTCGGAGATCGACACCGCCGTCTACGGCCCCGCCGCCGAGCAGGCCGCCGGACGCCTCCCCGACGCGATGCAGGTGGTCGCGACCGATCGTGCGGCGGGCCGGGCCGAGGCCGAGGCGTTGCTGCGCGCCGGTGACGTGGTCGCGGTCGTGCTGACCGACCAGCAGCCGCCGCTGGTGCTGATCGACGGCTCGCAACTGTTCGCCGCTCGTGGCGTCGTGACCGGCCTGGGGCAGGCCCCGATCCAGATCGAGCACGAGGTCCTGTTCAACCCCGACCTCGAGACCCCACCGATACTCGTGCCCGCGCTCGCCGGCCTGGTCCTGGCGTTCGTCGGAACGATCGCGACGAGCCTCGGGGTCGTGCGCGAGCGACAGGCCGGGACCATCGAGCAGCTCGCCGTGATGCCGTTCCGCCCCGCCGAGGTCCTGACCGGCAAGGTTGCCCCCTACCTCCTCATCTCGCTCGTCGATCTCGTTCTCGTCATCGGCATCTCGGTGACGGTGTTCGACGTGCCCTTCGTCGGATCCGCGCTGCTCTTCGGGGTGGGATCGATCCTGTTCCTCGGGGTGACGCTCGGGCTCGGGCTGCTCGTCTCGACCGTGTCCGAGAACCAGGGTCAGGCGATGCAGCTCTCGCTCATGGCCACGCTCCCGCAGGTGCTTCTGTCCGGGGCGATCTTCCCGGTCGACGCGATGGCCGTCGCGATCCAGTGGATCGCCTACGTCTTGCCGTTGACGTGGTTCGTCGAGCTGGCGCGCGGCGTGATGCTCCGCGCAGCCGGCTGGGGCGATCTCACACTCCCGCTCGTCGCGCTGCTGGTCCAGGCGGTCGCCGTGTTCGGGCTGGCGGTTCTGCGGGTCCGTCGCGACCTCGTCCCGGCCCGCGCCGACGACACAGACACTACGCGGGAGCCGGTCGGGGCGCCGGCATGACCTGGGGCGTCGAGGACCTCACCGTCCGCTACGGCGGGCAACTCGCGCTCGACGGTGTGAGCGTCGGGGTCCCACCCGGCAGCGTCACCGCCGTGGTGGGTGGCGACGGAGCCGGCAAGTCGACATTGTTGCGGGTCGTGACCGGCCTCGTTCCCCCGGACGGCGGGGAGGTGCACCGCCCCGCCCTCCGCCGCATCGGGGCGATGGCGGAGGTGCCCGGCATCTGGGCGGACCTCACCGTCGACGAGCACCTCTCCTTCGTCGCCGACGCCTACGGGCTGGATCCGGTCGCGACCGACGACCGCGCCACCCGCCTGCTCCGGCGTGCGGACCTGACCGACGCCCGTCACCGGCAGGGCGGGGCGCTGTCCGGCGGGATGCGCCAGAAGCTCGCGGTCGTGCTGGCCCTGCTGCACGAGCCCGAGCTCCTCGTCCTGGACGAACCCACCACCGGTGTCGACCCCGTGAGCCGGGCCGAGCTGTGGCGTCTGATCGGACACGCCGCCGCCGACGGGACCGGGGTGCTGCTGTCCACGACCTACCTCGACGAGGCGGAGCGCGTCGCCGAGGTGCTGGTGCTCGACCGCGGCCGGAGCCTCCTGCGGGGCGACCCCGAGGAGATCACGGGCGGCCGTCGTCTCGAGGAGGTCGTCATCGAACGCCAGCGAGACGAGGAGCGGAAGCGAGCCCGGAGCCGGGAGGTGGCGGTGTGACGGCCATCGCGGCACGCCAGGTGACCAAGGCCTTCGGCGACGTCGTCGCGGTCGACGGAGCGTCCCTGGACGTCGAGCGCGGGGAGGTGATCGGCCTCGTCGGGGCGAACGGCGCCGGGAAGACCACCCTCATCAAGGTGATCCTGGGACTCCTCGCACCCGACTCCGGCACGGTCGAGCTCGCCGGCGGCCCACCGAGCCGTCGCACCCGCCGCCGCGTCGGCTACGTCCCCCAGGGGCTCGGGCTCTGGACCGATCTCACGCTGCCCGAGCATCTCTCCCTGTCGGGTGACGTCTACGGCCATCGTCCGAGCGGGATCCGTGACGGCGGGCTGGAGGCGGTGGCGGCGGACCTGATCGGGGCCCTGCCACTGGGGTTGCGGCGTCGGGCCGCGTTCGAGGTGGCGCTCGCACACGATCCCGAGGTCGTGATCCTCGACGAGCCCACGTCGGGGGTCGACCCGCTGGGACGGTCGCGGCTGTGGGAGACCATCCGGGGGGTGGCGGACGCCGGTGCGGGGGTGCTCGTCTCCACCCACTACCTCGACGAGGCGTCACGCTGTGACCGGATCGTGCTGCTCGTTGACGGCCAGGTCGTCGCGCAGGGGGCGGCCGACGAGCTGGCCGCGGACCGTGAGGCGGTGCAGGTGACGAGCAACCAGTGGGAGCAGGCGTGGCAGCGGCTCGAGGCCGCCGACCTGGCGGTGCTTCCAGCCGGTCGGCGGCTGCGGGTGTCGGGGGCGGACGGGGACGAGGTCCGTGCCGCACTCGGTGACCTCGACGCCGAGGTCGCGCTGGCCCCGGCGACGTTGGAGGAGGTCTTCCTCGAGGTGACCGCCAGACGGAGGGACGGCTGATGGCGCGGACGGGGCGCCGGCCGGGCGAGAGCACCGCGCGGGAGGACATCCTCGCGGCGGCGCGGCGTCGGTTCGCCGAGGAAGGCTTCCGGGGCGCCACGATCCGCGAGATCGCCGCCGACGCCGAGGTCGATCCGGCGCTCGTCCACCACTACTTCGGGCCGAAGCGCGAGCTCTTCGCGGCGGTGATGGCCTTCCCCGTATCGCCCGAGGTGGTGGTGGACGCACTCGCGGAGGTGACGCTCGACACCGCCGGCGAAGAGCTCTTGCGGACGTTCCTCGGGATCTGGGACGAACCTGAGTTCCACGACCGGATGCGCATCCTGATCCGCTCCGCGATCAGCGACGAGGCCTCGGCCCGCATGCTGCGGGAGTTCGTGGTCGAGAGCATCCTCGCCCCGCTCCTGGTGCGGCTGGGCGCCGATGACGTGCGCCGCCGCGCCAGCCTGGTCGCCAGCCAACTGGTGGGGCTCGCGTTCATCCGCCACCTCATCCACCTCGAGCCGGTGGCCTCCATGCCGGCCGACGAGGTCGTCGCGTCCATCGCGCCGACCATCCATCGCTACCTCACGTGTGAGCTCCCGCCGCCCGACGCGTGACGGCGAGGTTGCGATGTGGCAGTCTCGTGGCATGGGGCCGATCCAGTACGCCAAGAACGACGGAGTCCACCTCGCCTACCAGGTGGTCGGTGAAGGCGATCGTGACATCGTCTGGGTGCCGGGATGGTTCTCGGACCTCGAGACGATGTGGGACGTCCCCGGCTTCGGCGACTTCCTCCGCGAGTTGGCCAGGATGGGGCGGCTGATCCTCTTCGACAAGCGTGGCATGGGACAGTCCGACCGCGGGCTGCCGGACGGCTTCCCGACGATCGAGGAGTGGGTCGACGACGTCATCTGCGTGATGGACACCGTCGGGTCCGAGCGCGCCTCTCTCGTCGGGTTGTCCGAGGGTGGGACCCAGTCGCTTCTCGCCGCTGCACGCCATCCGCAGCGGGTCGAGTCGGTCGTGGCGATCAGTGCATGGGTTCGGATCCTCGAGCGGGAGGATGAGGTCTCGCTCGGCATCCCCAAGAAGCAACTCCACACGTTCGTGTCTCGAGCAGTCGAGAACTGGGGCTCCGGCAAGGACGTGGCGGTGTTCGCTCCGTCCCGCGTCGACGATGCGCTGTTCATCGAGCGTTGGGCGAGTTTCCAGCGTCGTGCCGCTTCGCCGAGTGCCATCGCCGGTTACGGCCGCACCCTCGAGGAGCTGGACATCCGCGACGACCTCCCACGGATCCAGGCTCCCACCCTCGTTCTGTCCTCCGAGGCCGACAGGATGGTCCCGGCACACCAGTTCGCCTACCTCGCCGACAACGTCCCCGATGTCCGTGCGGTCGAGCTGCCCGGGCGTGACCACGTGCCGTTCTACGAGGCTCCGGAGTTGCTGCTGGAGGAGGTTCAGCGCCACCTCATCGGGCACGTGCGTGCAGAGTCGACGACCCGCCGGTTCGCCGCCGTCCTTTTCGCCGACATCGTCTCATCGACCGATCGCGCCGCCGCGATGGGGGATCGGTCCTGGCGGGCGACCCTCGATGCCTTCGAGGAGGCGGTGGAGCGGACGGTCCGCGAACACAGCGGCCGGGTCGTGAAATCGACGGGCGACGGGTCGCTCGCCATCTTCGCTGACCCCCAGGCGGCACTGTTGGCGGCACGCACGTTGCATCGAGACGTGAGCCACCTCGGGGTGAGGGTGCGGGCCGGGCTGCACTGTGGCCAGATCGAGGTCCGGGGAGACGACGTCGGTGGCATCGCGGTCCACATCGCCGCCAGGGTCAGCGACCACGCGCCGGGGGGCGCAACCGTCGTGTCGTCGACCGTCCGTGACGTGCTGCTCGGATCGAGCTTCGAGTTCACCCCGGCCGGCACGCACGAGCTCAAGGGGGTTCCCGGCGAGTGGCACCTCTTCGAGCTCGCCGAGTCGTAGGCCGCCGGCGGGCTATCGTGACGCGCATGACGCCCCGCCCCGCCGACGACTTCTCCACCGCGCGTGTCGGCATGGTCGGGGCGGGCCAGCTCGCGCGGATGACCCAGCGGGCCGCGATCGATCTCGGCGTCCACCTCGAGGTGCTGGCACGTCGGGGCGACGATCCCGGCGTGCTGATCGGCATGCCGCACCGGGTCGGTGACTGGGAGGATCTCGACGACCTCCGCGCGTTGGCTGCGGACGTCGAGGTGCTGACGCTCGACCACGAGCTCGCCCCGAACGAGCACCTCCAGCAATTGGCGGCCGACGGGCACGTCCTGCGTCCCTCCCCCGACGCGGTCCGGTTCGGGCAGGACAAGCTGCACCAGCGCCGGACGCTCCGAGACATGGGCTTCCCGGTTCCTCCGTTCGCCGAGACGGGCGACGCTGCAGCCGTGGGTGCTTTCGCGGACGAGCATGGCTGGCCGGTGGTCCTCAAGGCACGACGGGGCGGCTACGACGGGCGGGGCGTGGTCGTCGTCGAGGACGAGGCCGAAGCCGCCGAGGTCGTGGGGGCGGCGGACAGCGAGTGGTATGCCGAGCAGAAGGTGCCCCTCCAGCGTGAGGTTGCGGTGCTCGGGGCACGGCGGCCGTCGGGCGAGCAGGTGACCTACCCGGTGGTCGAGACCGTCCAGCGTGACGGGATCCTCGTCGAGCTGCTCCTGCCCGCCCCGATCGGCGACGATCTCGCCGCCCGCGCACGCGACCTCGGCCAGGAGATCGTGGCGAAGATCGACGCGACCGGGGTCGTGGCGGTCGAGCTGTTCGTGACACCCGACGACGAGCTGCTGGTCAACGAGCTCGCGCTGCGACCCCACAACTCCGGGCACGCCACCATCGAAGCCTGCACCACCTCGCAGTTCCACAACCACCTGCGGGCGGTGCTCGACTGGCCGCTCGGTGACACGGCGATGGCCGCGCCGGCGGCTGCGCTCACCAACCTGCTCGGGGGCGACGAGCCGGTCGACCTCCGCGCCACCATCGCAGACGCGCTCGCCGTCCCGGGCGTTCACCTGCACCTGTACGGCAAGGAGCAGCGCCCCGGCCGCAAGATCGGCCACGTCACGGCCCTGGCCGACGACATGGAGCTCGCCCGCGCGAACGCCAACGAAGCCGCAGAGAGGCTGATGCAGCCATGAACGCACGCACGCCCCTCGTCGGGGTGGTCATGGGCTCCGATTCCGACCTCGAGACGATGCGAGGCGCGGTCGACGTCCTCGACGACTTCGGCGTCCCCCGGGAGGTGCGGGTCACCTCCGCGCACCGCACTCCCGAGCGGATGCTCGCCTACGGCAAGGAGGCGGCGGGGCGCGGACTCAAGGCCATCATCGCCGGTGCGGGCGGTGCCGCCCACCTACCCGGGATGCTGGCGTCTGTGACCTCCCTCCCGGTGATCGGGGTGCCGGTGCCACTTCGCAACCTCGACGGACTGGACTCGCTGCTGTCGATCGTCCAGATGCCCCGGGGCGTGCCGGTGGCGACGGTCGCGGTCGGCAACGCCACCAACGCGGGCCTGCTGGCGGTGAGGATCCTCGCCACCGCAGACGACGAGCTGCGCGCCCGCCTCGATGACCACCGGGCGGAGCTCGCGGAGCAGTCGGCCGCCAAGGACGACCGTGTCATCGAGGAGGCCGGCGGGGCGTGACCCCCGGGGTTCTCCCTTCGTGGTCTGGCGACCGCGCAGTGCGCTCCGCCGTGCGTGGGCCGCATGGTTCCGCGCGACCATCGCAACCCTCGAGGGCGAGCCCTTCCCTCTGCCGGCCTCCGCGACCACGATGGGTGGATGGCCGCGAGTGCGGACCGACCACTGAGGGAGAAGGGGCACTACATGCCAACCGTCAACGAAACGATCACGATCGACCGACCGCGTTCGGAAGTGTTCGCCGTCGCCACCGACCCGGACAAGATCGCGCTCATCAACTCGAACCTCGTCGAGTACGAGCAGAAGTCCGATGGCGAGCGGGGCAAGGGAACGGTCGACCGCGGCGTCGTCAAGGTCGCGGGGAAGAAGTTCGAGTTCACCGCGGAGATCACCGAGTGGCAGCCCGATGAACGCTTCGTGTCTCGCAGCCTCGAGGCGCCCATGGAGTGGGAGATCATCGAGACCTTCGAGGACGCGGACGGGGGGACGAAGGTGACGTTCCACCAGGAGACCCCCGACCTGGGAGGGTTCTTCGGCAAGCTCGGCGACGCGCTCGTCAACAAGATGTACGCCCGCGACGTCCGCTCCAGCCTCGAGAGTCTCAAGATCTACTGCGAAGAGGCGTGAGCAGCTGGCCCGAGTGACCTGACCCACGCAGCGCGGGGCGCGGTCAGCGAGACGCGCCCCGCCCGTGGGTGCCCGCCGGACGTGGGAGCGCCCGCCCCCGGCGGGGCGGGGGGGCCTGGCGGCGGGGGGCGGTGGGGCGGGCCGCCGGGGGCCGCCGCCGTCGACTCG
>JAWVZB010000133.1:0-7361 GCA_033722375.1 Nitriliruptorales bacterium | reverse complement strand
GACTTCCCGGTCCCGGTGTGCCCGAGCAGCACGATGTTGCGGACCTTGTCGGTTCCCACGATCCCAGCCACGTCGCTCCCTTCCGGGGCGGACCGGGGCGCCCGCCCGGGTGGCCAGCCATCCTATTGACGGTACGAGCCCCCTGCTCCGGGTCGGCGAGGATTCAGGATCCTGCGCCGAGCGACTCGCCGGGATCATCGTCCACCGTGACCGAGATGGTGTGCCAGCCGGTGGCGCCGTCCGGTTTGGGAGGCATGCGCTCCTCCGGCTGCGTCTCCCCGCCCTCCTCGGAGGCCCGGACGGCGAGGAAGTGGCGGCCCGGCTCGGCCTCCCACTCGTAGACCCACTGGCGCCAGGAGATCCCGTTGATCGGGGCGGCGAGCTGGGCCTCTTCCCACGGACCGTCGTCGACCCGGACCTCGACCCTCCCGACGCCGCTGGTGGGGGCCCAGGCGACGCCGGCGACCGCCACGGTCCCGGCGGCCACCCGGCTGTCGCCCCGGGGCACGTCGATCCGGCTCTGGGTCTTGATCGGGGCGCGCTCCGCCCAGCCCCGACGCACCCAGTACTGGTCGAACTGATCGAAGCGCGTGAGCTCGAGCTCGGACAGCCACTTCGTGGCCGACACGTAGCCGTAGAGTCCGGGCGTCACGAGACGGACCGGGAACCCATGGGCGGGTGGCAGCGGCTCGCCGTTCATCCTGACCGCGAGCATGGCGGGGCGGTCGTAGGCGGCCTCGACGGGGAAGCCGCAGGTCCACCCGTCCACGGAGCGTCCGACGAGCTGGTCGGCATCGGCTGCGACGCCAGCGTCATCGAGGACGTCGCGCAGCAGCACCCCCTGCCAGACAGCGGTGTCGACGAGGTCCCCGCCCACCTCGTTGGAGACACACGAGAGCATCACCGGGAGCTCGATCATCGGCCGGTCGAGGAGCTCTGCGAACGGGATCACGAGCTCGCGGTCGACCATGCCGTGCACGCGGATCTCGTGCGTGCTCGGATCGACCTGTGGCACCGAGAACGCGGTGTCGATGCGGTAGAAGCGGTCGTTGGGGGTGATCGCAGGGGGGAGCCCCTCGACCTCGGGGTGGGCATCCGCCGGTACGGGCAGATCGATGCGCTCCGCGGGGTCGGGGATCACGAGCGACAGCCGCTCGGCCGCGACCGTCATCCGCTGCTGGAGCCACCGTCCCGCGACCCCGGCCGCGATCCCGGCGACCGCGAGCCATCCGGCGCCCCGCAGCACGGTCCGGCGGGGCGTGCCGCGGCTCCGCGTCCGTTCCCCCTCCGCCAGGAACTCCGACACCCCACGGTCGCCGTCCTCCAACAAAGCCGCGGCCTCCTGGACCTTCGCAGGGTCGACGCCCGCCCCGGCGGTCGCGTGTTCGGCCGCGGTCTCGACCTCCCCGAGCAGCCAGTGCAGGGCCCCGAGTCCGGCCGCACCGGCGGCGAGAGCGGGCACGACGGCTGCGATGCCGAGCTGCGGGTCGTCCCAGGCTGCGAGCGCGGCCAGGAGCGCCAGCACGGAGAAGCCCACCACGCCGGCGCGGCGGTCCCGCATGGCGCGCGCCCCGATCCAGCCCGCGAGCGCCAGCGTGACCACGACGATGGTCGCGATGAAGACCGGCTTGTCGCTCTGACCCAGGAGATCCACCGCTGGCTGCTTCACTCCGGGCGGCAGGTAGCGGATGACGGTGTCGGCGAGCGCCACGACGGGTGACGCCAGCGCCTCCCCGAGGGCCGCGACGAGCTCCCCCACACCGACAGCGAGCACCCCGGCGCCGACGCCGGCGGTGACACCGGCCCATCGGGGCGCTCCGGCAGCGGTCATGCGCCTCCACCCTGTCGTCGATCGGGCCAGCTCTGGCCGGCAGGGTCAACGGTAGAGCGGAACCGGGCGTTCGAGGCCGGCTGCAACCAGATTTCACACTCTCGTAAGGGTGGCTCGCCCGGGGCTCAGTGCAGCGGCACGTCCCGACGGACCACGTCGTCGTAGCTCTCGCGACGCACGAGCTCGCGCGCGTCGCCGTCACGGACGATCACCGCTGCGGGCCGCGGCAGACGGTTGTAGTTGGACGACATCGCCTCGGTGTACGCGCCGGTCGCCGCGAACGCCACCAGATCGCCGACGCGGAGGTCAGCGGGGAGCGGGGCGCGATCGCGGAGCACGTCTCCGGACTCGCAATGCTTGCCGACGAGGGTGAACGCCTCGAGGCCGGCCTCGCTCGACCGGTTGGCGAGCTGGACCTCGTGCTCCGCGTCGTAGAGGGCGGGGCGGACGTTGTCGCTCATGCCGCCGTCGAGGCTCACGTAGGTCCGCAGTCCTGGCAGGTGCTTGATCGTCCCGACCCGGTAGAGGGTGATCGTCGAAGGTGCGACGAGGGCTCGCCCCGGCTCGACCGCGAGTTGAGGGGGCGGGAAGTCGTAGCGTGCACAGGCGGCGGCCACGGCCCCGAGCACCGCCTCGCCGTACGCGGCGACGTCGACCGGGTGGTCCTCGTGGGTGTAGCGGATCCCCATGCCCCCACCGAGGTTCAGCTCGCCAAGTGTGACGCCGTGCTCCTTCCGCCACCTCGCCAGCAGTTCGATCATGACCTCGGCGTTCGCCACGAACGGGTCGGTGCCGAAGATCTGCGAGCCGATGTGGGCGTGCGCGCCGACGACGTCGACGTGCTCCAGCGAGCTCGCCTTCAACAGCGCCTGGTCGGCCAGCCCGAGCGAGAGCGTGAAGCCGAACTTGGTGTCGTCGTGGCCGGTGCGGACGTACTCGTGCGTGTGGGCGTCGATCCCCGGCGTCACCCGCAGCCAGATGCGGAAGAGGTGGTCGTGCTCTCGCCCGAGCTGCTCGAGCCGGTCCAGCTCGTCGAAGCTGTCGACCGCGATCCGGCCGACACCGAGCTCGGCCGCGAGCCGCAGCTCCTCGGTGGACTTGTTGTTGCCGTGGAAGACCACGCGCTCCATCGCGACATCCGCGAGCCGCGCGGTGTGCAGCTCACCGCCCGAAGCGACGTCGATCCAGAGGCCCTCGTCGGCCGCGAGCTGGAGCAGCCCGGTCGTCGGCCACGCCTTGGAGGCGAAGCAGACATGGGCCGCCGGGAACGCGTCGCGGTACCAGCCGCACCGCTGCCGGACATCATCCTCGTCGACGACCCAGAGCGGGGTCCCGTACCGCTCCGCGAGCTCCGTCACGGGGACCCCGGCGACGTGGAGAGAGCCGTCCTCACCTCGGACGGCATGGAGCGGCCAGGGCGAGCCCGTCACCTCACATCCGCTCGGGTGCGGAGACACGGAGGAACCCGAGGGTGTTCGCGAGCACCTGCTTGGCGGCGACCGCCAGCCAGTACCGGGCGCGGGCGAGGTCGACGTCGTCGACCAGCACGCGGCACTCGGTGTAGAAGCGGTGGAAGGTGGCCGCGAGCTCCTCCGCGTAGCGGGTCACCCGCTGGGTAGCGCGGAGGTCGGCCGCGTCGGCCACGACCTCTGGCAGCTCGGCCATGGCCCGCAGGAGGTCGAGCTCCGCAGGATGATCGAGACGTGACAGGTCCGCGTCGGCCAGCTCGCCGTGCTCGAACCCCCGGTCGTCCGCCGTCCGCACGAGGGAGTTGATGCGGGCATGCGCGTACTGGACGTAGTAGACCGGGTTCTCCATCGACTGCTCGACGACCGCCTCGAGGTCGAAGTCGATGGTGGTGTCGAGACCCTGGCGCAGGAAGTGGTAGCGGGTGACGTCTGCCCCGACCTCGTCGAGCACCTCGTGCAGGGTGACGAACTCGCCGGCGCGCTTGCTCATCCGCACCGGTTCTCCGCCGCGAAGGAGGTTGACCATCTGACCGATGATGATCTCCATGCGATCCGGGGGGATACCGGTCGCCTCGGCGGCAGCACGGAGCCGGACCACGTAGCCGTGGTGGTCCGCACCGAGGAGGTAGATCAGGCGGTCGTACCCGCGCTGCCACTTGTCCCGGACGTAGGCGCAGTCAGCGGCGAAGTAGGTCGGTCGGCCGTCCGACCGCACGAGCACGCGGTCCTTGTCGTCACCGAACTCGGTGGTGGCGAGGAACACCGCGCCATCCGCCTCGTAGGTGTGACCGCGCTCAGCGAGATCGGCGATGGCGTCCGAGATGGCACCGGACTGGTGGAGGCTCTTCTCGGAGAACCAGACGTCGTACTCGACCCCCATCGACCGCAGGGTCTCAGCGATGTGGTCCCGCATCGCCGTTGCGGCGAGGTCGCCGATCCGCGTCGCCACCCCGGCGTGGACCCTGGGGTCCCCAGCCTCGGCGGGGGCCTGCTCGCCGTCGTCGAGAGTGTCACCGTCGTGGCCCACCCCCGCCGCCAGATCCTCCATCAGCTCGTTGTCACCCGGCTGCTGCTCGAAGATCGACTCGCCGTGCTGGTGAACGAGCTCAGCGGCGATCTCGCCCACGTAGTCACCCTGGTAGTGATCGTCGGTGAGCTCCTCGCCGCGGTGGGTCAGTACGACCGACTCCCCGAACCGGCGGATCTGCTCGCCAGCGTCGTTGAGGTAGTACTCGCGGTGCACCGTGTGTCCCTCGGCCTCGAGGACCGCCGCGATGGCGTCGCCGGTCGCCGCCCAGCGCCCCGCGCCGACGTGAAGCGGCCCCGTCGGGTTCGCCGATACGAACTCGACGTTGACGTGCTCCCGATCACCGTCCTTCTTCCCGGTCCCGTACTCGCTGCCCGCCGCGACGACGCGACGCACGAGATCCTCGAAGTAGGCGTGGGCGAAGCGGAAGTTGATGAAGCCGGGCCCGGCGATGTCGACCTCGGCGACGGCGTCGGGGAGCTCGAGGTGCTCGACGACGGCCTGGGCGATGTCTCGCGGGGCGCGCTTGGCCGGCTTCGCGAGCCGCAGGGCCACGGTGGAGGCCCAGTCGCCGTGCTCGGGCTGGCGCGGACGCTCGAAGCCAGGGTCCGCCTCGGGCAAGCCCGCAGCGCGGATCGCCGTCTCGAGCCGATCGGCGAGATCGGCGAGGACGGGGTCGAGCTCCTGGGGTGCGGCCATCGGTGCCTCCGGGCAGCGCGAGGGTAGGCCCCCGGCAGCCACGGGTTCGTCAGTCGCCCTGGATCAGCTCGCTCACCAGATCGAGCAGGTCGATCGGGTCGAAGGGCTTGGTGATGTAGGCGTCCGCGCCGATCTCGGTGCCGCGCTCGACGTCGGAGTCCTGCGCCCGGGCCGAGAGGAAGACGATGGGGACGTCCCGGAACCCGTCGTCCTCCCGGAGCTCCCGGCAGACGGTCCAGCCGTCCTTCTTCGGCATCATGACATCGAGCAGGATGACGTCCGGATGCCCCTCACGCGCCTTCCGGAGCGCCTCCTCGCCGTCCCCGGCGAGCTCGACGTCGTACCCCTCCATCTCGAGGTTGACTTCGAGCAGCCGCTGGATCACGGGGTCGTCATCGACCGCCAGGATCTTCGCCACACGTGCCCCCTCTGTTGGCGCGCACCGTAGCCGCCATCGCCCGTCTTGGCGCAGCTCGGCGGTTGTCTCCACGAGGAGGGCCACTGGTACCGTCGGGGCGTCCCGCCGATGCCCCCGTAGCTCAGTGGATAGAGCAGTGGCCTCCGGAGCCACGTGCGTAGGTTCGATTCCTACCGGGGGTACTGCTCGCCTTTCGGCTTCCCGGGCGACCCTGTTCCCGGAACCCGCCGCTCAGCGCTCCCTGCGGCGGCTCCCACCTCTGGTGCTGCTCAGCCGCCCAAGCTGACCTCGGGGAGCCTGCGCCCCACGGGCACGGCGAGCAGACCGAGCACCGCAAGGAAGCCGAGCGCCACCTCCGGCCCCAGGGCGGCCAGCCCCGCAGAGACACCACCCGCCACGAGCAGCAGCACGCCCATGGCCGTGTTGGACACCGCCACGTAGTCGGTGCGGCGGTTGCCTTCAGCCAGATCCACCACGTAGGTCTTGCGCCCGATGCGAGAACCCGTGTGGATCAGCGCCAGCGCGAAGTAGGTGATGGGATACAGCAGCACCACCGTGCGCAATCCCGACACAGAGATCAGCACGAGGAAGACCACGACGACAGCGGAGGCCAACCCAGCTGCGGTCATCATCACCCGACGACTGGACCGGTCAGCGAACCGACCCCACAGGCGACCGCCAACGAGCGACGCGACCCCCTGGGCGATGACGAACGGTCCGAGCCCCGACAACGAGACCTCGCCGCCTTCCGCGGTCGCGATCGCCACGATGAACGGTGGCGTCAGCGCCGACACGAGCAGGAGCGCCCTGGCGACGACGAAGCGACGGAACGGAGGATCGTCGACCAGCAGTGAGAGGGCGTCCCGGATCGCGCTGGCGTCCGCCTCGTCGTCGTACGCCCCATCCGGCTCGACGATCATCGCGAACACGGACAGCGCAGCCACCCACAGCAGCGCCGCCCCGAGCAGCAGCAGTGCGAAGACCGTCGTGTCGGCGTCCTGACCGCCCCAGATCCGGATCGCGACCCCGAAGGTGATGGCGACCAACCCCGACGTGATCGATGCCGCGCCGGTGATCTGACCTCGCTTCCCCTTGGGGATGGTTCGCCCGCGGACGTCCTTCGACGCGATCGACGACAGTGAACGCGACAACGCGAAACCGGCGAGTGCGACGAGGACCAGAACGCCGGCACCCGTTCCGGACGTCGTGACGGTCACGAGCGACATGGCCACGACTGCCAGCGCCATGCCGGAGGCCCCACCGACCCACACCCACTTCCGCTTGGCCACACGCCGCACGAGCGGGATGAGGCCAGCCTGCGGCAGGAGGGAACCCGACTCCCGGATCGGAACCAGGAGTCCGGTCAGGACGGTGGGGACCGCCAATGCCCCGAAAAGCCACGCCAGGACGGTCTTGGGGTCGACGATCCGATCGCCGACCTTCTGCAGTGTCAGCGCACCGACGAGTTTGACCGCGTTACCGGGAACCTCATCGACGATCTCGTCGGAGATGCCGATGGCAGGATCCGGCTCCTCGTCGTCATCGACGATGAGCCCGTAGAACCGGTCGATCCCCGTCTGCGTCACGAGCGAAGGCTACGTGTCGCTGGGCGCCGACCGGATCCCGGGTCCTTCTGCCGAGCAAGGACAGTGGCCACACAGTCAACATCTCCCACTTATGTTCCGTCCCGTTGGTGCCGATACATGGAACAGACCCTGGAGACGTCCCGTGACCGACACCGTTGTCTTCGACCCGAAGGGCTACCGCCCCGACCCTTGTCCCGAGTGCGGGGCGGATCAACGCGTCTTCGGGTGGGCATGCGTCGAGCACGAAGGACGTCTGGGTTTCACGCCCGCGCGGGTCCGGTGCACGGCTGGATGCGATCAGGTGGACGCGGTGCCCGCCTGACGAAGAAGG
>JAWVZB010000132.1:0-7595 GCA_033722375.1 Nitriliruptorales bacterium | reverse complement strand
GAGGGCCAGTACTACGGGATGCAGACCTTCGACCAGCACCTGCTCCAGCTCTTCAAGGAGAACGAGGTCAACCTGCGCGACGCACTGGCCGCGTCGACCAACCCCCACGACTTCCGCGTCGCCCTCCGCGCCGCAGGACTCGCCTCCTGACGCGAGGGACTCGGGTCAGGACCGAGCCCCCCGTCGGCTCGCTCCGGTTCGCGACGCGCAGCCGGGGTACTCCCATCCGGCCTCCGGTGTGTGCGCATGGACGGGGCGGGTGCGCAACGGGGGACGACAGTCACGGTTGGGTGAGACCAGCCCGAGGAGGAGGCCCGCAGTGGGTGACGCGACGAAGGTCGTGATCGTCGGTGGGGGCTTCGGTGGGCTGACGGCGGCCCGCAAGCTCGCGTCCAGCCACCCCGATCCGCCGGTCGCGGTCACCCTCGTGGACCGGCACAACTACCACACCTTCCAGCCGCTGCTGTACCAGGTCGCGACGGCCGGGCTGCAACCGCAGGACATCGGTCACAACCTCCGCAAGATCTTCGGTCGCAGCCGGTTCCGGTCGCAGGCGTCGCCCGTCGACGTGCGGATGGGGACCGTGGCGGGAGCCGATCTCGAGCAGCGCCGCATCGAGCTCGACGACGGCACCGTGCTCGACTACGACGTCGCCGTCCTCGCCGCCGGCGCGGTCACGAGCGACTACGGCATCGACGGGGTCGCCGAGCACGCCTTTCCGCTCAAGTCCCTGTCGGAGTCGCTGACGATCCGCAACCACCTGCTGGCCTGCTTCGAGCGGGCCTCGGCCGCCCCGGAGCGCATCGGTGACGGCCTCCTCACCTTCGTCGTGGCCGGCGGCGGGCCGACCGGGGTGGAGCTGGCCGGGGCGTTGACCGAGCTGTTCCGGGTCCTGCGGCGCGACCACCCGCATCTGCCCCACGACCAGGTGCGGGTCGTGCTCGTCGAGATGCTGGACGCCGTGCTGCCGCCGTACAGCGAGCCGTCCCAGCGCTACACCAAGACGGAGCTCGAGGAGCGAGGGGTGGAGGTCCGGCTCGGGACCGCGATCGAGCGCGTCGAGGCGGACCGCGTCGTCTTCGAGGGCGGCGGGGAGCTGGCCACCAACACGCTGATCTGGACCGCCGGCGTCGAGGCCGCCCCACTCGCCGGGGTCCTCGGGCTGGCGCAGGGCAAGGGCGGTCGCGTCGAGGTGGACCCCACCTTGCGGCCGGAAGGGTTCGACGACGTCTTCGTGATCGGCGACATGGCCCTGGCCCGTGACGCGGACGGCGAACCGCTCCCGCAGCTCGCGCCGGTCGCGATCCAGCAGGGGAAGCACGTCGCCAGACAGCTCCACGCGCTCGTCGACGGCCGGCCGCTCGAGCCGTTCCGGTACCGGGACAAGGGCACGATGGCCACGATCGGCAGGAACGACGCGGTCGTGGAGTTCCCGGCCGGGGTCCGGATCGAGGGGTTCCTGGCGTGGCTGTCGTGGCTCTTCCTGCACCTGTTCTACCTCGTCGGGTTCCGCAACCGGATCTGGGTGTTCCTGAGCTGGCTCTGGAACTACGTCACCTACGACCAGGCCCAACGATTGATCCTGCGGGCCCACACGCGGGACGCTCAGGGGCAGTAGCCCCGTCTCCACGGTGGGGCGCCCACCAACGCGCCGTTAGCCTTGCCGGACCGTGCCCTCGACCTCGTGAGCCATGCCCGACAACGACCTCACCCCCGAACAGGCCCGCCAGCTGGGTCAGCTCGTGGACGTCCACCCCGAGGCCCGCGAGCTCGGCCAGCGGTTCGACGATGCCGGTCACGAGCTCTACCTCGTCGGGGGCAGCATCCGGGACACGTTGCTCGCTCGCGACGACGGCCGCCCGCTCGAGGAGATCGACCTCGACTTCGCCACCTCGGCCCGCCCCGACACCACCCAGGAGCTGCTCGAGGACTGGGCCGACACGGTGTGGCTCACCGGTGCGAGGTTCGGGACGATCTCCGCCGAGCGCGACGGACGCCAGATCGAGGTCACCACCTATCGCTCCGACGAGTACGAGCCGGACTCGCGCCACCCGGAGGTGACCTTCGGCGACACCATCCAGGGGGACCTGGCACGTCGGGACTTCACCATCAACGCCATGGCCGTCCGCGTGCCCGCTTTCGAGTTCGTGGATCTGTTCGGCGGCCTGTCGGACCTCAACAAGCGTTTGCTGAAGACGCCCATCGACCCGCATACGTCGTTCGGTGACGACCCGCTGCGGATGGTGCGACTGGCACGGTTCGCCGCCGTGCTCGGTGCGGACCCCGACCCCGACACGCAGGCGGCAGCGACCGAGATGGCCGAGCGGCTCGAGACCGTCAGCGCCGAGCGCATCCGCGACGAGCTCGACAAGCTCATGGCGGGGGCCGACCCCAGCCGCGGGATCGACCTGTTGGTCGAGACGGGCCTGGCGGTGTGGAGCCTTCCCGAGCTGATCGCGCTCCGGGAGTGCCGTGATCCCCTCCACCGCCACAAGGACGTCTACGCCCACACGCTCGCCGTCGTCGACAACGCCATCGACCTCGAGGAGGATGGTCCGGACCTGATCCTGCGGTGGGCGGCACTCCTGCACGACATCGGCAAGCCCAAGACCCGGCGCATCCACGACGACGGCACGGTGACCTTCCACCACCACGAGGTCGAGGGGGCACGACTGACACGAACGCGGCTGCGGGAGCTGCGCTTCGACAAGGCCCGGGTCAAGGCCATCAGCGAGCTGGTGCGGCTCCACCTGCGGTTCCACACCTACAAGATGGGCTGGACCGATTCGGCGGTCCGTCGCTACGTCAACGACGCCGGGGAGCTGCTCGAACGGCTCAACCAGCTCACCCGGGCCGACGTGACCACCGGCAACCCCCGCAAGGCGGCGCGCATCCAGGCGCGCATGGACGAGCTCGAAGAACGCATCGTCGCGTTGAAGGAGCAGGAGGAGCTCGACAAGCTGCGGCCGCCGATCGACGGCAACCAGATCATGCGGCACCTCGACCTCGACCCGGGGCCACTGGTCGGGGAGGCCTGGGAGCACCTGCTCGAGGAACGCATCGAGCGGGGGCCCATGAGCGAAGAGGCGGCCTACGAGGAGCTCGACCGGTGGTGGGCGCAGCATGGCGACCACCCGGACGTCGGCTCCGACGAGGACGGCGACACCAACTGAGAGAAGTCGGCGGCCGTGGCATCCAGGAGAGGCAGCGGATGACGAGCACGGACGGTTCCGGGTTCCGCGATCATGACGATCGCCCGGCCGGCCGTCCTGAGCCCCCCACTCCCGACGAACCCCCCTACTGGGAGGCGATCGGGGACTTCCAGGGGGCGGCCTACCGCCGCAACGCGTTCGCACGGTCGACGGCCGCGGAGATCGACGCGCTGTGGCGACGCCTGGACCTGCGCCCGAGCGTGTCGATCCTGGACGTGGGCTGCGGGAACGGGCGCCACCTGGTGGCTGCCGCCCATCGCGGGGCGACCGGCCTCGGCGTCGACATCTCCCAGGGGCTCGTCGACGCCGCGACCCAGACCATCGCTGCCGATCGGCTCGAGGACCAGGTTCGGGTGGTGCGGGGCGATGCACGCGAGCTGGACCGCCTCGTGGAGCCGGGGAGCTTCGACGTCGCCTGGAGCCTCTCCCAGGGTGGGCTCGGGACCGATCCCGGGGCCGACGCCGCGATCGTCGCCGGGATGGCGCGCTCGGTGCGGCCCGGTGGCCAGGTCGCCGTGACACTGTTCCACGCCCTGTTCGTGGCCCGCCACCTGGCCCCCGGGGACGCGTTCGACCCCGACCGCCTGCTGCACCACCACGTCGACGAGGTCCGGGGCCCCGACGACGAACGGCGGTCGTTCGACCTGTGGACCACCGCCTACACGGCGCGAGGGGCACGCCGGCTGTGTCGGGACGCCGGGCTGGAGGTGGTGTCCGTCTCCGGGGCGGCGCCGGGCCGCTACGACGCCACCGGTCTAGGGCTCGACGACCCCGAGCTCCTGGTCCTCTGCCACCGTCCCTGAGCGCCGCCACGGCCAGCGACTGCTTGACTGGGGGGTCCTGGGGCCGACCGGGAACCCCGGAGCGGTCGTGGAGAGGAGCGTGATGGGTGCCGCCACCTCGCGGGTCCTCGCGATCGCGAGGACGACGCTGGTCCTGGTGGCAGCGGCCGCGCTCGTCTGGACGACGGCCCGCGAGGGCCTCGGGACGGTCCCGGCGGGGACGTTCGTCGTCTTCGCCGCACTCGGTCTCGCCGCCCGGCTGACCCAGCCCCGCTACCCCGGTGCCACCCCGCGTCTCCCGGTGGCACTCGTGTTCGTCGGGGCGGGTGCGATCCTGCTCGGACCGGTCGTGGCGATGTGGCTCGCGGTCGTGGTCGGGCTCGCCGGACTGGTCCGTGGGGATCCGTTCGAGCGGGTCGTGGTGTCCGCCTCGACGCTGGTCCTGTCGGCGGGGGCCGCCGGATGGTTCCAGTCGTCGGCGTCCGGCTGGTTCGACCAGCAGCCGGTGGTCGGCGGGGCCGCACCCTTCGGCGGGCCGGTGCTCGAGGTGGCGGTCACGGCGGCGCTCTTCACCGGTCTCGTGCTCACGGGCAGCTGGATCGTGCTGCGGTGGGTGGCCCATTGGATCGACCAGCGTGCTCCCGCCAGGATCATCCGCCGCCGAGTGGGTGGTCGCTGGCGAGCGGACCTCCTGGTCGCGGCGGCTGCGGTCGTCGCTGCGCTGCTGTGGGCGATCCACCCGCCGGCGATCGCGGTGGTGCTCGTGCCGGCGACCGTCCTGTGGGGCCGGCGAGCGCGCGCCGACGAGCGGCTCGGTGTCGACGAGCTGACCGGGCTCGCATCGTCGAGCTCGCTGCGGGTGGCGATGGTCGAGGAGCTCACGCGTGCCGAGCAGTTCGACCGGCCGGTGTCGATCCTGGTCGTCGACATCGATGCGATGGCGGCGCTCAACGACGCCCACGGCTTCGAGGGCGGTGACGAGATCCTCGAGGAGGTCGCCGAACGTCTCCGGGCGGTCGCCCGCGAGTACGACCTCGTCGCGAGGATCGGCCCGGATGCGTTCGTCGTGCTGATGCCCGACGCCACCACCGACGGCGCGAAGAGCCTCGGCGAGCGGGTCGTCGCCGCGATCTCGGCCGAGCCCGTGCCGCTGACGGAAGGCGGGACGGCCGCGGTCACCGCGTCCGTCGGACTCGCGACCTATCCCGGCGACGCGTCCGAGCGCGAGGCGCTCCTGACCGAGGCGGAGCTCGCTGCCAACTTCGCGAGCCTCGAGGGCGGGAACCGGTCTCAGGCCGCCGCTCGGCTGCCGGCCGGCTTCCGCTCCCCGCGCCGCGCCTCCTCGTCCGACGAAGCCACCGACGAGGTCCTTCCGGTCACCGAGCCGGTGGGACCGGACCGCCTCGTGCGCGCGGTCGCGGAACCGCTCGCGGACGCGCGTCCCCGCACCGACCGGCTGCTGATCGCCGTGGGGGCCCTGGCGGTCCTGGCCGCGGTGGCGGCGTCGTGGTGGGCCGGTGGGCCGGTGCGGTTCTGGACGCTCGTGCTGTTCGCCGGGCTCGCGGTGGGGGCGGAGTGGTTCGCCGAGTCGATCTACGGCCGGGCGAACTCGTCCTGGTCCGCGGTCCCGCTGATCGCGCTCGCTCTGCTCCCCGAGACGTCGGGGCTCTCCGTGTCCGTCGCGGCGGTCGCCCCCGGACTCGGTGGCGGGGTCGTGCGGCGGGTGCGCCCCCGCCAGGCGCTCTACAACGCGGCCACCCTCACGCTGGCGTCTCTCGCCGCCTTCGTGGTCGCCGAGCGGTGGCCGGGCACCGACGGACTGGCGCTGCTCGAGGACGCCGGCCGGGGGATGGTCGCCGGCGGGGCGTTCTTCGTCGTGGACACCGCGCTGGTGGCCGTCGCGGTGGCCCTGGCGACGCGGACGCGGGTCCGGCAGGTGTGGCGTGACGACCTCATGTGGCTCGTTCCGCACCAGCTCGGGATGGGCCTCATCGGCGGCGTCATGGCCTACGCCCACGAGGCGCTGTCGGTCGCTGGGGTGCTGGTCCTGGCGATCCCGGCGCTCGGCCTCCACGTCGCCCAGCGGCAGTTCGTGGGGCGGACCCGCGAGAACGTGGTCCGGTTGCGTCGGCTCAACGACGACATGCGTGACGCGAACCAGCGCGTCGTCCGCGTCAACGAGCGCCTGACCGAGGCCCTCGAGCAGGTCAACTCGGGCTACCTCGTCACGGTCGAGTCGCTCGCCCGCGCGGTCGACGCCAAGGACTCCTACACGGGCAGCCACATCGACCGGGTCGAGGCCTACGGCCGCCGCTTGCTCGAGGTCGTCGATCCCGAGCTGACCGAGGACGAGGCGCTGCTGTGGGGCTTCCGGCTCCACGACGTCGGCAAGATCGGGGTCCCCGACTCCGTGCTGCGCAAGCCCGGTCCCCTCGATGAGGAGGAGTGGGAGGTGATGAAGCGGCACCCCGAGATCGGGGCCGAGATCATCGCGTCCGCCCCCTTCCTCGAGTCGGCACGGGCGGTCGTCCTCCACCACCACGAGCGGTGGGACGGACGCGGCTACCCCTACGGCCTGGCTGAGCGGGCGATCCCCTTCTCCGCCCGGCTCTTCTCGGTCGTGGACGCCTACGACGCGATGACCTCGGATCGCCCCTACCGGTCGGGGATGGACGTCGAGCAGGCGGTCCAGGAGCTGGTCCGCAACGCCGCGACCCAGTTCGATCCCGAGATGGTGGAGGCGTTCATCCAGATCCCGCTCGACGACCTCGAGTCGGCGCGGCAGGAGGTACAGCGCATCCGCAGCCGGGCGCGCGAGTCGGGCAAGCTGATCGAGATCGCGAGCCCCGAGGAGCTCGAGGCGATCGGCGCGACGACCGCCGGCGCCCCCACCGAGCGTCGCTGACGCCGCCTCGTCGGGTGCCCACGCGTCGGGACGTGCGCTTCAGAGGAGAGCGAGCCTGCGGGGCGGCCAGACCCGGGCGGGCACCCACTTCGTCACGAGCTCGGCCGGGACCGCCCCGAAGGTCCGAGAGTCCGTCGAGGCGGCGGGGTTGTCCCCCGCGACGAACACGCCATCCGGGGTGAGCTCGGCCACGCGCTTGACGGTGCGCCGGGAGGGCTCGCGAGGGTCGGCTGCCACGACCACGTCGCCGGGCCGGAGCAGCCGGACACCGCGGGGCACGACCACCACGACGTCGCCCGGATGGAGCGCGGGGCGCATGCTGTCGCCGGTCACGCGGCGGAGGGAGCGGTTCGTCACCAGGGCCACGAGCCACAGCCCGACGAGGACGAGGACGGGGCGGAGGCGGGGCGGCAAAGGCGCGTGTCCGTTCGTTCGTGACGCAAGGGTCCGGGGGGTGTGCGCTGCAGGGTTATGGTCGCAGGTGATGCCGTCCCCGACCGAACTGAGGAGCGTCATGCGCCTGCACACCGTCCTCTCGCGGCTGAACCCCTTCACCAGCCTCGAGACCGTCTCGGCCCACTGCGACATCCCCTGTGGGGTCTACGACCCCGAACAGGCCCGTATCGAGGCCGAATCCTGCAAGAAGATCATCGGGAAGTACCACGACTCCGACGACGAGCTCTTCCGGGCTCGCTG
>JAWVZB010000131.1:0-7742 GCA_033722375.1 Nitriliruptorales bacterium | reverse complement strand
TCCAGGTCGGGTGGATTCGTCAGGCGCCTTCGCCGGTCAGCGCGTCCTGGTAGTCCTTCCAGTCCGCGAGGAACGCGTCGAGCCCACGGTCGGTCAGCGGGTGCTTGACCATCTGGCGGAACACCTTGGCGGGCAGGGTGGCGACATCCGCGCCGGCGAGGGCGGCCTCGACCACGTGCATCGGATGCCGCAGCGAGGCAGCAAGCACTTCGGTGTCGTAGTCCTGCACGCGGAAGATCTCGCAGATCTCCCGCAGGATCGCCATCCCGTCGTTCGCGATGTCGTCCACGCGCCCGAGGAACGGCGAGACGTAGGTCGCACCGGCCTTCGCCGCGAGCAGGGCCTGGGTCGGCGAGAAGCACAACGTCACGTTGGTGCGGATCTCCTCCCCCGCCAACTTCGAAACCGCGGCGAGCCCATCGGGGATGAGGGGAACCTTCACGACCACGTTGGGGGCGATGTCGGCGAGCTTGCGCGCCTCGGCCACCATCTCGTCGGTGGTGGTCGAGACCACTTCGGCCGAGACGTCACCGGGGACCTCGGCACAGATCTCCTTGATCATCGACGCGAAGTCCTTGCCTTCCCGCGCAGCCAGCGTCGGGTTGGTGGTCACGCCGTCGAGCACCCCCCAGCGGTTGATCTCGGCGATCTCGTCGATGTTGGCGGTGTCGAGGAACAGCTTCACTGACGGCTCCCTGATGGTTTGGGACATGGCTGACCGAGCGCATCGCGTCGGACGTTGAGGAACAAGTGACCCCCGAAGGTCCCGATCTGACGGCCGTCCCGCGACCGGCGATCGTCGTGCCGCCCGATCGGTCCACGCGACGGCCATGAGCGAGGCGGAGAAGTTCTTCCGGGGAAGATCGTCCCTCCGGTTGCTCGTGATGCAAGCCAGCCCGGAACGATCGGACAGCAGCATGATACTGAACCGGTCAGACGATGCCACATGCACGTCCGCTGCGCCGCCTCACCGCTCGCTGACGAGCCCGCCCAGGTCCCAGCCCAGACGGACCGGGCGGAAGTCGTGGCCATCCGCCAAGCGCATGCAAGAGCCGACCTCCCCTCGGTGAACGGCAGCGACCACAGTGGGTCCGGCCCCGGACAGCCACGCGTGGAACCCGTGGCTGCGGAGGTCCGACAGCAGCGCCCCGCCCGCCCCCATCACCTCGAGCCGTGGCGGTTCGTGCAGCCGGTCGCCCGCGAGCCGCGCATCCGCCGGCCAGACCCCGAGGAGCGCCCCGATCACGTGGCCGGCCCGGGCAGCCTGCTGGGCGGCATCGACGGCCGAGAGCACCTCGGGCACCACGTCGCGGGCGGTGACGGTCGACTGCCGTGCGTCGGGGACGAACGCGATCGGCGTGAGCGCCGGGTGGGGGTTCGCACGTCGGACCACCAGCGCCCCGTCGTCGTCACGCGCACTGACCGTGAGACCACCGAGCACCGCGGGCACGACGTTGTCGGGGTGGCCCTCGAGCTCGTCAGCCAACGTGGCGAGGTCCTGATCGCTGATCGTGGCCTCCGACAGTGCCCGTGCTAGCCCGACACCGGCGACGATCGCCGCGGAGGACGACCCGAGCCCCCGCTCGAGCGGGATGTGGTTGTCGACCAGGAGGGTGACGTCGGGGACCTCCACCCCGAAGCGCTCGCAACCCGCCACGAACGAGCGCCACACGAGGTTCCCGTCATCGCCGGGGAGCTCGTTGTCGCCTTCCCCGGTCGTCACCACGTGCCGGTCGGCCCGTTCGGCGACCCGAGCGGTCAGATGGAGGTCGAGCGCGAGTCCGAACGCGTCGAACCCGGGACCGAGGTTCGCCGAGGTGGCAGGAACGCGAACCGCGGTCATGACGCGACCCCGGCCTCGCGGGCGAGGGGGTCGGGGCGCCCCCACCGCCACAGATCGCGGGTCCAGACGAGCCACAGGACGCCGTACACCAGCGAGAAGCCGGGGAGCACCAGTGACGCCCCCAGCAGCCCGATGCTCTCTGCCAGCGCGGCCGCGACCAGGGACGACAGACCGATGCCGAGGGTCGCCAGGGAGAAGTCGAGGCTCATGACGCGACCGCGCACCTGGTCGGGGGTGGCCACCTGGAGTCCCGTCGTGGAGGCCACCCACTGATTGCCTCCGCCGACGTGGGCCAGTCCGACCACGGCCGCCGCGATCCACCGCGCGCCGGCGGCGGGCAACAGCAGGTAGAACAGCGCGTACGTCACGATGGAAGCACCACACCAGAACACGAGCTTGTTGCCGTCATCGCGGTACAGCGCCCTTCCGACGTAGGGGCCGACGAGCGCCCCGAGCCCCCGCATGGCCAGGAGCACACCGGTTCCGAGGTCGCCGGCCTCGAACACGGTCAGAGCGTAGATGGGCAGCAGGCCCACGATGCCGTTGCCGACCCCGACCCCGGCCTTGGTGATCATGAGTGCGCGGACCGGCTTCCGTGGCCGCACGAACCGCCAGACCTCGGTGACGTGGGCGAGCACGCTCGCCGTGGCCCGGACCTGTCCTTCGCTGAACGGCCGTCGGATGCTGACGATCAGACCGGCCGCCACGACGAAGGTCGCAGCGTTCACCACGAAGGAGGCTTCCCGGCCGAAGGCCCACGTGATGACCCCACCGATGGCGGCACCGAGGAACAGCATCGTGCCCCAGACCGACCCGATCGCCGCCTGCGCCAGTGACAGATCCTCGCTGTCAACCACGTTGGGGACGACGGCCCCGACGATCGGCTCGTAGAACGCCGCCAGCATCGAGATCGAGGCCACGCACAGGTAGGCGAGCGGGGCGCTCTCCGTGGCGGCGGCGACCAAGAGCCCGAGTGCAGGAACGGTCCGCAGCACGGCAGACGAGACCATGATGCGTTTGCGGTCGAAGCGGTCCGCGAGCATGCCCGCCACGGGTGCGAAAAGGAAGATCGGCAGCACCTCGGAGGCGAACACGAGAGCGGTCGAGCCCTCGCTGCCGGTGATCCCCTCCACGAGCCCGGCCACGGCGACGAGCGCGAACCAGTCCCCGAGAAAGCTGACGACGGACGCGAAGAAGAGCTTGCGGAAATCCGCGTTCCGGCGCAGCAGATCGGCGAGCTCGGCGAGTTGGCTCTGTCCGGTGGCCGGTCCTCCTGTCAGACCTGCCGGGCGGTGCTCCGAGCCGGGACCCTCGCCGGAGCGGTCGAGCGATCCGGTGTCGTCCCGCGTCACGCGAGATCGAGCTGCTCGGCGGCGGCATCGACGTCGACCGGGATCGTCGGGGGCTCGGCCGCGCCCGAGATGGCCCAGTCGGGGTCCTTCAGACCGTGCCCGGTCAACACACAGACCACGATCGAGTCCGGCTCCAGCTCGCCGGCCTCGTGGAGCTTGAGCAGGCCGGCCACGCTCGCGGCCGACGCCATCTCGACGAACACCCCTTCGTGGGCGAGACGGCGGTACGCGGCGAGGATCTCGCGGTCGGTCACCGCCCGGATCGAGCCGTGGGATCCGTCGGCGGCGTCGACCGCCTGCTGCCACGATGCCGGGTTGCCGATCCGGATCGCGGTGGCGATGGTCTCGGGCTTCTCGACCGGCTTGCCCGAGACGATCGGTGCCGCCCCCGCCGCCTGCCAACCGCGCATCTGGGGCAGCTCGTCGATCAGCCCGTCGTCGTGGTACTCGCGGTAGCCGCGCCAGTAGGCGGTGATGTTGCCGGCGTTGCCCACGGGGATGCAGTGCACGTCGGGGGCGCGCCCCAGCTGGTCGCAGACCTCCCAGGCACCGGAGCGCTGCCCGTCGATGCGGTAGGGATTGAGGCTGTTCACCAGCTGGACGGGGTACTTCTCGTCGAGTGTCCGGCAGATCTCGAGTGCCTGGTCGAAGTTTCCGTCCACCTCGATCACCCGCGCCCCGTGGACGAGCGCCTGGGCGAGCTTGCCGAGCGCGATCTTTCCTTCCGGCACGAGCACACCACACACGAGACCGGCCTTGGCCGCGTAGGCAGCGGCCGACGCCGAGGTGTTGCCGGTCGACGCGCAGATCACCGCCTTCGCACCGGCTTCGACCGCCTTGCTGATGGCGAGGGTCATCCCCCGGTCCTTGAACGAACCCGTGGGGTTGGCACCGTCGTACTTGAGGTGGACCTGGCAGCCGGTGAGCTCGGACAGCGTCTCGGAGTGGATCAGCGGCGTGCCACCCTCGCGGAGCGTCACGATCGGTGTGTCGTCGCTGACTGGCATGCGGTCGCGGTACTCGGTCAGGATCCCGCGCCAGACGTGCGCCCCGCTCACGTGCCGAACACCTCGGACTCCACCCGGAGCACGTTCGCCACCGACCGCACGCCCTCGGTGCGCGCCAGCGCGTCGACGGTGTCGTGGAGCGCCCCTTCGTTCGCGCGGTGGGTGATCAGCACGAGTTGCGCGTGGTCCCCGGCGCCTTCCTGCCACACCTGAGCGATCGAGACGTCGTGCTGGCCGAAGGTCGTGGCGACGTTGGCGAGCACACCGGCGGTGTCCTCGACGTCGAGGAGCACGTAGTACTGGGTGCGGAGCTCCTCGATCGGGCGGATGCGCTTCTTCGTGTGACCGGTCTCGGAGGGACCCCTGGCGGTCTGGCGCAGGTTGCGGGCCACGTCGATGACGTCCCCGACCACCGCCGACCCGGTCGGCAGCGATCCCGCGCCCCGCCCGTAGAACATGAGCTCGCCGGCGGCGTCGGCCTCGACGTAGATGGCGTTGAAGCTGTCTCGGACGGCCGCGAGCGGATGCGTCTTCGGGAGGAAGGTCGGATGCACGCGGACCGCGATGGCGCCGTCCGTCTCCGACGCGAACCCGAGCAGTTTGATCACGTAGCCGAGCCTGTCCGCGACCGAGATGTCGACCGCCGAGACCCGTTCGATGCCGTCCCGGTGGACGTCGTCGGCGTGGACCCGCGTGTCGAACGCCAGGGAGGCCAGGATCGCTGTCTTGGACGCTGCGTCGTGACCGCCGACGTCCGCGGTCGGGTCGGCTTCCGCGTACCCGAGCCGTTGCGCGTCCTCGAGGACCTCGTCGTAGTCGGCCCCGTCCTCGGTCATCCTCGTGAGGATGTAGTTGGTGGTCCCGTTCAGGATCCCGACGACACGTCGGATGCGGTCGCCAGCGAGGGACTCCTTCAACGGCTTGATGATGGGGATCGCCCCGGCGACAGCCGCTTCGTAGACGAGGTCGACGCCGGCCTCCTCGGCGGCGTCGGAGAGCTCGGGGCCCTCGTGGGCGACGAGCTCCTTGTTCGCGGTCACCACCGGCTTCTTCAGCGCGAGTGCCCGCCGCACGAGCTTGCCCGCGGGGTCCCGGCCGCCCATGACCTCGACCACGATGTCGACGTCGTCGGCTTCGACGACATCGATCGGGGCGTCGGTGAAGGCGTCCGCGGGAAGCGGGAGATCACGGTCCTTCGCCAGGTCGCGAACCGCGACCCGGCTCACCCGGAGCGTCGCCCCGAGTCGGGCCGCGATCTCGTTGGTCTCGCGTTCGAGGATCTTGACCACGCCACCGCCGACGGTGCCGCAGCCGAGCAGCCCGATGCGGATCTCGTCGGTCACGGTGATCCTCACTCATCGACACGGACGCAACAGGCCCCCTGCCGGGCGAGCCTACCGACGGCCTGCCGGACCCCCGTCGGCGTGCACTGATGCGACCTACTCGTCCTCGCCAGCGCCCTCGGTGAACTCCCGGACGAGGCGCTTGGCGATCTGGTCGGGGACCTCTTCGTGGTGCGAGTAGCTCATCGCGAACTGGCCGCGTCCGCTCGTGATCGCGCGGAACTCCGCCGCGAACGTCTGGAGCTCCACCTGGGGAACGGTGGCGTGGATCATCGACATCCCCGTACCAGCGGCGTCAGTGCCCATGATGCGGCCACGGCGGCTCGACACGTCCGACATGATGGTCCCGGTCAGATCCTCCGGCACCGCCACGTCGAGCTCCATGACCGGCTCGAGCAGAACGACGTCGGTCTGGCGGAGCGCGTCCCGGAAGGCGAGGATGCCGGCCATCTGGAACGCCGCGTCCGAGGAATCGACCGAGTGGTGCTTGCCATCGACCAGGCGTACCTCGATGTCGACCACCGGGAAGTCACCCAGCGGACCGTTGCGCATCGCCTCACGGATCCCCTTCTCGACCGACGGGATGAACGTGCTCGGGATCACCCCGCCCACGATCTGATCGACGAACTCGAACCCTTCGCCCCGCCCGAGCGGCACGACCTCGATGTGGGCGACGCCGTACTGGCCGTGCCCGCCGGTCTGCTTGACGTGCTTGCCGATGCCGGCCGCCTTCCCGCGGATGGTCTCGCGGAACGCGATCGGGGCGTGCTCGGGCTCGACGTTGCAGCCGAACTTGCGGGCCAGCCGCTTGACGGTGACGTCCACGTGCTGTGGGCCGTAGAAGCTCACGACCTGCTGGCCGGCTTCCTCGTCGCGGTGGATCCCGATCGAGGGGTCCTCCTGGACGATCCGCTGGAGCGCGGAGCTGAGCTTGTCGTCATCCGAGGCGGACACCGGCTTCAGCAGCACGCGGTGGTAGCCCTCGGGTGGCTCCGGTACCTCGAGGTCGACCTCGACCTCGCCGTCGGCGAGGACGTCGCCGGTCTCGACGTCGTCCAGCTTCGCGACGGCGACCAGGTCCCCGGGTCCCGCACCGTCAACGGGGAGCTGCTCCTTGCCGACCAGCGTGAAGAGCTGGTGGAGCCGATGGGTCTCGCCCGTCCTCGCGTCGGTGAGGTGGTCGTCGGCACGCAGGGTCCCTTGGAGGACCCGCAGGAGGTTGATGCGGCCGACGTACTGGTCCGACAGCGTCTTGAACACGACCGCGGCGGTGGGACCGTCGGGCTCGATGGTCCAGGGGCCGTCGAGGGGCGAGGGACACTCTTCCACGACGAAGTGGAGCAGCAGCTCGACACCGATGCCCTCGTCCGCCTCGCCCACGAGCACCGGGAAGAAGCCGCCATCGGCGATGCCGGTCGCGAACACCTCGGCGAGCTCACTGTCCTCGGGGGTGTCACCGTCGAGGTAGCGCATGAGCAGATCGTCGTCGTTCTCGACCACGGCCTCGACGAGGAACTCGCGGTTCTTCTTGGCCTGGTCCAGGTGCTCCTCGGGGACGTCCTCCTCGATGCGCTCGCCGCCCTTGAACTCGACCGCGGTGAAGTGGAGGAGGTCGATCACCCCGGTGAAGTTCTCGGCCACGCCGATGGGCATCTGCACGGGCGCGAGCGGCTTTCCATACAGCTCCCGCAAGGCGTCGATGTTGTCCTGGTAGCGAGCCTGGGTCAGATCGAACTTGTTGAGGAACACCACCCGGGGGATCTCGAGCTCCTCACACTGACGCCAGAGCTCGTCATGCTGAGGCTGGACCCCCACCGTGGCATCCACGACGAACACCGCGGTGTCTGCGGCGACCAGAGCCGGGTAGGAGTCACCGATGACCTCCGCTCCCCCGGGACAGTCGACGACGTTGATCTTGCAGCCGTCGAACTCGAAGGTGACCATCGACAGCCCGAGCGAGTGCCCGCGGTCCACCTCCTCGGGCTCGTAGTCGACCGTGCTGTTCGCGCCACCGGGCGCCTTTGTGCTCGCCCCGGCGGCGGCGAGCATCGCCTCGACGACGGTCGACTTCCCGGTCCCGGTGTGCCCGAGCAGCACGATGTTGCGGACCTTGTCGGTTCCCACGATCCCAGCCACGTCGCTCCCTTCCGGGGCGGACCGGGGCGCCCGCCCGGGTGGCCAGCCATCCTATTGACGG
>JAWVZB010000130.1:0-7810 GCA_033722375.1 Nitriliruptorales bacterium | reverse complement strand
TTGGCCTTGCCGAGGTCGGAGCCGTCCGGCATCGACACGAGGAAGGTCACGTCGACCGAGTCGTGAGGAACGAAGCGTCCGAACCGGATCGTGCCGTTGAGGCTCGGCTCGACCCGCAGAGCCTCGGCCACGGCCTTGCCCACGAGGTGGGTGATGGTGGCGCGTTCGCCGGAGGTCTCGCGGACGTGTTCGAGGTAGGCCTGCGCCTCGGTGGCGTCGACCTCGATACGGCCGTAGATGTTGCCCTCGCGCGGTCCCTTCCAGGTCGCGATCGCGAGTTTGCGGCGGAGCGTGTTCCCCTCGGTCACGGGTGCCTCCGGGCGTGGTCGGGGTGGCCTGACGCGGAAGAAGTCAAGGGAAGCAGACCTGCGGCGTCAGAGGTAGAGGCCGGTCGCCCCGTCCCGCCGGGTGGACGCCACGGCGTGGACGTCGCGCTCACGGACGATGAGGTAGGGCTCGCCGCGTATGTCCACCTCGATCGCGTCCTCGGGGAGGTAGAGCACCTCGTCGCTGACCTGGGCGTTGCGCACGTGGGGGCCGACGCCGATCACCTCGCCCCAGATGCCCTTTCGGTCCACCGACTTGGCGGTCGCGGGGATGAGGATGCCGGCCTTCGTGCGGCGCTCGGCGTCCTCGGGCGGCTCGACGAGGACCCGGTCGCCGGTCACGGCGACCGAGAGCCGGAAGTCAACGGGGTCGGCGCTCATCCGGGCGAGCATACCCCGGACCGAGAGGCGCCCCGCCGGGTCGGGAGACGCTCAGCGCGGCTCGACGTAGGTCTGCGCGGCGACGTGGGGCGGCAGGACGGCGTCCGCGACCGCACCGACGATCTCGACCCGGCCGTCACGCTTCCCGACGACCTCTGCCAGCCGGCCGGGGACGAACCCGCACTGCTCGAGCTGCACCATCGCGGCCTCGTCGCCTTCGAGCTCCTCGGCGATGCGGATCACCTCGACGAGCCCGAGTGGGGCGTCCGCCAGCGCGACCGCGTCCGACTGGTCGGGCTGGTTCTTCGAGAAGGGGATCGGGTTCCCGTGTGGGCAGGTGCCGGGGTCGGACAGGAGCTCGACGATGCGCTCCTCGACCTCGCCCGAGATCACGTGCTCCCAGCGCTCGGCCTCGCGGTGGACCTTCGACCACTCGAGGCCGATGACGTCGCTGAGCAGGCGCTCCGCGAGCGCGTGGCGCCGCAGTTCGGCGTCGTCGCGCCCGTCGGCGACGTTCGGCCGGTCCCTGTGCGTCGGGTCGCCGGCGGTCCGGTGTGGGGAGGTGTGAAGCGTGGGCACCTGGATGGATCCTTCGGTCGCGCCACTAAGGGTAGCCTAACCTACATGAGGCCGTCATCTCCGTCCGACCACTCCCCCGCCCCGGGGGACACCGTCGCCCCGGCGCTGCGTTGCCGCGGGCTCACCAAGCGGTTCGGCGACACGGTCGCGCTCGCAGCACTGGACCTGGAGGTGGCCGCCGGTTCGGTGACCGCGCTCCTCGGCCCGTCGGGCTGCGGCAAGACGACGGCGCTGCGGGTCGTGGCTGGGCTCGAGGACCCCGATGCGGGCACGGTCGAGATCGACGGGCGCCAGGTGGCAGGCCCCGGGGTGGACGTGGCCCCCGAGGCCCGCCGGGTCGGGATGGTCTTCCAGGACTACGCCCTCTTCCCCCACCTGACGGTGGCGAAGAACGTCGCCTACGGCCTCCACCAGCTCGACGAGGACACGCGCCGGTCGCGGGTCGCCGAGGTCCTCGAGGTCGTGGGGCTCACGGGGCTCGAGGGCCGGCTGCCCTCGGAGCTGTCCGGCGGCCAGCAGCAACGGGTCGCCCTCGCTCGGGCACTCGCCCCCGGACCACGGCTGGTGCTGCTGGACGAGCCGTTCTCGAACCTCGACGCATCGCTGCGAGCGAGCGTCCGGGAGGACGTCCGCCGGATCCTCGAAGAAGCTGACGCCACGGCTGTCTTCGTCACCCACGATCAGGAGGAGGCGCTGTCCCTGGCGGACGAGGTGGCGGTCATGAAATCGGGGCGAGTGCATCAGATCGCGTCCCCGAGCGTCCTGTACTCGTCGCCCGCGACCCGCTTCGTGGCCGAGTTCGTCGGCGACGCGGACGTGATCCCCGCCAGCGCGGCCGGCCGCTACTTCGTCGACACGCCGATCGGACGGCTCCCGACGACCGCCGAGGTCAGCCCGGGAGCCACCGCGACCGTTCTCCGACCGGAATCCGTCCGGCTGGACCCGACCGCCGACGGTCCGGGGACCGTCACCGCCATCACGTACTTCGGGCACGACCAGCTCGTCCACGTCGAGCTCGACGACGGCACCCGGCTGCGTTCACGCGAGTCCGCAGACCTCCGGCTCGGACCGGGAGACCGGGTGGGGGTCGATGTCGAGGGCCGCGTGATGGTGTTCGGCGACGACAGCCGCGTCGGTAGCGAGCCGTCGCCGGCAGGCGCATGACCGACACCGCTCTGCTGGTCCTCGGGGCCGGCCCCGCCGGCCTCGGCGCCGCGTTCCGCGCCGCTCGAGCGGGCCACGACGTCACCGTGCTCGAGCGGGAAGCGAGGGTCGGGGGGGCCGCCGGTAGCTTCGAGGTCGCAGGGCTGCGCGTCGATCACGGCAGCCACCGCCTCCACCACGCGATCGACGCGAGGATCCTCGCGGACCTGCACGGACTGCTCGGCAGCGACCTCCAGTCCCGGGAACGTCGGGGACGGATCCGACTCGCCGACGC
This sequence comes from Nitriliruptorales bacterium, assembly GCA_033722375.1. Taxonomy (GTDB): domain Bacteria; phylum Actinomycetota; class Nitriliruptoria; order Nitriliruptorales; family Nitriliruptoraceae; genus JAWVZB01. The sequence goes on along the minus strand of JAWVZB010000130.1, from coordinate 5,086 downwards.
CTGGGTGGACTTCCCGCCGAGCCCCGTGAACCTGGCCGCCTCCCTCCCCCCGGGCTTCGTCGCCTCCCTCGCGAGGGACGCCGTGGCCGCACCGTTCCGGCAACCCGATGCCGACACGTTCGCGGAGCAGATCCGTGCGGGCCTCGGGCCCACCATGCTCGACCGGTTCTACGGACCCTACGCCCGCAAGCTGTGGGGTCGCCCGCCCGAGGAGCTGGCGGGCGAGCAAGCCCGCGTGCGGGTCGGGGCGAACAGCGTGCGGTCGATCCTGCGCCGCGTGGTAGGGGCGAGCCAGGCGGCGCGCAGCCGGTTCCTCTACCCGCGTCGCGGCTTCGGTCAGATCTCCGAGGCCCTCGCGGGGGCCGCGACCGATGCCGGGGCGGACATCGTGCTCGACACGCCCGCGCGCTCGCTTCGACCCGAAGGTGACGGCATCGTCGTGACCACCGACGACGGCGAGATCACCGCCAGCCGGGTGTGGTCGACCATCCCGCTGCCGCTGCTGGCGCGACTGTGGGCCACCACCCCACCCGCCGTGCAGGAACACGCCACCGCGCTCGACACCCGCGCGATGGTGCTCATCTACGTCGTGCTGTCGCAGCCCCGCTACACGGGATACGACGCCCACTACCTCCCCGAGTTGTGGACACCGGTGACTCGGATCTCGGAACCGAAGAACTACCGCGACAGCGACGAGGATCCGGCCTCGCTGACCGTCCTGTGCGCCGAGCTCCCCTGCCAGGTCGGGGACGACCACTGGGCGGCGACGCCCGACGAGCTCGGCGCGGTCGTCGTGTCCGCGCTCCGTCGCGCCGAGTTGCCCGATCCCCACGTCGCACGGGTCGAGGTCCGGCGTCTCCCGTCTGCCTATCCGGTCTACGACCGCGGCTACGCCACCCACGTCGACGCACTCGAAGCATGGGCCGGCGGGATCGACCGGCTGCTCACGTTCGGTCGTCAGGGGCTGTTCGTGCACGACAACTCCCACCACGCTCTGGCCATGGCCTACGCGGCGGTCGACGCCCTGTCGGCGGAGGGCGGCTTCGACCGCACCGCCTGGGCACGAGCACGCGAGTCGTTCCGCTCCCACACGGTCGAGGACTGATCCGAGGCTCGCGAAGAGCCTCAGCCCGTGGCGGGCTCCTCCTGCAGCTCGCGCCACACCGCCGGCACCACGGCCCGGAGGTAGCGCCCGAGCCGCACGAAGGAGCGACCGTGCTCGCGGAAGCGGTAGCTGATCGGCACCTCGCGGTAGCGATAGCCCTTCGCGAGCAGATCGAGCGTCAGCACCTGGGCGTAGTTGAAGTCGTGGATCACCTCGGCGTCGGCGGCGGCTGCCGCCGACAGCGCCCGGTAGCCGGACTGGCCGTCGCTGATCGGGGCGCGGGCGACGAACCGCAACAGCCAGGTCAGGGTGAGGTTTCCGAACCGTCGATGCGGCAGCATCCGCTCGATGTCGCCCTCGAAGCGCGACCCGACGACGTAGTCGGCCGTCCCGTCGAGGATCGGGGCGACCATGCGGTCGAGTTCCTCGGGCGCGTACTCGCCGTCCGCATCGCAGAACGCGACCGCCGCGGCACACCGGTCCACCCCCAGCTCGAAGCCACGACGCACGGCCGCCCCGAGTCCGCGGTTGCGGTCGAACCGCTCCACCGTGGCACCGGCTTCGGCGGCACGTCCTGCCGTGGCGTCCGTCGAGCCGTCGTCCACGACGATCACCTCCACGGGACGGCCCTGGACGGTGCGGGGGGCGCGGGCGACCACCGAGGCGACGGTCGTCTCCTCGTTGTGCGCCGGGAGGAAGAGCACCACGGGCCCGTCGGGCGCCTGCTCGGTCGCGGCAGCCGTGCGTCGGGCGGGCAGCCGCAGGCGCCCGAACAGCGTGGGTGACGGGACCAGGGCGGCGATCGCGCCGCCGGCCAGCGCGTAGGCGGTCTTGACTGCGTGGGCCGTGAGTGCCACCGCCAGTGCGGTGCCGGGGTCGGCACCCAACGCGACGAGGCTGGCGGTGCCGGCGGCCTCGTAGGTCCCGAACCCGCCGGGGGCGAGGGCCGCCACCTGGGCGGCGACGGTCACCGCGGTGACGAGAACGGCCTCACGGGCGCCGAGCTCCAGACCGGCCCAGGCCGCTGCCTGATAGATGACGACCGCCTCGAGGAGCCAGGCGACCAGGGTCGCGCTCAGCACCGCTGGCCCGGGCGCCCGCTGCCATTCACCGTGCCGATCGGACCGCCACAGCCACACCGCTCCGGCGGCGGCGACGAGCAGGCCGACGACGGCCGCTCCTGCGCCCCACGGTCCGGCCACCTGCCAGGCCAGCGCCGGTCCGGTGAGGAGCGCGATGACACCGAGCGCACCGATGTCGGCAGCCCGGAGCGTGACCGTCGTGGCCGTGGCCGCGGTGACCGGCGTATCGGTCCGGCGGACGAGGCTCGTCACGCGGAGCACCTCCCCGAGCCGCAGCGGCAGCAGGTGGTTGCCGGCGAGCGACACATGGATGGCTGCGGCTGCGTGACCCAGAGAGGTGCCCGGAAGGAGGCGACGCCAGGCCCACGCACGGAGCAGGAACGCCCCTCCGTACACGGCCAGGACCGCGACCAGGGTCAGCGGATGAGCGAAGGCGGTGGTCGCCGCACGGCGCAGCGCCTCAGCGTCGACACTCGGCACGATGATCGCGACCGCAGCGGCGGTGACGATCAGACCGATCAGCCAGGCGACCCGGCGACGGACGGTCGGCAGCACGGCAGGAGCTCCTCGGACGGTTCGCGGTGAGAGGGCGATGCGAGGCGGTGCGCCGGCCTCTGCTCGGTTCGCACCGCGGTGGTAAGTTCGGTTAGGCTCACCTTACTTCTTCGGCTCGCCGAGAGCCAACCCCGCCCCGACCCCCCACCTGTTCCTGAGGTGCTCATGAACGTCGTCCTCACCGGCGCCGCCGGCTTCATCGGCCGCCACGTCGCAGCCACGCTGGTCGCTCGCGGCGCCAACGTCATCGGCATCGACCGCCGCATCTGGACCCCGCTCCACGGTGAGCGCTGCATCGTGGACGACCTCGCCACCCCCTCCCCCGCCACCCTGAGCGCACTGGCGTCCACCGACGGCGTGATCCATCTCGCGGGGAGACCCGGCGTCCGCGACGACGGTCCGGACGCGGCGCGAGCTCGGCGGCGCGACAACATCGCCGCCGGGCGGGTGGTGCTCGCGGCCACGCCTCACCACGCCCCGGTGGTGGTCGCGTCCTCCTCGTCGGTCTACGGCGGCGCCCCCGGACGTCCCAGCCACGAGGACGACCCGCTGGCGCCCCGAGGCAGCTACGCACGATCGAAGGTCGCACTCGAGGGCCTGTGTGCCCGCCGTGCCGAACAGGGCGGCCGCGTCTCGGTCGCGCGTCCCTTCACCGTGGCGGGAGAGGGCCAGCGCCCCGACATGGCGTTCGCCCGCTGGATCGAGGCGGCGCGTCGAGGCCTCCCGCTCACGCTGTACGGGAGCTCCGACACCCGACGGGACATCACTGACGTGCGTGACGTGGCCGAGGGGTTGGTCCGCATGCTCGAGCGCGACGTCCAGACCACCATCAACCTCGGCTCTGGAACGAGCTACCGGCTCGACGACCTGATCCAGGTGGTCGGTGCGGTCCTCGGAACCGAGGTCGCAGTCCAGCCCGCGCCGGCCCACCCCGCCGAGGTCACCGCCACGCTCGCCGACACCACCCGATGCCGAGAGCTCCTGGACCTCGCACCGAGCTCCGACATCACCTCGCTCGTCGCACGACAAGCCGACATCCGCGACCTGGAGGTGGTGGCATGAGGCGCGCGCTGGCACTCGTCTCGTTCGCCCTCGTCGCCGGCCTCCTCGCCGGAGCCTGCGGCAGCTCACGCGATGCGCTCACCATCTACTCCGGCCGGACCGGCAACCTCGTCGGCCCGCTACTCGACCAGTTCGCCGAGGAGACGGGCACCGACATCGACGTCAAGTACGGCGACTCGGCGGAGCTGGCACTGCTCATCTCCGAAGAGGGCGACGCCACACCCGCAGACGTCTTCTACGCGCAGAACCCCGGCGCGGTCGCGTTCCTGGGGGACGAAGGGCTGCTCGCGGAGTTGCCGACGGACCTGCTCGAGGCCGTCCCTGCGGCGTTCCGCTCGGAGGCTGGGCGTTGGGTCGGGGTGACCGGCCGGCAGCGGGTACTCGTCTACAACCGCGACCTGATCGACGAGTCCGACCTTCCGAGCTCGGTGTTCGACGTCACCGATCCCCGCTACGAGGGGATGGTGGGCGTCGCGCCGCAGAACGGGTCGTTCCAGGACTTCGTCAGCGCCATGATCCTGAGCGAGGGCGAGGAGCGGACGCTCGAGTGGCTCGACGCGCTGGCCGCGAACGGCGCGCGAACCTACGCCAACAACAACGCCATCGTCGACGCCGTCTCGAGGGGCGAGATCGAGATGGGGCTCGTCAACCACTACTACAACCACCGGTTCCTGGCCGAGGATCCCGACCTCCCGAGCAGGAACCACCGCTTCGACGGCACCGACCTCGGCAACCTCGTCATCACGTCGAGCGCCTCGATCGTCGCGGGGACCGACAAGCCCGAGGCGGCGGAGGAGTTCATCGCGTTCCTGTTGAGCGAGCAGGCCCAGCAGTACTTCCGACAGCAGACGTTCGAGTACCCGGTGGCGGCGGGTATCGATCCTTCCGACGAGCTGCCGGCCATCGACACGAGCCAGCTCCCCGATGTGTCCTTCGACGATCTCGGGGAGACCCTGCGACGCACCACCGAACTGATCGCCGAGAGTGACCTCGACCGCTGACACCGCCACCGAACCGCGCCCCGAGGAACCGGTCCGCGGGGCGCCAGCGGAGGCCGCCCGGCGTCGGTCCCCACCGCCCTGGCTCGTGGTCGCCGGGACGGTCATCGGTGTCGCCTTCGCCACACCGGTCGGGTTCCTGGTGCTGCGGAACCTCCTCGACGGCACCTACCTCACCACCGTCGCGGAGACCGACCTGCTGCGGCCCACCTTCAACACCCTCCTGCTCGCCGTCACGGTCTCCGGCTCGACGGCGGTGCTCGGAACCGGAGCCGCGTGGCTCG
>JAWVZB010000129.1:0-7912 GCA_033722375.1 Nitriliruptorales bacterium | reverse complement strand
GATCCCGAGCTTCCACGCATCGACGTAGAGCTGCTCGACGTCCTCGACCGTGGCCTCCTCGGGCATGTTCACGGTCTTGCTGATCGCCCCGCTGATGAACGGCTGCGCCGCAGCCATCATCCGGACGTGACCCATGTAGTGGATGGCGTTGTCGCCCATCGCGCAGCTGAACACCGCCTCGTGCTCGGGCCGGAGCGCCGGGGCATCCTTGATGGACTTGTGCTCGTCGATGTGGGCGACGATGGCCTCGACCTGCTCCTCGTTGTAACCGAGCTTGCGCAGCGCCTGCGGGACGGTCTGGTTGACGATCGACATCGAGCCGCCACCGACCAGCTTCTTGGTCTTGACGAGCCCGAGGTCGGGTTCGATGCCGGTGGTGTCGCAGTCCATCATGAGACCGATGGTGCCCGTCGGGGCGAGCACGCTGGCCTGGCTGTTGCGGTAGCCGTGCTGGCCACCGAGCTCGAGAGCCTCGTCCCACGCCTGTCGGGCGGCGTCGAGCATCTCGGCAGGCACCTTGCGCGGATCGATGTCCTCGACCGCCTCGCGGTGCTTCTTGATGACCCGCAGCATCGGCTTCTCGTTCTTCTTGTAGCCCGCGAACGGGCCCACCACGCGGGCGAACTCGGAGGAGCTGCGGTAGGCGTGACCTGTCATGAGCGCGGTGATCGCCCCACACCACGCACGACCCTCGTCGGAGTCGTAGGGGATGCCGAGCGACATGAGCAGCCCGCCGATGTTGGCGTAGCCCATCCCGAGCTCACGGAACGCGCGGGCGTTGTCACCGATCTGCTCGGTCGGGTAGCTCGAGGGGGTGACCACGATCTCCTGTGCAGCGAAGATGACCTCGACCGCGCGCTTGAACGACTCGATGTCGAAGTGGTCCGCGTCGTAGTCGTAGAACTTCTTGAGGTTCAGCGACGCGAGGTTGCAGGCCGAGTTGTCGAGGTGCATGTACTCCGAGCACGGGTTGGAGCCGTTGATCCGGCCCGACTCGGGGCAGGTGTGCCAGTCGTTGATCGTGGTGTCGTACTGCATGCCGGGGTCGGCGCACTCCCAGGCCGCCTCGGCGATCTGGCGCATCACGTCACGCGCCGACTTCTCCTCGATGACCTCGCCGGTCGTGACCGCCTTCAGGCCGTAATCGGTGTCGGCCTCGTAGGCCTGCATGAACTCGTCGGTGACCCGGACCGAGTTGTTGGCGTTCTGGTACTGCACCGAGGCGTAGTCGGGCGAGTCGAGGTCCATGTCGAACCCGGCTTCACGGAGCACGCGGATCTTCTTCTCCTCGTGCGCCTTGGTCCAGACGAACTCCTCGATATCGGGGTGGTCGACGTTCAGGATCACCATCTTGGCGGCGCGGCGGGTTTTGCCCCCCGACTTGATGGTCCCGGCGGACGCGTCCGCGCCCCGCATGAAGCTGACCGGACCGGACGCCTCGCCGCCGCCCCGCAGCGTCTCCTTGGAGGAGCGGATGGAGCTGAGGTTGATGCCCGAGCCCGAGCCACCCTTGAAGATCGTCCCCTCTTCGACGTACCAGTTGAGGATCGAGCTCATCGTGTCCTCGACGGACAGGATGAAGCAGGCCGAGCATTGCGGCTCGTCCTCGACGCCGACGTTGAACCACACCGGGGAGTTGAACGCCGCCTTCTGGTTCACGAGCAGATGCTTGAGCTCGAGGTTGAAGATCTCGGCCGACTCGTCGTCGGCGAAGTAGCCGCCCTCCCGGCCCCAGCGGGTGATGGTGTCAGCGACACGGTCGATCATCTGCTTGACCGAGCTCTCGCGCTCGGGCGAGCCGAGCGGGCCCCGGAAGTACTTCTGGGCCACGATCGTGGTCGCGTTCATCGACCAGGTGGAGGGGAACTCGACCCCGCGCTGCTCGAAGCTGATGGTGCCGTCGCGCCAGTTCTTGATGACCGCGTCACGCGACTCCCACTCGACCTCGTCGTAGGGGTGGACCCCCGGACGGGTGAAGTGTCGGTCGAACACGAGGCCCTTGGCCTTGCCTTTCCCACCCACCGTCATCGGTGCGCCGCCACCGGGCACTTTCTCGTCGGTCGTCTCCGTGTCGGGGAGGACGATCGGGTCGTCGGTGGTGGTGGACTCGGCCATCGCGGCTCCTGTTGTTCGGTTCAGATGACACCGATGTGATTACACCGGTGACGAGGGCGCCTGTCAACGAGTCTGCACCATGGGTGTGACAGGTGCGAGCACAACCGGTTGGGAGGGATTCACAGGCCCAACCACAACATCTTGTGGTCGAGCACCCGCCGTGGCCCGCGACCCACAGGCTGTCCACACCTCATCCACACCGGATCGGGGGGTTGTCCACCGCGCTTGCTGCTCGCTAACTGTGCGACCGCCGCGCACACCCCCTGTGTGACCGAACGTGCTCGCCAGCCTCAGGCGACCGCAGGGGCGTGCCGTACCCAGGGGGCGAGCTCCTCGAGGTGGGCCGCGACCGACAGCACGAGCTCCTCACGCCCGTCGGGCGCCACGATCTGAACCGCGACGGGCAGGCCGTTGTCGGCGACGCCCGCGGGCACCGACGCAGCCGGGAAGTCCGCGAGGTTCCACATGCCCGTGAACTCCGCCTGCGGCAACGCGGCCGCGAGGTTGGCCGCCCACGAGCGCTCCCGCCAGTCGCTGGACGCCACCGGGAACGTCGACAGCGCCGGCGTCACGAGCACGTCGAAGCGGTCGAAGAACCGAGCGAGTCGCTCGCGCCACGAGCGCACCTGGTCGGCTTCGATGGGCATGAGTCGTCCCGCGGTGTCGCTGATCTTCAGGTGGCTCTGCGTGCGGGGTTCGAGGTCCGCGGGATCGAGACCGAGCTGCGCCACGTCGCGGCCGGGCCCCTGGATCCACCGCGCCGAGAACGCGCGCACGTCGCCGAAGGTGTAGGGAGGGGTCGCGCCCGTGAGGTGATGGCCCGCCCGGTGGAGAACCCGTGCGGTGGCGACGACCGCGTCGCGCCACTCGTCGCTGACCATGCCGAGCGGGGACGCCGGGGTGGCCGAGACGGCGATCGCCAGAGGGCCGTCAGGAGGGGAGGGATCGCGGTAGCGGTCGGTCCCGGCCATCACATCGAGCATCAGCGCGGCATCCGCGACGGTCGTGGCGATCGGTCCGTAGTGGCTCATCCCGAACCAGTGCACCTCGCCCTCGGGTTCGAGCACCGGCAGGAGATCACGACCCGGCTTGATCCCGAAGAGCCCGCACGCCGCCGAGGGGATCCGGACCGAGCCACCGCCGTCGGATCCGAGCGCGATCGGCGCCATCCCGGCGGCGACAGCCGTGGCACTTCCGCCGGACGACCCGCCGGAAGAACGCGAGGTCTCCCACGGGTTCCTCGCGACACCGTCGGCATCATCGGAGAACGGCCAGATGGCGAGCTCGGGCAGTCGCGTCTTGCCGATCACGATCGCCCCGGCATCGCGGAGCCGCCTCGTGATATCGCCGTCCTGCGTCGCCGCCGAGGGGTCGGTCGCCTGCGAGCCGTACCGGGTCGCCATCCCTTCGACATCGACGATGTCCTTGACCGCCACCGGCACGCCGGCCAGCGGGAGCTCCGCGAGGTCGCCCCGCCCCGCCAACACCTGTGCCTCGGCCAGGGCGGCCTGGTCGCGCCGGGCACAGAACGCCCCGAGCGCCCCGTCCTTGGCCTCGATCCGGGCCAGGGCCTCGGTGACGACGTCGGCCGGATCGAGCTCGCCGGCCTGGGCGCGGGCGGCCAGCTCGGTGGCAGACAGCTTCCAGTTTGACGACGTCACTGGTTCCACTCCTTCGGTCCGCCCACCGAGGCTAGATGACCGCGCCGGGCCGAACGAGGGCCGACCCGACCCCGACCGTGCAGTCCCCACCCACACGGCGGTGCCACCCGCCGTCCGCTAGCGTGAGAGCCACGACCGGACGCCACTCCTTCCTCGGCGATCCGGACCGCGCACGCAGTCGGTGAGGGGAGCCCCGGCGCATGCCACCCACGAACGCTGAGGTCCACCTTCGGATGCTCACGTCCGACGACGCGACCTGGCTCGTCGAGGTCGATCGGGACTCGGGCTCTGCCCTCGCGCGTCCTTTCGACTGGAACGAGGAGAAGCTCGCCGCGGAACTCGACGAGGGACGCTGGGCCACCGAGGACCGCTGGGGATGGGCCGTGATGGTCGACGGTGATCCGGCCGGCTTCGTGCTGGTCAGCGACATCGCCACTGGCGACGCGACGATGGAGATCCGCCTCGCGTCGGCCTACCGCGGCCGTGGTGTCGGTCGCGAGGTGCTCCGCCAGCTCGCCGAGCATCACTTCGCCGCCAACGAGGACCTCCATCGCCTGGTCGGTCGCACCCACGAGAACAACATCCCGATGCAGCGGGCGCTCACGGCCGCCGGGTTCCGCATGGAAGCGAGGTACCGCGACAGCTATCCGCTGCCCGACGGCCGCTTCGCCTCGGAGTGGGGCTACGCCCTCACCCGGAGCGACTGGGAGGCGGGGCGCCACCGCGCAGACGACGAGGGCTACGACCTCCACGGTCTCGTCTTCGAGGTCGAGGACGTCCTCGAGGGCAACGGCGAATCCGAGCCGGAGCTCGTGTTCCGGTTCCTCCAGGAGGGGCGGCGCGCCCTCGCGCGCTACTCGGGGGGAACCATCGCCGAAGGCGAGCTCGCCGGCATCCTCGACCGGGACGTGTTGATCTACCGCTACATCCACGAGGCCGACACCGACTCGGGCCACCGGGTGGTGACCGGCCGCGGTCGCGCGCGCATCCAGCGCCGTCAGGACGGACGTCTCGAGGTCGTCAACGACTGGACCGACGACAAGGGCCGCCACGGGAAGACGTTCCTCATCGAGCGTCGTGAGCCCCGACTCGACACCTCCACCGACGCCGAGCGGGAGCCCGAGTCGGGGTAGGGCGATCTCAGGACGGTCGGACGCGCCGCGCTTCGACCGACGCCATCGCGTAGACGATCTCCTCCTCATCGATGGCGGCAGCGCGCCCCTGCCAGACGTCGTCGCCGGCCACCGGGTCCGCCCGACCCACGACCCGGATGGGCTCCAGCACCGGCATGTCCGCGAACCACCGCAGGTGGATCGTCCTCGTCGCCGCCCCAGGGGGGACGCCAGCAGCGATGCGGGCGACGCATTCGAGGAAGGCCACCGCGAGCGGGTGCGCCCGGCCGTCACCGCTGTCGAGGAGATCCTCGACGATCCACGGGATCGCCACGAGCCCGGGACGCATGAGGGTGGCCTCACGGTTCAGGCCGACCGGCGCCGAGAAGACGTCACAACGGTGGTCGGGTGCCGCCTCCCCGAACGGGAGGGAGACCATCTCGACCAGATCCGGCACCTTCGGCGCAGGATCCCGACCCGCGATCTCGACCTCCCCCTCGGCGACGGCCCGGTCGTGCAGCTGCACCTCTGCCTCGTGGTGGCCACCCACCGTCCGGCGCACCCGCAGCAGGATCGGCTCGTCGGTCGGGATGGTCTCCGACAACCGCAGCGACACACCGGTCAGGGCGACCCCGGACCGCGATCCGGGCAGCGACGCCGTGAGCGCAGCCACGACACCGACGTGGGCCCCGGCGTCCTCGGCGGCGGCCGCGATCGTGACGGGCTGCTCGCGCCAGTCTCCGGGCCCCGCAGCCGGTTCGCCGAGCAGCTCGACACCGAGTGCAGTGAGCAGCGCGTGGGGCGGGCGGTTCATGGACGGTCCTCGATCGCAGGCGGGGACTCCACGCTGCACCTGTTCGACACTGCCCGGGGAGGCTCATACCGTCCGGATGACCGAGTCTTGGAGGAGGCGCGCCCTGCGCTGTCCCACCTGCGGCGCCGACGACGACCGCGTGGTGGACTCGCGCCCGGCGACGGGCGGCGAGTCCATCCGGCGTCGCCGCGAGTGTGCCCGCTGTGACTCACGGTTCACCACCTTCGAGCGGATCGAGCTGCCCGACCTGCACGTCCGCAAGCGCGGCGGCGTGGTGACGGCGTTCTCTCGCGACAAGGTCCTCGACGGGATGGCCAAGGCGGCCAAGGGCCGGGTGGAGACCGAGGAACTCGAGCTCGCGGCGGCCAGCGTGGAGCGATCGCTGCGGGCGTCGGGTGAACGCGAGGTCACCTCGGAACAGGTCGGCTTGACCGTGCTGAGCCACCTCCGTGACCTCGATCCGGTGGCCTACGTGCGCTTCGCCTCGGTCTACAAGGACTTCCAGGGTCCCGAGGACTTCGAGAAGGAGCTCCACTCGCTCAAGAAGGACGAGCCGCCCAAGGTGACCGCCGACCGCTGAGATCGGGCGATCAGTCGGCCGGGAGCAGGACCACCTCCCAGGCGTCCACGGCCGCGCCATCGAGGCCGTTGACCTGGACGATCCGGTCGAGGTAGGCCCGCGGGTCGGTGTCCGCCGGTGCGTGCTCGACGGCCACCTGCCACAGCGTCTGGCCCGGCTCGACGACGACGTGGCCGTCGGTGGCAGTGTCGGGAGCCGCGGTGGCGGCGATCCGGCCGAGACCCACGGTGACGACGGCGAGGAGCGCGGTGACGGCCAGCGCCACGAGCACCCGTCGCCGCAGGTAGACCGACCGGTCCGGCACGGGCCGGTGCTCGTCGAGCACGATCACCTCGGCCAGGGCCGGCGTCCTCGCCACCCGTGGCGCGACTCGGTCTGCGGTGGCCTGCTGGCTCTTCGCTGGGTGTCCCATGGGCATCTCCTCGTGATGTCAGGACCGTACGACGACCCTGTGACATCCGAACATCTGTTCGCATCATCGCCGAACACTCGTTCGGTTGTCAAGTCGAACAGATGTTTGCTCTCGAGGGGGTCGTCTGTTACTGTTCGGTTCGAACATCCGTTCGGCAGTGCGTCGCAACGGAACCAGCAGCACGAGGCCACAGGGACTTCCACAAGGAGAACGCGGGCGTGGGCGACGACACCGAACTCACCGAACGACAGCACCAGATCCTCGAGATGATCCACCGCTACGTGGACGAGCACGGCTACCCACCGTCGGTCCGCGAGATCTGTGACGCGGTGGGACTGAAGTCGACCTCGTCGGTCCATGCCCAGCTCGCCCACCTCGAGGACAAGGGGTTCCTGCGTCGCGACCCGACCAAGCCCCGCGCGCTCGAGCTCGGCCGCGACCCCGACACGATGATCGACGTCCGCCCCGAGCACACCAGGAACGTGCCGCTCGTCGGCGAGATCGCCGCAGGATCTCCGATCGTCGCCGAGGAGACGGTCGAGACGATGTACCCCCTCCCCCGCGACCTCGTGGGCGAGGGCACGCTCTTCATGCTCCGGGTCCGCGGGGACTCGATGATCGACGCCGGGGTGTTCGACGGCGACCTGGTGGTCGTCCGCGAGCAGCCATCGGTCGAGCGGGGCGAGATGTGTGCCGCGCTGATCGACGGCGAGGCGACCGTGAAGTTCTTCCGCCGGACCAAGGACGGTGGGGTCTTCCTCGATCCGGCCAACGACGCCTACGAGCCGATCCCGGTCTCCGAGGACTCCGAGTCGAAGATCATGGGCCGCGTGGTCACGGTGCTGCGCAGCCTCTGACGCCTCGCTGGGTCACGCCTCCCAGGCGTCCGGCTCCTCGGCGAAGGGGTCGTCGTCGAGCCACGGACGCATGTCCAGCGCGACGTCCTGATCCACGGTCGCCACGAGGGTGGTCCCGTCGGCGTCGTGAGCTTCCTTGTGCACCTCACCGTGCTCGTGGGCGGCAGCCACGAGGTCGTGGCGTTCGAAGGGGATCGTGCCGCTGACACGGATCCGCCGGCCCGGTAGCCGCAGCCCGATCCGCTCCACGAGCTCGTCGATGCCCGCTCCGGTGACCGCCGAGGCGACCACCGGCTCGCTGCCGGTGTCCGACAGCACCCGCCTGCGCAGCTGCTCGAGGTCGGCAGGGTCCGCGAGGTCT
>JAWVZB010000128.1:0-7951 GCA_033722375.1 Nitriliruptorales bacterium | reverse complement strand
TGGTGGCACGGGCTCGCCGGCGAGCTGGCCGGTGAGGAGACCGCCGGCCGCTCCACGGCCGAGGATCTACTCGACGCGCTGCCGGACGCGCTGGACCTCACGCGCTCGCTCGCGATCATGGCGCCCGGCTACCCGTTCGTGAGCGGCCCGCTGTGACCCGGGTCCGGCCCACGTACGCCGAGATCGACCTCGATGCGATCCGCCACAACGTCGAGGTGCTGGCTGACCGAGCGGGCGACGCGGACGTCTGCGCCGTGGTCAAGGCCGACGGCTACGGCCACGGGGCGGTGCCCGTAGCGCGGGCCGCGCTGGAGGCGGGCGCCACCTGGCTCGCGGTCGCGCTGGTCGAGGAGGGCGAGGAGCTGCGACAGGCCGGTCTCGACGCCCCGATCCTGCTGCTCTCCGAACCTCCGAACGAGGCTGCGGACCGCATCCTGGCCGCCGGGATCACGCCGGCGGTTTACACCCTGGGCTTCCTGGCCGCCATGGACGCGGCGGCACGGGACCGCGACACCCGGGCCGAGATCCACCTCAAGGCCGACACCGGCATGGGCCGGGTCGGGGCGCCGGAGGAAGACTGGGACGGGCTCCTGGCCACAGCGACCGACGCTGACCACGTCGACGTGACGGGGCTCTGGACCCACCTGGCCCGCGCCGACGAACCCGACGTCTCCACGACCGAGCGCCAGCTCGACCGATTCGACCGCTTCCTCGACCGCGCGCGGGGCGCGGGCATCGAGCCCGACTTCGTCCACGCGGCCAACTCCGCCGCGACCCTCGCCCACCCCCGCGCACACCACGACCTCGTGCGGGTCGGGATCGCGATGTACGGGCTGTCACCCGCGCCCCAGCTTCCCGCAGCGGACTTCGACCTCCGCCCCGCCATGCGGTTCGTGACCGAGGTCGCCTACGCCAAACGGATCACCGCCGGCACCGCCGTCTCGTACGGGCACACGTGGGAGGCACCGGCCGACGGCTGGCTCGCCACGCTGCCGGTGGGGTACGCCGACGGTGTCCCGCGGCTGGTCTCCAACCGTGTGGATGTGCTGGTGCGGGGCGCACGGCGCCCGGTCGCCGGCAACGTGTGCATGGACCAGGTCATGGTGTGGTGCGGCGACCAGAAGATCGAGATCGGCGACGAGGTCGTGCTCCTCGGCGGCCAGGACGGGGCGCGGATCACCGCCGACGAATGGGCCGAGGCAGCCGAGACCATCACCTACGAGATCGCCACCTCCATCACCGCCCGCGTCCCCCGCACCTACCTCGGCGCCTGATCTGCGGGGCGCCGCCGGGCGTGTGACCTAGGCTCGCGGCCGGAGAGGAGGCGCCGTGACCCGTGGACTCGTCGCTGCTGCGGTCGCCGCCGGCGCCGCGGCCGGCTACCTCGCGGAGCGCGTCGTCCTCCGCCACCGCCTCACCGCACCACAGCCCGCCGGGCCCGCCCTCGGCACCATCGCCGGCGACGCCTCGGAGGTCCGCGGACCCGACGGGCTGCGGATCAACGTCGAGACCTACGGCCCGCGGAGCGCCCCGCAGGTGGTGTTCAGCCACGGCTGGGTGTGCAGCACCCGCGTCTGGCACGAGCAGGTCCTCGGCCTCTCTGACCGCCTGCGGCTGGTGACCTACGACCAGCCCGGCCACGGGCGCAGCTCTGACCCGCGCTCCGGTGAGTACTCGCTGGACCTGTTCGGCGACACCCTCACGGCCGTCATCGACCAGGCCACCGACCCCGGTCCGCTGGTGCTGTGTGGCCACTCGCTCGGGGGGATGAGCATCCTGAACGCGATCCGGCGCCATCCCGAGCTCGCCGACCGCATCGCCGGGGTGCTGCTGCTGTCGACCGCGTCGCGCGCCTCGGTCGACGATGTCCGCTTCGGCTTCGGGATCCACACCGTCGCCCGCATCGAGGACGTCATCCGCCGCCTGCTGCGTCTCGGCGGGCCCGGCGCGGCCGCGTTCGCTGCGCGGGTCTACGCCATCTCGACCGACCTGTCGTTCCTGCTGACCCGTGAGTTCGGGCTGTGGCGGGGCGCGGAGCCGCGCTACGTCGACTTCACGGAGCAGCTCCTGCTGGACTCCGACTTCCACATGGTCACCGGGGTGCTGGGGCCGTTGCTGCAGCTCGACGAGGACGAATCGCTCACGCACCTGACGATGCCGACGCTCGTGGTGTGCGGCACCGAGGACTGGCTGACACCGATCGAGCTGTCACGGCGCATGGCCGACCGCTGCGAGATCGCGGAGCTCGTCGCGCTGCCGGCCACGGGCCATATGACCCCGCTCGAGGCTGCCCCCACCGTCAACGCCCTGATCGCCGAGCTGACCGCCTCCACCCGCGAACGGGTCGCCTGATGGCGCTCGGGCATCCGGAGGTGGCGGTGGGCGTGTGGACCTCGGAGCACGCCCCGACCGGCTGCACCGTGATCCTGCCACCGGAGGGGACGCTCGGAGCGGTCGCGGTGGCCGGCTGGTCCCCCGGGACCCGGGAGGCGGCCGCGCTCGGACCGTTCGGGAAGGTGTCCGAGTGCCACGGGGTGGTGCTGTCGGGCGGCTCGGCGTTCGGGCTCTCCACCGCCGACGGGGTGGTGCGCTGGCTCGCCGAGCACGACCGTGGCTACCAGACCAAGGCGGCGCGGGTGCCCATCGTCGGCGGGGCGATCGTCCTCGACGCGTCGATCGCGTTCCCCGACCACCGGCCCGATGCCGACGCCGGCTACGCGGCCTGCGAGGCCGCCTCGACCGACGACCCGCCCGAAGGTGCGGTCGGGGCGGGCACCGGGACCAAGGTGGCGGGCGTCGCCGGCCTCGAGCACGCTTGGCGCGGTGGACAGGGCGTCGCCGTCCGTCGCCACGAGGACATCGTGGTCGGCGCGCTAGTCGTCAACAACGCGGTCGGGGAGATCCGCGCCGAGGACGGCACGTGGATCGCCCGCGCCCGCGTCGGTGACGACACGCTCCGCTACCCCTACGACACCTCGTTCTTCGAGGACGACGACGCCGACGGACAGGCTCCCGGCACCGGACCCGCCGAGAACACCGTGATCGGCTGCCTCATCACGAACGCCCGGCTCAGCAAGCTCGAGGCCTACAAGGTCGCGGACCTGGCCGGCGCGGGCATCGCCCGGGCGGTCTGGCCCGCGCACACCTACTTCGACGGTGATGCGCTGTTCTGTCTCGCCACCCAGGAGGTCGAGACCCACATCGACCTCGTCACGGCCATGGCCGCTGATGTGGTCGCGGAGGCCTGCCGTCGCGGCCCGCAACAGGCCACCTCGCTCACGGGCCTGCCCGAGCCCTACACCGAGTTCCCCGGCCTCGCCGACCAGTGAGCGTCGGACCTGTCCCTTCCGGGTAGCGTCCGCGCTCGCTCCCACGGGCCGGGCGGTACCCTCGGGCCAACACGGTCTGCGCGATCCCGTTCTGGGCTCAGCAGCGACCGACTCCCTCTTTCCTGCGACTCCGGAGGCCCACCGTGGCGGACACCGCCGCCGCCGAGACCAGCGTGCGTACACGTCCCCCCAACCCGTTCGAATGGGACAGTGACGACTTCCGCTCCTGGAAGGAACTGACCGGCGACGCCGAGGGCTGCACCCGTTGTGCGCTGTCGGAGTCCCGCACCCAGGTCGTCTTCGGCGAGGGGGACGAGGACGCCGATCTGCTGCTGCTCGGCGACGCCCCGAGCCGCCACGACGACCTCCAGGGGGTCCCGTTCGCGGGGGGTGCCGGCAACGTCCTCAAGAACGCCATGAAGGACGTCGGCATCGACCCCGAGTCGACCTACATCACGACCGTGGTCAAGTGCCTGCCACCGGCGTCCCGTGACCCCGAGGACGAGGAGATCGAGGCTTGCGCCCCCTACCTCCTCGAGCAGATCGCGCACGTGCGTCCCCAGGTGATCGTCACGCTCGGGCCCACCGCCACCAAGCTGATGCTCGGGAAGAACGCCCCGTACAACCGGCTCCTCGGGCTGCGGCTCGACCTCTTCGACGGCGTCACCCTGATCCCCACGTTCCATCCGATCGAGGCGCTCCGCGGCCACTCGCAGGCGGTGCCGTCGCTCCTCCGTGATCTCCGGACGGCCAAGGGCGTGCTCGACGGCGAGCTCGCCACCGGAGCCGACGCCATGGCCGACCTGCGCGCCCGCCACGGCGACAGCGACTGACGTGTCGGCTCGCGGTCTCGTGCTGCGCACCACCAGTGCCGCGGACACGCGGTCGGCCGCCGCTGCCGCGGCGAAGACCCTGCAAGCCGGCGACGTCGTGTCTCTGACGGGCGAGCTCGGGGCCGGCAAGACCTGTTTCGTTCAGGGGGTCGCCAAGGCCATCGGTGTCGACCGCCGGGTGACCTCGCCGACCTTCATGCTGGTCCGCCGCTACGACGACGCGGACATCCCGCTGGTCCACGTCGACGTCTACCGCCTCGACCGGCTCCAGGACGTGCTGGATCTCGGGGATGAGGTCATGGCCCCCAACCGCCTCACCGTCATCGAGTGGGGCGACGCGATCGGCGCGCTGCTCCCCGCGGACCGGCTCGAGATCGAGATCCGGCTCGCCGAGGACGAGCTCGACGCCGACCGGATCCTCGAGCTGCGGGGCCACGGCGCCTGGACCGACCGCCTGGCCGAACTCGAGGCTGCCTGCGCGAGCTGGGCCTGGAACGACGAAGGGGTCGCGTGATGCTGCTGCTCGGCATCGAGACGTCCACGCCCCGCTCGTCGGTGGCGCTCGCGGACGACGAGCGGGTCGTCGCCTCCGCCAGCCTCGGGGTCGACCAGCGCCACGGGGAGTTCTTGGCGCCTGCGATCGAGTTCTGCCTCGCACAGATCCAGGCCGGCGCCGACGACGTCACCGGCGTCACGGTCGGACTGGGTCCCGGGCTGTACACGGGCCTTCGGGTCGGGATCGCGACCGCCCAGGCGTTCGCGTCGGCGCGGGGTCTGCCCACCGTGGGCCTGAACGGGCTGGACGTCATCGCCTTCCGCGCCCGCCACGTCAAGCGGCTGATGTGCGTGGCCCTCGATGCCCGCCGCAAGGAGCTGTACTGGGCCTTCTACCGCAGCGCACCGGGCGGCGTGCAACGCCTCACCGACGTGCGGCTCGGATCCGCCGACAAGCTGGCGGGCGAGATCGAGGGCGCCGGCGAAGAGGTGCTCGTGCTCGGCGAAGGAGGGTTGCGGTACGCCGATGAGCTGCGGCGTGTCGATGCGGAGCTGGCCGGTGTCGACATCGCCCATCCCGATGCCGGCGACCTGGTCCATCTCGCCCGGCAACGGTTCATCCGTGAGGAGACCCAGCGCCCCGGGGAGCTGCAACCCCTGTACCTGCGTCAGGCCGACGCCCGGATCGGCTGGCAGACCCGTGGGCGCATGAAGGGCGGCGGGAGCACGGGGTCGTGACCTACGTGATCGATCCCCCCATGACGGTCGGGGTGATGCGCCCCGACGACCTCGGTCCCGTGGCCGGCATCGACGCCCGCTGCACGCCCCAGACGGGCTGGCCGACCCCCGACGAGGTGGACCTCGGCCGCGCCGATCGCTGCTACCTCGTAGCTCGTCGTGGCGAGGCGGTCGTCGGGTTCGCCGGCGCGCTGCTGGCTCCCGGCGCGGGACAGATCCTGACGGTCGCGGTCGATCCCGCCCACCGCAGACGCGGCATCGGACGCGAGCTGGTCACCGCGCTCGTCGGTCTCGTTCGAGAGCGGGGCGCACAGGAGGTCAGCCTCGAGGTGCGTGCCGGGAACCACGCCGCACGCGGCTTGTACCGTGACCTCGGGTTCGTGGCCGTCGGGACGCGCGAGCGCTACTACCCCGACGGCGAGGACGCCCTCGTCATGCGGAAGGGCTGACGGATGCTGGTCCTCGGGATCGAGACCTCCTGCGACGAGACCGCCGTCGGTGTCGTCGAGGATCGCTTCACCGTGCGCTCGAACGTGATCGCCTCGCAGGTCGAGCTCCACGCCCCCTACGGCGGGGTCGTCCCCGAGGTGGCTGCCCGTGCGCACCTCGAGCTCATGATGCCGACCGTGGACCGGGCCTTGGTCGAGGCTGGCTGCCGGCTCGAGGACATCGAAGGGCTCGCGGTCACGTCCGGTCCCGGGCTGGTCGGGGCGCTGCTCGTCGGCGTGTCGGCGGCGAAGGGACTGTCGCTCGCCCACGGACTCCCCCTGGTCGGCGTGAACCACCTCCGCGCGCACGTCGAGGCCGCCCAGCTCGAGTACGGCGAGCTCGAGCCGCCGCTGCTCGCCCTGGTGGTCAGCGGTGGACACACGAGCCTCGTGGTCCTGGGGGAGGACGGCCAGTTCCGTGAGCTCGGCGCGACCCTCGACGACGCCGCCGGCGAGGCGTTCGACAAGATCGCACGCTTCATCGGCCTCGGGTTCCCGGGCGGCCCCGAGATCGACAAGCTCGCCACACGGGGGGACCCGCACGCGATCGACTTCCCCCGGGCGATGATCGACGACGGGACCTACGACTTCTCGCTGTCGGGTCTGAAGACCGCGGTGATCCGCTACCTCCGCAGACTCGAAGCTGCGGGGGAGGAGCCCGATCTGGCAGACGTCGCCGCGTCCTTCCAGGAGGCGATCGTGGACGTCCAGGTGGACAAGTCGATGCGGGCGGCGAAGGCCGAGGGCATCGACCAGCTCGTCCTCGCCGGCGGAGTCGCTGCCAACAGCCGGCTGCGCGAACGTGCACGGGACGCGTGCGAGGACCTCGGCATGCGGCTCCTGGTCCCACACGTGCAGCTCTGCACCGACAACGGGGCCATGGTCGCCGCCAGCGGCGCGAACCAGCTCGTCGCGGGGGAGCAGTCACCGCTCGACCTCGAGGTCGATCCGAACCTGCCGCTCGCGGGATGATCACCGGGGTCCGGTGGCGCCGGTGCCGCGAGGACGAGGTCGAACAGGTCGTGCGCCGGCTCGAGACGTGGCCCTGCGAGGTCGGTGGTGCGGTCCGGCACATGTTCCCGCTGAGTGCGATGGTCGAAGGCGCCACCACGGTTCGGGTCGCCGAGGACCGCGACCGCTGGGCCGCCGCTGTCGTCATGCCCGGGCGCATCCTCGTGCCCTGTGGTGACGGCAGCGTGGTCGCTGCGGCCGGTATCCCGTCCCGTCGCTGGCGCCTGATGGTCGGCGACGCCGCTGCGGCGGAGGGCGTCCTCGAGCACACCCGACGGACCCCCGACCTCCGGGTGCACGTGCAGCGTTTCCTGACTGTCGACCCAGCCCGTGTCCCCGACGAAGGCGACGTGGCCGACCCCGGCGTTCGTCTGGCCCTTGTGGAGGACATCCCTGCCTTGGCGCGGCTCGCGGTGACCCTCCACGTGGACGACGGGTTCGGTCCCGATCCGGGGCGTTCCGGCCTGCGCGGGTACGCACGCCGCTTCGAGCGCACAGTCCGCGACCGGCTCATCTACTGCGTGGGTCCGGTCGGCGAGCCGATCGCCAAGCTCGAACGTTCGGTCTCGTCGCGTCGGTACGGGGTGCAGCTCGCGGGGATCGTGGTCGAGCCGTCCCACCGGGGGCGCGGTCTTGGGCGGGCGCTCGTGGCCGCCGCGGTGCGTCACGCCATGGCCCAGATGGGCGTCGGCCGGCCGATCTCGCTCCACGTCCGCGCGAACAACGAACCCGCCCTACGGGCGTACCGCGGGGCGGGGTTCGTCGATCGTGAGGAGTGGCGCTTGGCGGTGCGGTCCTGAGTTAGGACCGCGCGAGGATGGCCTGCTGACGGAGCTCGTCGGCGAGGTCGTCCGGGTCAGTGCCCGTGGCGTGAGCCACCGCCTCGAGATCCTGCTGGCGCAGGGTCAGCATCCGCCCGTTGTAGTCACCGCGCATCAGTTGGATGCGCCGGACGAAGCGTGCGAGCGCCCCGACCGGCCCCGATCCCGTGTCGCTGGGCTCGGGGAGGCGGGTCAGGTCCAGGATCACGTTCGGCGAACGGGAGGTCGAGTCGGTC
>JAWVZB010000127.1:0-8086 GCA_033722375.1 Nitriliruptorales bacterium | reverse complement strand
GGCCAGCTGTGGCCCATGCACGCGGTCACGGTCGCAGCGCTCGCGATCACGCTCCACGCGCTCGTGCTCGCCTGGTCGACCAAGGGGGCCGACCCGGTCTCCCCGAGCGTCGCGTCGGCCCGCATGCTCGGATGGGCGGGCGTCGTCATCAACCTCTTCAACGCGGTGTTGATCGTCGCGGAATGGGTGCCGGTCCTGTTCATCGACCCGTGCGCCGGCGGATGACGACCGCACCGCAACCGGGCGAGCTCGCGGGGGCCTGGACGGCCGACCCCGGCTTGCTGCTCGCGATCACGGCCACGACGGTGGTGTACGTCCTCGGCGTGCGGCGAGCCGGAGGCCTTGGCACCACCGTCAACGGCCGGCAGGCGATCGCGTTCGGCGCCGGCATCGTGGCGCTCGTGGTGGCGCTCGTCTCGCCGCTGGAGGCCCTCGCCGAGGCGCTCTTCGCGGCGCACATGGTGCAGCACCTGCTGCTCACGCTCGTGGCCGCTCCGTTGCTGCTCCTGGGTCGCATCCACCATGCGGTGACGCCCTTGCTCCCGCTCGACCTTCGCCGGTCCTGGGGGCGACGGCTGGCGCGGGCCGCGCGACGGGTCGGCCCGGGCCTCCTCGTCCTCGCCGTCGGCGTGCACGTCGGAACGGTCGTGGCCTGGCACGTGCCTGCGCTCTACGACCTCGCTGCCTCCTCAGCCCCGGCGCATGGCCTGGAACACCTCACCCTGCTCGGCTCCGCGGTCGGGTTCTGGGCCGTCATGGGCGCGGCGCGGCCCCGACCAGTTGCAGCCGCCGGACTGGCGGCCTTCGTGACGTCGCTCGTGTTCGTGGGCCTCGCGGCTCTGCTGACGAGCGCCCCGACCCCCTGGTACGGGCCGCACCTGACCACGACCCAGCCCTTCGGCCTGACGCCACTGGAGGATCAACAGCTCGCCGCCGCGATCATGTGGGTCCCGGGTGGGATGGTCTACCTCGGCGCCGCCGCCGCCGCGATCCTGCGGTGGATCCGCGCCGACGAACGTGCCCTCCGAGTCGGCGCACACGACCCGGCCGTGCCAGGCGGGCCATCGTAGACTCGACCCGAGGCGTGACCGCTGGATCGCCCGGCGGCGCACATCGACTGACGAGGGTCCATGAGCGACGGACACGAGCCCTCCGACGAGGGCCTCGAGGAGCTGCTCGAGTTCCTCCGCGAACACCGCGGGTTCGACTTCACGAGCTACAAGCGGCCGACGTTGCGGCGGCGGGTGGCACGCCGGATGTCCGACGTGCGGGTCGAGACCTACGAGGCGTACCTGGACCACCTCCAGGTCCACCCGGAGGAGTTCGTGGCCCTCTTCAACACCATCCTGATCAACGTGACGGAGTTCTTCCGCGACCCCGACGCATGGGCGTCACTCGCGGACGTCGCCATCGACCCGATCGTGTCCAGCCGGACCGGCTCGACGCAGCCGATCCGGGTGTGGACCCCGGCGTGCTCGTCCGGCCAGGAGACCTACAGCGTCGCCATCCTCTTCGCCGAAGCGATGGGCGACGACGAGTTCCGTTCCCGGGTCAAGATCTACGGCACCGACGTGGACGAGGAGGACCTCGACAGGGCGCGGCGCGGCGTCTACCACGAGCAGGAGCTCGAGAACGTGAGCCCGGACCTCCGTGAGCGGTACTTCGAGGACGTCGATGATGGCTTCGCCTTCCGCAAGGACCTGCGGCGTTCGGTGATCTTCGGTCGGCACGACCTGCTCCAGGATGCTCCCATCGGGCGCCTCGATCTGCTGACGTGCCGCAACACGCTGATGTACTTCAACACCGAGGCTCAGAAGGAGATCCTCCGGCGCTTCCACTTCGCCTTGCGCGAGGGCGGCTACCTGTTCCTCGGTCAGTCGGAGACGCTGTTGACCTACAGCGAGCTCTACGAGCCGGTCGATCTCCGGCATCGGATCTTCGCCCCCGCTTCGGACGCCCCCAACGGCTCGGGACTCCCTGCTGTACCGCGCCGGTCGACGAACACCGGCGATCACACCGACGGGCCCCGTGGCGAGGTGGTGGTCGCGGCGTTCGCGGCCGCGCCGAACCCGCAGATCGTGATCACCGATGCGCGGGTGCTCCTGGCGGCCAACGACGCCGCACGGAAGCTGTTCGGCATCCGCCCTTCCGACCTCGGACGGCCCTTCCACGACCTCGAACTCTCGTACAGGCCCGTCGAGCTCCGCTCGGTCATCGACGCCGCGCTCGAGGATCGGGAGCCGAAGGGCGTCACGGGCGTGCGGTGGGAGACCGCCGAACAGACGCGGTGGCTGGAGGTCGATGTCGCACCGCTGAACGGACCGAACGGTGCGACGGTCGGCGTCTCCGTGGCGTTCCGCGACGTCTCCCGACGTCAACGCCTCGAAGACGAGCTGGAGACGCGACAGAACGAACTCGAGACCGCCTATGAGGAGCTCCAGTCCACCAACGAGGAACTCGAGACGACCAACGAGGAGCTCCAGTCCACCATCGAGGAGCTCGAGACGACCAACGAGGAGCTGCAGTCCTCCAACACCGAGCTCGAGACGATGAACGAGGAGCTCCGCTCCGCCAACGACGAGCTGGCATCGATGAACGAGGCGCTGCACGAACGGACCCAGGAGCTCGACGAGAGCAACGCCTACCTCCGGTCGATCCTGTCGAGCCTCGGATCCGCAGCCGTCGTCGTCGATCGTGAGCTGACCGTCCGCCTGTGGAACGATCGCGCGACCGAACTGTGGGGGCTCCGGCCCGACGAGGTCGCCGGTGTGCACTTCATGAACCTCGAGATCGGGCTGCCGGTCACCGAGTTGCGTGAACCGATGCTCTCCGCACTGCACGACGGCGACCGGTCCGACGACGGCGACCCGCTCGAACTCGAGATCCAGGCTCGCGATCGGGTCGGACGTGCCGTACGTTGTCAGGTGCGGTGCAGTCCGCTCGTCAGCGACGGCGAAGACGTCCGCGGTGTGATCCTGCTGATGGACGCAGAGGCTGTCGACGCCTGACGGGGAGGAGTCGATATGGGCGAGAGTGCTCCCCCCGCTCCCTCGGCCGGCCGGCACGCCGGCGCGTCGGTCTCGTTCGTCCAGACCCGGGTGCTGCTCGCGCACGGTGATGCCGTCTACGCCACCGGACTCGGCACCCTGCTGACCGACCAGCTCGGCATCGCCGTGGAGGTCGCATCCCCCGACGCGGTCGATCTCCACGAACGCCTGCGCGACTCCGGAGCGGACGTGGTCGTGCTCGAACTCGACGCTCCGGGCGCACTCCTCACGATGCGTGCCATCCGCGACCAGCACCCCGAGGTCGGGATCGTCGCGGTCGGGAGCGCGGACGAGGACCGTCGGCTCGCCGCCATCGGCGCAGGGGCAGCGGGCGTCCTCGGCCGCTCGGTTGGCTCCGGCGAGCTCGCCGCGCTGATCGCAGCCGCCCTCCACGACCGGGTCTCGGTCGACCGGGACTCCCTCGAGGAGACGCTCGCGCGCCGTTCGGCCCGGCGCGACCTCCTGACGCGGTTGGACGAGGAACGGCTCGTGCTCCTCCAGCAGCTCGCGTCCGGAGCCACGATCGCCGAACTGGGCGAGGTGCTGTTCGTGTCCCCACGGACGGTGAAGCGTCGCCTGGCGGACCTGTACGACGCGCTGGGGGTCCCCGGGCGAACCGAAGCGGTCGTTCTGGGAGGCTGGTTGGGGCTGTGCGACCCACCCGAGACGGCCGCGGGGACGGTCGATCCGTGAGCCCGGACACGCTGGTGGGTGCGGACACGGACGGCGACCACCGTGTGCATCTGATGGTCGTGCGCGGCGAGACCTGGCGCACGGCGTGCGGTACGCCTCTTCCCGACCGCTGGCTGCCCCACCTCGGTGGTGCGGTGACCTGCGGGTCGTGCCGGCGGACGGTCGCCTACCGGTCCATGGAGAACGACCTCCCTGAACGGCAGGCCCAGCCCGACCCGTTCGGATACCGGCGGTTCGCCGAGTTGCTCGCCCGGAGCGGAGCGGTCCGGGCTCGTGCCGAGGAGCTCCGCGACCACCGCCGCCTCCTCAGCGAGCAGGCGGCGGCCGCGCGTCGGCGCTGTGACGAGTCGATGGGCCGCTTCCGTGAGGTCAAGCCAGGAAGCTGAGCGCGGGGCTCATCCAGCCTCGGTCGGGGCGTCTTCGTCGTGCTCGTCATCCCCGTCCCCGAGCTTGTCGACCGCCTCACGCTCGTGGCGCTCGTGGCTCCGCTGGAGCTCGACGGCCTGGTCATGGAGACTGGCCGCACGCTCGTGCATCAGAGCCTCGTCGGCGTCGGACGACCGCTCTGCACGCGCGCGCTCATCCGCCGCCCGCTCCTCGGCGCGGTCGGCCCGCTCGGCGGCTGCGTCTGCCTGGCGCTCGTGCACGCTCTTCTGGTCCCGCTGGTCCTCCACCACCGTCGCTCCTGCCGCCGCACCACCACGATACGCCTGCGGGCCACTCCTGGCGATACGGATGGGGGGCCGGCGTGCATCCACTTGCAGAGGCGGCCCCCGGGGGCGAGACTGACAGAAGTAGATCGTGCCTGGGGACCTGCGTGCCCGATCCTGTGGAACCCGCTGAGGACGGTGCCGGCGCGCCCGGGCGCCGCCGCCTCTCGGACCAGGAACAGCAGGCAGACGCCCGCGAGACCGCCGCCGACGAGCGGGAGAGGCTGGCCGATCGTCGTGAGGAGCGCGCGGACGCGCGCGAAGCGAACGCCGACGACCGCGAGGCGGAGCTCGACCGCCGGGAGCAGGAGCTCACCGGCCGTGAGCGCGTGATGGACGACCGGGAACGTCGCTGGCGTGAGCAGGCGCAGGACCGCGCCGGCTCGATGCATCGGTCCGCCGAGGAGGCCCAGCAGCGCGCCGAGGGGATCGGGGCCGATGCCCGGGCGGCCGTGGACCGGTCCCGCGACGCCCTCGACCGGACGGAAGCCCAGCTCGACCGCCGCGAGGCGACCCGTCACCGCGCCGAGGACCGGGACCGGCGGGACCAGGCGGACGTCGACCGCGAGGTCGCACGGTCCGCCCAGGAGTCGGACCGGGCGGCGGACGACCCGGACCGCGACGAGGAGGACTGACGTCAGCCGAGGCCGCTGCCGACCTCGACCTCGTCCTCCTCCCGTCGGCGCAGCGCGGCCTTGCGAGCCCCGTAGGTGTCGGCCTGCTGGAGCTGGTTGCAGAGCAGGAACGTGACCACCCACGCGACGATC
Source organism: Nitriliruptorales bacterium (assembly GCA_033722375.1). GTDB lineage: Bacteria > Actinomycetota > Nitriliruptoria > Nitriliruptorales > Nitriliruptoraceae > JAWVZB01. The sequence goes on along the minus strand of JAWVZB010000127.1, from coordinate 2,869 downwards.
GGGAGCACGAACACGAGCACCTGGAGCGTCCGGATGATCAGGTTGATCGACGCGCCGGTCATCTCCGCGAGTATGTCCTGCGCGCCGGCAGCCAGCAGGACCGCGTGGTAGGCAAGGATCGCCACACCGAGGGACGTACGCCACGGGTGCTCCCGCGGCCGGTCGAGCAGGTGGTGTTCACGCCGGTCGGCCCCGGTGAGCCGCTGTTCGATGAACGGGTAGAGGTACATGAGCCCGAACGTGACCCCGGGGACGAGCACGCCCGAGAAGAACACGTTGGGGATCTCGTAACCGAACGCCTCGACGCGGAACGAGGGCATCAGCCGCAGCGCCCCCTCGACCCACCCCATGTACCAGTCCGGTTGCGCGAACGTCGTCACCGTGTCGGGGTGGTAGGGGCCGTACAACCAGATCGGGTTGATCTGGAACAGGCCACCCATCCCGGCGAGGACCCCGGCGATGAGGAAGAACAGCCCCACCGACTTGGCGGTGTAGGTGGGCCACAGGCGCTCGCCGACGACGTTGTCGTTCGTGCGGCCCGGCCCCGGGAACTGCGTGTGCTTCTGCCGGACCACGAGGAACAGGTGGATCCCGATCAGCCCCATCATGATGAGCGGGACCACGAAGACGTGGCCGATGTAGAGCCGGGAGACGAACTCGTCCGCCGGGAACTCACCCCCGAACACGAGGAACGCGAGCCAGCTCCCCACGACCGGGATGGACTGGGCGATGGAGTAGCCGATGCGGATCCCGACCCCGGAGAGCAGGTCGTCGGGGAGGCTGTAGCCGGCGAAGCCCTCCACGATGGCCAGGACGAGCAGGGTGACGCCGATGATCCAGTTCAGCTCGCGCGGCCGTTTGAACGCCCCGGTGAAGAAGATCCGCAGGAGGTGCACCACGATCGCGGCGAGGAACACCAGGGCGGCCCAGTGGTGGATCTGCCGGATCAGCGCCCCGGCCGGGACGTCGAAGATCAGGCTGATCGTCGAGTCGTAGGACTTCGAGACCTCCACGCCGTGGAGCGGGGCGTAGGAGCCCTGGTAGGTGGTGTCGCTCCAGTCGGCCTTGAAGAACAGCGCGAGGAAGATCCCGGTCGCGATGAGGATCACGAACGAGTAGAGCGCGATCTCGCCGAGCAGGAACGACCAGTGCTCGGGGAAGACCTTGCTCATCCCCTTCTTGGCGTACTCGCCGCCACGGACGCGGTCGTCGATGTATCGGGCCAGCCGGGCGATCATGCGCCGTCCTTCGGCCGTGTCCACCAGCCGGGCCCGACCGCTTCGTCGAAGTCCCCGAGCGCGACCAGGAAGCCGGCTTCGTCGATACCGATCGGGAGCTGAGGCAGCGGCCGGTCGGCCGGACCGAGCACCGGGCTCGCGCCCCGCAGCACCTCGAACGACGACTGGTGGCATGGACAGAACAGCGTCTGGAACTCCTGCTGGTACTCCCCGACGGGGCAGCCCGCGTGCGTGCAGATCTTCGAGTAGGCGATGTAGCCCTCGACCACCCACTCCTCGCGTGTCGGCGCCTGTACCTCCGTGCGGTCCGGGTCGAGGCGGATCAGGGCCGTCTGGGCGTTGGCGGAGCCCTCGAAGCCCTCCGGGAACACGGTGAGGAAGCCGCCGGGAGGGAGATCGTCGCGGTGGACGGGGCGCCCCTCGGAGGTCACGAGCTTCGGGCGGGGAACCTTCGCGTAGTCGGTGCGCCGCAACGCATCGCCGGGACGCGGGCCGAGCGACCGGAACGGGAACACCACCGCGAGACCCAGCGCGCCCAGAGCAGCAGCAAGCGCTCCACCGAGCAGCCCGCGCCGCTGCACCCCGGCGAGACGCGACCGGAAGTAGTCCGCGGCCGCCTGTTGCTCGCCCTCCGGGTCGTGCATCAGCTTGCGGTCCTCGACCTCGCCTCCTCTGGGCATCAGCCGGTGTGCCCAGGCGGTCAGGCTGTAGCCGATGCCTCCGAACGCGAACAGGAGCGCGACCCCGAGGACCTGCGTGCTCGCATCGAGGGCGTACTCGACCATGAACACGACGGCGGCGATCACGGCCACGACGAAGCCCGCCAGGATCGACCGCACCGCCGCGCGTTCGCTCTTCTGCCGCTGCTCGCTCACGGCTTTCCCCCGATCCACCGGGTCAGCAGCAGGATCCCGAACAGACCGACGACCCACGCCACGAAGCCCTCGCCAGCAGGGCCGACGTAGGCCAGCGGGTACCCGCCCGGGTTCCGGGGGGTCTGGAGGTACTTGACGTAGGCCGCGATGTCGTTGGCCTCCTCCTCGCTGATGGTCGCCTCGGAGAACACCGGCATGGTCCCGATCCCGATCCGCATCGCCGCCACGACGTTCTCCGGCGTCGAGCGCTCGAGCGTGGTCGCCACGTGGCCGTCGGCCAACGTCCCGCCCCGCCCCGACCAGACGTGACAGGAGGCGCAGTTGGTCTGGAACAGCTCCTGGCCGTGGCTCATGTCCGCGGTCGCGATGTCGACCGGCGGCACGTCAGGGCCCGTCAGGATCTCGCGGCTGTACTCGGTGAGGGCCGCGACCTGTGCCGGGAGGTACTCGGTCGCGCCCCGCTCGTTCGGGAGCACCTGGAGCCGGTCCGCATCGAAGGGTTCGTCACCGAGCGGGGCGAGGAGCTCCATGGGCATGCGGCCGGTCGTCACCGTGAAGTGCACCCCGGCCGGGCCCTTGCCCTGGAGCGACGGGCCGTTCGCGGTGCCGTTGCCGTCGGCGCCGTGGCAGCTCGCACAGTCACGCTTCCAGAGGAGCTCACCGTCGACGAGCGGCTGCTCCTCGGCAGCGCCCCGCTGCTCCGCCTGCGCGTCGGCGGGGTCGGCGAGCCAGGCCTGGAGCCCGACCGCGAGGCTC
>JAWVZB010000126.1:0-8333 GCA_033722375.1 Nitriliruptorales bacterium | reverse complement strand
TCCTTGGAGAGCTCGTCGTCGAGCTTGGCGGCGACGGCGATCTCACGGAACTTGCCGAGGTAGCTGTCGTCGACGTCCTCGACGGCGATCTCCACGTACTGCTGGGTGATCGTGGAGGCTCCCTGGACCGTCCCGCCGGACCGCAGGTTGGCCCACGCCGCCCGCACGATCGCCGGGAACGACCAGCCGTCGTGCTCGCGGAAGTCACGGTCCTCGGCCGCCATCACGGCCTGGCCGACGTGCTCGGGCAGATCGTCCAACACGACGTTCTTCCGGACCGACGCAGGATCGAGGCGCGCGACCTCCTCCCCCTCCCGGTCGAGCACGACGGTGGGATCCGGGATCGTCAGCTCGTCCGGTGACGGGATCTCCGCACTCGCGTAGATGGCCCAGTACGCACCCGTGACGAGGAGGCCCAGCACGACGGCGGCACCCGCAACGATGTAGGCCCACAGCCGTGGCTGGCGGTACCAGGGCGTCGACTCGCTACCCGTGGGGCCCCCCGGACCGACGGGATCCATCCGGGTCGTGGGGTCCGCCGACCCGTCGCGAACCGGCACGGGATCCATCTGGGTCGTCGGGTCTGTGCCGGGCTCGGGCTCGCTGCTCGTCGGCTCCTCGGCGGACGAGGAGCCGTTGACGGCGTCGTCGGGTGGCTGTTCAGGCATGCGCTGTCGGTTCCTGGGAGAGGACGCTGCTCACGATGCCGCATCAGTCCGGGCCGTGGACCGCCGGGCCCCGCCAACTGGCCGGTGGCGACCCCCTCGGGTCAGGCCGAACATCCGGCGGTCAGTCGCCGCTGGTGTCCTCGGTGATGTCCTCGATGGGGCTGCTGGTCTCGGTCGGCGACGGTGACGGGCTGGGGGACGACGTGGGGCTCGGGGTCGGGCTGGGAGTGGGGCTCGGGGTCGGGCTCGGCGTGGAGCTGGGCGTGGGGCTCGGCGTGGGACTCGGGCTCTCGTCGGCGCTGTCCGGGTCGCCGTCGATCCCGTACAGCGTCTCGAGCCCGCTGTAGTCGGCGGCGGGGAACTCGAGCGGGTCGAACGGTTCGACCACCTCGGCCATGTAGTCGTGCCACAGCGTGGCCGGGATGGAACCCCCGGTCACGTCGTCCATCGGACTGTTGTCGAGCGTGCCCACCCACACCGATGTGGCGAAACGGGGCGTGTAGCCGACGAACCAGGCGTCACGGAACTCGTTGGTGGTACCGGTCTTGCCGGCGACCGGTCGGTCCAGTTGCGCCGCAGTTCCCGTCCCGCGCTGGACGACCTCCTGCAGGATGTCGGTCACGACGTTGGCGACCTGCGTCTCGACCGCCTGCTCGCCCTGGACGCTGTGCTCGTAGAGCGTCTCGCCGCCGTGGGTCTCGATGCGGGTCACCAGGAAGTTCTCGTGGCGGGTGCCTTCGGCGGCGAACGACGCATAGGCCTCCGCCATCTCGGTGGCCAGGAGGTCGGCGGCACCGATCGCGGCGGTCGGGACCTCCGGGATCTCGCTGTCGATCCCGAGGCGGTGCGCCGTCTCGGCCACCTGCGGGATGCCGACCTCGAGTCCGAGGTTCACGTAGGCGGTGTTGATCGAGTTCACGGTCGCACTCCGAACCGTGACCTTCCCGTAGCCGCGGCGGCTGTAGTTGTGGATCTCGGCCTCGCCGCCGCTCGCGTTCTCGAGCTCGAGGACGCGCGGTGCCTCGACCGTGGATTCCCGCGGGTCGTAGCCCTGCGCCACGAACTCGGTGAGGACGTAGGGCTTGAACGACGAGCCCACCTGGTTCTTCCCCTGGACCGCGACGTTGAACTGTTGCTGTTCGTAGTCGAGGCCGCCGAGGAGCGAGCGAACCGCCCCGGTCTCGGCCTCGATCGTCACGATCGCCGCGCTGTACGGAAGGTCCTCGAGCACGGCGTCGGCGTTCTCGACCGCAGCTTTCTGCATGCGCGGGTCGAGCGTGGTATGGATCACGAGTCCGCTGAACACGTCCTGGCGCTCGTTCTCGAGCAGATCCGGGACCTGTTGGCGCACCGCGTCCAGGAAGTAGGCGTTGGGACCGAACGCGACCAGGGGATCGGTGCGGATGTCCGGCAGTTCGGCGTCCATGCGGTCCTGCGCCTCGGACGCGTCCAACGCCTCGATGTCGATCATGCCCTGTAGCACGTCGTTGCGGCGCTCGGTCGCAGCCTCGGGGTTGCGCCCGGGGTCGTACGCGGTCGGGGCAGCGATCATCCCGGCGAGGGTGGCCGCCTGGTTCACGTCGAGCTCGGTCGCCGACACCCCGAAGTAGGTCTGGGCGGCCGCCTCGATGCCGACCGACCCGCGTCCGAACGGCACGGCATTGAGGTAGAACTCGAGGATCCGCTCCTTCGACAGTTCGTCGTCGAGCTTCGCGGCTATGGCGATCTCGCGGAACTTGCCGAGGTAGCTGTCGTCGACGTCCTCGACCGCCAGCTCCACGTACTGCTGGGTGATCGTCGATGCGCCCTGCACCACCTCACCGGAGCGGAGGTTCGCGATGGTGGCCCGCACGATCGCGGGGAACGACCACCCGTCGTGCTCGAAGAAGTTGCGGTCCTCGGCCGCGCGGACCGCCTGGGTGACGTGGTCGGGCAACTCCTCGACGTCGACGTTCTTGCGGACGGCGGCGGGATCGAGCTTGGCGACCTGGTTGCCATCGCGGTCGAGCACGACCGTCGGCTCGGCGATCGACAGCTCGTCCGGAGAGGGGATGTCCGCGGTCGAGTAGATGCGCCAGTACGCGAGCGAGACCGCAGCCGCGGCGAGGAGGCCGAGGACGACCGCACCGATGGCGTAGGGGCGGACCAGCACGTACCAGGGCTGCCCGCCAGCGGCCTCCTCCCCGGCCGGAGCGGCGTCGGCGTTCGCCTCCGCCGGGCTCGTGTCGGCGTCGGGGTTCGCGTCGTCAGGTGCTTCAGGCATGCGCGGTCGCGGTCGGGGACAGGGGGCCGTTGCTGCCCACGATGCCGGCGCGAGCAGCCACGTCACGGTGGGTCGCTACCGCCTCACGGACGGGCTGGGCCGCGCCGGGCGTACGGACGGACGGGGCCCGTGTCAGGAGCCGGTCGGGGGGAGGTGGACCACCTCGCCGGGGTAGATCAGGTCGGGGTCGCCGGACCGGATCCGGTCACCGTTGGCCCTGACGAGCCGCCGCCAGTAGCGGCCGATCTCTTCTGGTGGTGCACCCCGCACGGCGTGAGCCGCGATCGCCCACAGGTGCTCGCCGGGCTGGACGACGTGGGTGCGCGGGGCGGGGGCGGTGGACGGCGCGGCGCGCTCCCGGTCCGGTGGCGCCGTGGCCCTGGGCTCGACCGCCGCGTCGGGCCGAGGGAGCCATGCCGGGGCGTCCCCGGTGCCCGGGGGATGGAGTTCGGCGGGCGGGGCGCGGTCCGGGAGGTCGGCCTCGACACGCTCGGAAGCAGGGGGTGGGATCGGCGGCGCTGCCATGGCGGGGGAGATGGTGCTGAACGTCAGTGACGCGGCCAGCGCACCCTCGACGAGCCGCCGGGCCACCGGCAGCGTGACCCGCCCCGCCACCGCGACCAACGGCCGGATCCGGCCGAGCCAGGCGACGAGGTACAGCAGCGTGGACGCCGCCACCCACCAGCCGAGGACGAGCGCGACGAGTCGCAACCCTCCGACCACGGCGACCTCCGGTGCGACCGACGCGGACAGCCGAGCCCAGGGCTGATCCCCGGCGGCGTGAAGCCACCACGTCCCCGCGAGATCCGCGGCGAGGAGTAGCAGGAGCGTGATCCGGGAGCGCATGGAGGCACCGTACGAAGCCCGCCGAGCGATCGTGCGGTCGGCCGGCTCCGGCTTGTGGACAACCCCCGTCGTTTACACTCCCGACTGCCAGCCACCGTGCCCCGCCGGGCACGCAACGTCCCACCGGAGTCCGGATGCCCCGCATCGCGATCGACGTCCTCTTGAAGCCCGAGATCCTCGATCCTCAGGGGCGTGCCGTCGAGCGGGCGCTGCCCGGGTTGGGCTACGGCGGCGTCAGCGACGTGCGTGTCGGCAAGCACCTCGAGCTCACCGTCGAGGCGGACGATCTGGACGACGCTGTCGAGCGCATGTGCGCCGACTTCCTCACGAACCCCGTCATCGAGTCGTACACGTGGCGGGTGCTCGACTGAGCTCGAACGGCAGCCCCACGCCGATCGTCGACGACGGTCGCCCCACCCTTCCGACCGGTGAACCGGTCCTGGCACGCTGGTTCGTGGTGCTGATGCTGGTGCTCGTCCCGGTCGGTCTCGCCGTCATCGTGTGGGCCTTCATCGCCGCGAGCGGTGGGCCGCTCCCACCGGCCGAGCGGCGGCCGCCCGGCACCGCCGAGGTCACCCACGACCGCGGCGAGGCCACGCTGGCCGAGTCGGTCGCCAGCGAGTCCGGCCCTTCGTGCGCGTCCGGCATCACCGTCGTCGGTGACAGCGGCGGCCGGGCGACGGGCACCCGGGCCCTCGGGGCGCTGTGCCAGCTGCTTCGCAACGACGACTACCCGCTGGCGGAGGCTGGGCTCGAGGCGTGGAGCGCCAACGACGGTCGGCTGCGGGTGGCGGTCTTCGAGCGTAGCGGTCTCGACTCGAGCGCACGCGTCGAGGACGGCGCGATCGTGATCGAGATCAACCCCAAGTTCCAGTTCGAGGACGCGGTTCGGGCCGCTCCAGCGATACTCCACGAGCTCGTCCACCTCGGACAGAGCTGGCCGGGAGAGCCGGTGACCGCCGCACAGGAGATCGCCGCTGTCCAGGCCCAGGCCCGGGCGTGTGACACCCTGGTGTTCGTCCAGCAGGAGCCACGCGGCTGCCTGGACGCCGTCGAACTGCTGGAACTCGACGCGCCCCGCGACGCCCTGGTGGACGCCGGCTTCCCCGCCCGATGACCGAGAGGATCGACGCATGACCGCACGTATCGGCGTGATCACCTTCCCCGGTTCGCTGGACGACGCCGACGCCCGGCGGGCGGTCGAGGTCGTCGGCGGCGACGCGGTGCAGCTCTGGCACGCGGACGACGGCCTCCAGGGGGTCGACGCGGTGATCCTGCCCGGCGGGTTCAGCTACGGCGATTACCTGCGCTGCGGGGCGGTGGCGCACCGCGCCCCGATCATGGCGGCGGTCGGGGCGTTCGCCGCGGACGGCGGCCCGGTGCTCGGGATCTGCAACGGCTTCCAGATCCTGTGCGAGTCCGGACTGCTGCCGGGCGCGCTCCTGCGCAACGAGAGCCTGCGGTTCCAGTGCCGGGCCGTGGATCTGGTCGTCGAGCAGGAGACGGCGTGGACCCGGGGGGTGGAGCCCGGCACCACACTCACGATCCCGGTGAAGAACGGCGAAGGCCGTTACTACGCGGACGCGACGACCCTGGACCGGCTCGAAGCCGAGGGCCAGGTGGTGTTCCGCTACGCCGAGGGCCAGAACCCGAACGGCTCCGAGCGAGACATCGCCGGCGTCTGCAACGAGGCCCGCAACGTCGTCGGGTTGATGCCCCACCCCGAGCACGCCGTCGACCCGGTGCTCGTCGGCGGCGAGCAGGGACGCCCGCTGTTCGAGAGCGTGGTCGGAGCGCTCGTCTGAGCGCGGGGAGCGATCACGATCCGCGCATGGCCAGCGGCACCGAGGACGCGGGCGCTCGTCACATCAGCGGCTTGCGCTGCTCCTTGGGACGGTCGAACGCTCCCGTCTTCCACAGGTAGAGCCACAGCAGCCCGTGGGCGACGATCCCCACGCTGAGCACGACGACCGGGACCCAGCGGCCCTGGAGCGCCAGGATCACGGCAGCGATGAACGCCGCCCCGACGAGGATGGCGCGCAGGGTGTTGAGAGAGTCCACGGTGGTTCCTGCTTCGACGACTCGAAGGTACCTGCGCCGCCGAGCGGGAGGGTCACCAGCCTTCCCAGCGGAGCACCTCCTCGAGGGGGCGCCAGCCACGTTCCAGCGAGCCCGACTTCCGGTCGGGTGCGGGGTGGCCCACAGTCACCACCCCGATCGGGTGGGCGTCGTCGGGGATCCCGAGCAGGTCCTTGAGCCCCTGGAGCCGGTGGATCCCGAAGAACCCGGCGGCGAGCCCTTCCTCCACGACCCGGAGCAACAACGCCATGAGCGCCGCGCCGATGTCCACGTGCCAGTACGGCGCGGGCCACTCCTGCTCGTCGGGCGGGGTGGAGCCCTTGTCCTCCTCGGCGTAGCGACGGCGGTACGCGCCCTCGTCGGCGCAGGGGACGATGTGGACCGGGGCGCGTGACATCCACGGGTCGAAGCCCTGCTCGACGTAGTACGACTCGCCACCCAGCTCGGCGATCTCGCGGCGGCGGTCCGCGTCGGTCACCACGACGAACCGCTGCCCCTGCGAGAAGCCGGCGGACGGGGCGCGCCGTGCTGAGTCGACGAGGCGCTCGATGACGGCTCGGTCGACGGGGTCGTCGGTGTAGTTGCGAACCATCCGTCGCTGCGCGATCGCATCCTGGAGCTCCACGTTCCCACCCTCCTGTCCCGGGTGACCGTAGTGGTGTCGGTCGTGGGTAGAGTCCGACACGACCGCTGCACCCCCGTTCCGGAGCCATCGTGAACGAGCCGCCGACGCTCGAGACCACCCACGATCCGACCGATCCCGTGGCGAGCTTCCCGGCCGACGAGGAGCTCGCGGCCGACGCAGCCCTGACGCTCGGGCTGGAGCTCGGCCTGGCGGAGGACGAGTACGAGCGCATCGTCGAGACGCTCGGCCGCACCCCAACGAAGTCCGAGCTCGGGATGTACTCGGTCATGTGGTCCGAGCACTGCTCGTACAAGTCCAGCAAGGTCCACCTGCGGAACCTGCCCACCGAGGGACCCCAGGTGCTCGTGGGGCCGGGCGAGAACGCCGGGGTCGTCGACGTCGGGGACGGGCTCGCGGTCAGCTTCAAGATCGAGTCCCACAACCACCCGAGCTACGTCGAGCCGTACCAGGGCGCTGCGACCGGCGTCGGTGGGATCCTCCGTGACATCTTCACGATGGGGGCGCGGCCGATCGCGATCATGGACCCGCTGCGATTCGGCCGCCCCGACGACCCCTTCCAGCGTCACCTCGTCGACGGGGTCGTGCGGGGCGTGGGCGGGTACGGCAACTGCGTCGGGGTGCCCAACATCGGCGGCGAGACCGTCTTCGACGACGTCTACGCCGGCAACCCGCTCGTCAACGTGTTCGCGATCGGCGTGCTGCCCAAGGACCGGCTCCAGCTCGCCGTCGCCGAGCGGCCCGGCGACATCGCCGTGCTGCTCGGGTCGTCGACCGGCCGGGACGGCATCGGCGGGGCGTCGGTCCTGGCGTCCGCGGAGTTCGACGCCAGCTCCGAGGACAAGCGCCCCAACGTGCAGGTCGGGGACCCGTTCGCCGAGAAGCTGCTCATCGAATGCTGCCTCGAGCTCTACGACCGCGACCTGTTGTCCGGGATCCAGGACATGGGCGCCGCGGGGATCGCCTGCTCCACGGCCGAGATGGCGTCGAAGGCCAAGATGGGGATGAACGTCGACCTCGACGCGGTCCACCTCCGCGAGCCGTCGATGGAGTCGTGGGAGATCCTCTGTTCGGAATCCCAGGAGCGCATGCTCGCGCTGGTCCAGCCCGACCAACTCGACGAGGTCCTGGCGGTCGCGGACAAGTGGGGCGTGCCCGCGTCCGTGGTCGGCGAGGTGGTCGAGGGGGACGACCTCGTCCTCTCGCGCAACGGCGAGGTCGTCGCAGCCCTGCCGGCGCGGTCCCTGGCCGACGAGGGTCCGACCTACGAGCGTCCGATGCAGCGCCCCGCCTGGATGGACGACTACGCAGCGGCCGATGCCGAGGCCCTCACGCTGCCCGACGACCCGCTCGAGGTGGAGGAGCTCGTCCTCGAGTTCCTCGCCGACCCCAACATCGGCTCGAAGCGCTGGGTGTGGGAGCAGTACGACTCGATCGTGCTGTCGGGGACCGTGCTCGGGCCCGGCGAAGCGGACGCGGGTGTGGTCCGGCTACCCGACAGCGACCGGGCGGTGGCGGCCTCGACCGACGGCAACGGCCGCTGGTGCCAGCTCGACCCGCGGGAGGGCACCCGGCGGGTGGTGGCGGAGGCGTTCCGCAACGTCGCGTGTGTCGGGGCGCGCCCACTTGCGACCACGAACTGCCTCAACTTCGGCAACCCCGAGCGCCCCGAGATCATGTGGCAGTTCGCCGAGGCGGTCGCCGGGCTCGGCGAGGCGGCCGAGGCGCTCGGGATCCCTGTCACCGGCGGCAACGTGTCGTTCTACAACGAGACCCGCGACGACGAGGGGGAGCTGACCGCGATCCACCCGACGCCGGTGGTCGGCGTCCTCGG
>JAWVZB010000125.1:0-8340 GCA_033722375.1 Nitriliruptorales bacterium | reverse complement strand
TGGTCGCCTCGCGACGCTACGCCCCGTCCCCGCACCCGCCGGCGGCGGTCTGCGCGTCGCTTGTGGATGACGCCCCGATGTTCGACATCCGACGCCCCAGACCCTGCCGGCCACCCAGGCTGTGGCAGCGAGCGCACACGCCGCTCTGTCTGCGCACGCCACACCGGGGTCGCCCCGGGAGCAAGCTCAGATCAGCGCGTCGATCGCGGCGGCGAGGAAGATCGCGGCGAGGTAGCCGGTCGAGTACCGGAAGAGGTTCATCGCGGCGGCGACGGTCCCCTCCCGATGCAGCTTGTGGGCGAGCACCAGCCACACGCCGGTCAGGACCAGACCGGTGATCGCAAAGATCCAGCCGGTCTGCGCCCCGGCGATGTAGAGCAGCACGACCGACAACAGCAGGTAGCTGTGCAGCAGGATCTGCCGCCCCGCCTCCTCGGCGCCCCGCGTGACCGGGAGCATCGGCAGGCCGGCGGCGGCGTAGTCCTCGCGATACTTGTAGGCGAGCGCCCAGAAGTGGGGCGGGGTCCACCAGAAGATCAGCGCGAACAGCAGCCACGGTCGGGGGTCGGCGAGGTCACCGGTCACGGCGGCCCAGCCGGTGAGTACCGGCACGCAGCCGGCCGCCCCGCCGATCACGACCGCCTGGTCGGTGCGGCGCTTGAGACCGAGCGTGTAGACGAACACGTAGAACAGCAGCGCTCCGGTGGCGAGTGCGGCGGCGAGCCAGTTGACGAGCATGCCGAGCCAGACGAGCCCGGCGACTCCGAGGGCGATCCCGAACCACAGCGCCGCTCTCGGGGACACCTCGTCCCGGGCCGTGGGACGCCGCTTGGTCCGGCGCATGACCCGGTCGATGTCCCGGTCGAGGTAGTTGTTGATCGCGTTCGCCCCGCCCGCCGACAGCGCCCCGCCGAAGAGCGTGGCGATCACGAGCCACGTTCCCGGCCAGGTGCCGGCCGCGACGATCATCGCAGGCACGGTCGTGATCAGGAGCAGTTCGATGATGCGTGGCTTGGTGACCAGCAGGTAGCGCCTGGCGGTCCCGACGATCCCGTCGGTCGAGTCGCCTTCGTAGCGCCCCTCGTCGTGGACGGGGCCGACGGCGTCTTGCTGGAGGCTCACGGCCGCTGGCCCCGCGACCCCTTCAGGAGCCGCCAGCCGATGACGCCGACCGCGATCGCGAGGCCGAACGACACGACGTAGAGGGCCGCGTGAACCACGATGAACTCGGTGGTGCGGGGTTCGGGGTCGTTGATGAGGTTCCAGACCCGCGTGACCCAGAGCCAGACGTTCCAGGCCGCGGTCGCCAGGAGCACGTAGGCCCAGCGGCGGTGACGGTCGGCGTCGGTCGGTTCGGTCCGGTCGGATGCCGGCTCGTGGACGTCCACGGACACGCAGGCGCTCCTCGTGTGGTGCCGCCAGCGCTCTGGTCGGCGCGGGGGCGGGGGACGGTCGAGACGCCGCCAGGGTAGGACGTCCCGGCGGGGCGGTCGACCTCACGGCGGCTGGTGCACGGCGCCGTGGTGAAGGGGCCCCTGGGTACGCTGCCGCGCCCATGTCTCCTGCCGCCAGACCTGTGTTGCGTCGCCTCTCTCTGGCGGCGATCGTCGTCAACGTCGGGATCGTCGTGACCGGCGGGATCGTGCGCATCACCGGCTCGGGGCTGGGGTGTCCCGACTGGCCGACGTGCGACGGGAGGCGGGTGGTGCCGGCGGCCGCCGAAGCCGACTGGCACACGGCGATCGAGTTCGGCAACCGTCTGATGACGTTCCTCGTGCTCGCGGTGGTCGTGTGGTTGTTCTTCGAGGCGCGACGTCGGGCCACGGACCGCCAGGTCCGGCTCCTCGCGCTGCTGCTTCCCGTCGGGGTCCTCGCTCAGGCCGTCCTCGGTGGGATCACGGTTCTGACCGGGCTCCACCCGTTGACGGTGGCGGCCCACTTCCTCCTCTCCATGGTGCTGATCGCGGTCGCCGTGGTGCTCTACGTGCGGGTGTCCCGCCCCAGGGGCGATGCGCCCCGCTCGGATCCCCGCCTCCGCAGGCTGGTCACCGGCACGCTCGTGGTGGCGGCCGTGGTGCTGGTGCTCGGGACGCTCGTGACCGCCTCCGGGCCGCACGCGGGCGACCCCGGCACCGTCCGTCTGGGACTCGACATCCGCGTGATCGCGCGGCTGCACAGCACAGCGGTGTGGGGTGTGGTTGCACTGACCGCGCTGTCGTACTTCCAGGCGCAGGCGTCGGACCACGATCAGGTGAAGCGAGCAGCGCTGTGGCTCTTGGTGGTCGAGGTGGCCCAGGGTGCGGTCGGCTACACGCAGTACGCGCTCGGGATCCCGGCCCCGCTGGTGGCGGTCCACGTGTTCCTGGCGGCCCTGTTCTGGGTCGCCGCCGTGCGCATGGGTGCGCTCGCGTTGGGGTCGCCGGCCGTTGGAGCGGACGCGCCCACCTCTTCGACGCGGGTCGGCGTCTGACCGTGCGCGTCGTCGTCATCGGAGACTCCACCGCGTTCACCGACGACCGCGGTCCACAGCTTCCTGATGAGCCCACGCTCTACCCGCAGGTGCTCCGCCGGGAGCTCGAAGCGGCGACCGGTGAGGATGTGGACCTCGCGGTGCTCGCCCGGCCCGGCCACTCGGTGCGCGAGGTGTTCCGCACGCTGACGAAGGACCGGCACGTCCAGTTCGAGGTGCTTGCGCGGGCTGACGCGGTCGTGGTGGCAGTCGGCAGCTTCGATCACGTGCCGGCGGGGGTGCCCGCGCCAGTCACGGCGGTTCTGCCCTACCTCCGCCCCGCCCGGCTGCGTCGGGGCGTGCGCAAACTGTTGCACGCGAGCTACCCGTGGCTGGTCCGACTGCGGGGCGCCAGAAAGCCCCGCACACCCCGCGGCGAGTTCGCCCGCCTGTACGACGCCCTGCTGCTCCAGGTGCGTGGCCTGGCGAGGGACGCCGCCGGCGTGGTGCTCGGTCCGACCAGTCAACGGGCGCCGCACTACGCGGGGCGTGATCGGCCGTTCGCCGCCGGGGCAGCGCTCCAGATGCAGATCGCCGCCGAGCACGGCTTCCCGGTCGTCGAGTCGTGGCCGATCGTGCGTGGCCATCTGCACGACCTGAACGTCGACGGGATCCACTGGCCCGCCGCCGTCCACGCGTCGATCGGGCGGCGGCTGGCTACGGCGCTCGCCGCCCAGTTGGATGGCAGCGCGGACCGCCCGCATCCGGTCAGCCTCGCGGGCTGACCGCGGCGTCACGTGACCTGGCGGCGCGCCTGGATCGCCTCGCGGCCGACCTGGAAGAAGCGGATCATCGTGACGAGACCGATGCCGCCGACCATGTTCCCGAGCACGGCCCAGGCGAACACCGAGGCCCAGTCGGCGTAGCCGAACGACGCGCCAGCGACGAGCGCCCCGAACATCTCGAGAGACGTGACGATCGAGTGCAGCAGCGGGGTGGCCGCCAGGAGGAATCCAGCGCCTCCGGCGGCCACGAGCTTGGCGATGACGGACTGGTTGGCGCGCTCCATCCAGGTCATCAGGGTCATGATCGCCCCCGCCAGCACCGCGGAGGCGAAGGTCTGCCAGCCGATCCCGAGCTCGACGAAGTGGCCCGCCACCTCCTCGAGTACCGCGGACTCGCGGATGGATGGGACGCCGCTGATGACGAGGGCCATCATCACCCAGCCCGTGATGAGGTTCATGACGGCGGTGCCGCCCCACAGCCGAGCCACCTGCCGCCACGTGCCTTCGCCGGCGACGACCGCAGCGATCGGGACGAGGAAGTTCTCGGTGAACAGCTCGCTCTTGGCCAGGATCAACGCGAAGAACCCGATGGTGAACGCCAGCGCCCCGAGCATCTTCGAGCCGGTGGCCTCCTCGACGACGAGCAGCCCGATCACGCCCAGGGCGAGGTCGATGCCGCCGACGGCACCGGTGGCCAGCAGTGCCGACCAGTCCCGCCGGAGCCGGCTGACCCCTTCCTTGAGCGCTTGTTCGAAGGTGGCCTCGATGACCGGATCGGCGCCTTCCGGATCGCCCTCGGGCTCGGGCTCGGCACCCTCGATCTCGCCGGTGCTCTGGTTCTGGGTCAAGGAGGTGTCCCGAATCGACGGGCCGTCAAAGTAGCGACGGGTCCCGGCCGCCCGTTGGAGGTGACCTGGCCGCGGGTCGGGCCGGCCAAGCGGCCGCTGCCTCAGCTGGCGAGGTGGTCCACGACGAGCGTTCCGCGGGTCCGGCGGCACCGCGAGCAGCACCGTTGGATGTCTGCCCGTGAACCGTGTTCGGTGACCACGCGGCGGCCGCACTGGCACGTGAACCGCGTCACATCAGCGGGGCGGGCGGGGCGCTGCTCGTGTTCCTTCATGTGTTCATCGTCGTCCTGATGGACCCGCGGTGCCATGGGTCATCTGTCCCAATGACCTGTTGCGGGGCGGGTGAGGAGCCGCGGCCAGTGGCCGTCCGCCGGGATCGGACAGATACGACATATCTCCCCAGCGAGCGCCCCCGTTCACGGGCTCTCCCAGCCTTCTGGAAGCACCACGTCGCCCGAGGCCAGCCGGTAGTAGACACGCCAGTGGTAGTAGGCGTGGTAGGCGCGCTCGTCGGCCCGCATGACCGCCGCGTGATCCTGGATCGCCTGCACGTAATGGTCGCTGTGGTTGTAGGCGTAGATCGCCGAGTCCATGTCCGCGGGCGCCCCGTGGTCGGCGAGGTAGTACGCGGCCGCGCTGATCGCGTCGCCGTAGTCGTTGATGTCGCCGCCCCGCCCGTAGGCGTCCCACGTGGATGGCAGGAACTGCATCGGTCCCTGCGCCCCGGCCACCGAGTCCCCCCGGATGCGACCCATGCGGCTCTCGACGAGGTGGATGGCTGCGAGGTAGGTCCAGTCGATCCCGAACTCGGCGGCCGCCTCCTTGTAGTGGGTGAGCAGTTCCTCGGGCGGAGGCGGGGAGATGATCACCCAGTTGTCCGGCAGCTCGTCGCGGGGCGCGGTGAGGGCCCGCAACTCGACGGTCGCGCGCAGGTTGTGGCGGGCGGCGTCCCGGAGGTCGTCGGGCATGGCCGCGAGCACCGGCTCGTGCCAGTCCGGGGTGTCGGCGAGCTGCCGGTAGGCCGCCTGTTGGACCCAGGCCCAGGCACGCAGCTCCTCGTCCCCGGTGGCGGGGTCACGGATCGCCCGCTCGGCCCGGACCAGAACCTGCGAGAGTGCCTCAGGGTCGTCGTAGACGGTCGTCGGGTCGGGCGCTGCCGCAGCAGGGCTCGGCGACGGGGAGGGAGTGGCCGAGGACGAAGGCGATGGCGGGGCGGTGCGTGCGGCTGTTGGGGACGGGGTGGGGCTGGGGCGGAGAGGCGGGTCCTCCACCGTGGTGCGGGTGCAGCCAGCGGCGACCGCCACGATCAGTGCGGCGGCCACGACCGATTGCGAGAGGCGTGAGGGCACGATGGTGCGGACGGTACGGAGACGTCAGTCGATCAGCGGTTGGCGCGCTGCTCCAGTTCGTCACCGAGCTCGAGCTCGTCGATCGGCTCCTTGATGAACGCCTTGACGAGCTGGCGGGCGACGTCGTCGCGGTACTGCACCGGGGGGCTCTTCATGAAGTAGGAGCTGCCGGAGTACACCGGCCCGGCGTGGCCGCGGTCCAGGGCGATCTTCGCGACCCGGATGGCGTCGATGATGACGCCGGCGGAGTTGGGGGAGTCCCACACCTCGAGCTTCAGCTCGACGTTGAGCGGGACGTCCCCGAACGCGCGGCCCTCCATGCGGATGTAGGCCCACTTGCGGTCCGTGAGCCACGGGACGTGGTCCGACGGTCCGATGTGGATGTCGTCCTTGGGCAGGTCGTGGGAGAGCTGGGAGGTGACCGACTGGGTCTTGGAGATCTTCTTGGACGTCAGGCGCTCGCGCTCGAGCATGTTCATGAAGTCCATGTTCCCACCGAAGTTGAGCTGGTAGGTGTGGTCCATCTTGACGCCGCGGTCCTCGAACAGCTTGGTCAGGACACGGTGCGTGATGGTCGCGCCGACCTGGCTCTTGATGTCGTCGCCGACGATCGGCAGCCCGGCCTCACGGAAGCGGTCGGCCCACTCCTCGTCCGAGGCGATGAACACCGGCAGCGCGTTCACGAAGGCGCAACCGGCCTCGAGCGCCGCCTCCGCGTAGTGCTTCGCAGCCTCGTCGGAACCCACCGGCAGGTAGCAGACCACCACGTCGGCGTCGGCCTCGCGCAGGGTCGCGGCGACGTCAACCGCTTCGTCGGGTGCCTCCTCGATGACCTCGTGGTAGTAGTGGCCGAGGCCGTCGAGCGTGGGCCCGCGCAGCACCGTCACGCCGGTGGGGGCGACCTCGGCGAACTGGATCGTGTTGTTGGGCTGGGCGACGATCGCCTCGGAGAGGTCGCGGCCGACCTTCTTGGCGTCGACGTCGAAGGCGGCGACGAAGTTCACGTCGCGGATGTGGTAGTCGCCGAGGACCGGGTGCATCAGCCCTGGGATCTGTTCGTCGGCGGGGGCGTCGGCGTAGTAGGTGACGCCCTGGACGAGTGAGCTCGCGCAGTTGCCGACGCCGACGATGGCGACGTTGATGGCGCGGTCGTCGCGCTCGGCGTGATGGGATGACATGTGCGTTCCTCGGTCTACGGGTTCGTTGCCGCGTGCGTGCCGGTGGCTGCGTCGGCGTTGTTCTCGGTGGTGTGGGTGGTGTCGCGGGCTTCCTCGCCCGCTTCCTCGTCGAGGGCTTTCCGCTCGGCCGTGATCAGGTCCTCGAGCCAGGCGATGTCGGCCTGTGTGGCCTCCATGCCGTGGCGGAGGAGGGACATCGTGTAGTTGTCGATCGGCTCCTGGGCGTCGTCGAGCGAGCGCTTGAGGTCAGCCAGCTTGTCCTGGAGGTAGACCTTGCGTCGTTCGAGGAGTCGCAGTCTGACGTCTGGTTTCACGTACTGGAAGAACGCGAACCGGAGGGGGAACTTCTCCTCCTCCCAAGCGGTCTGGGCGCGGTCCTCGATCAGCTCGAGGAACTCCTGCTCGCCCTGGGCGGTGATGCGGTAGACGTTCTTGCGACGGGAGGTCTTGTCCCCGCTGAACACCGTCTCGAGCGCCCCGCGCTTCTCGAGCCGCTTCAGCGTCGGGTACAGCGAGCCGAACGAGACCTGCCAGAAGTGCCCGAGCTTCTGCCCGAGCTGCTTCTTGAGTTCGTAGCCATGCATGGCCTCCTCCTGGAGGAGTCCGAGGATGGCGAGTTCGAGCACGGGTGTTCCCTGGGCGTGAGAGGTCGTTGCGTGCGGTGTTCGGGGCTGATGTATCGCGACGATATATCGCCCCGATGTAGCGGGACGATACAGACCCCGCCCACCCCCTGCAACCAGCGGGCCCCCACCGCGCGGGCGGCTGCGTAGGCCCCGACCGACCCCGACGGGACGCGAGCCACCTACGCCGTCCGGCCGCGGCATAGCCCATTCGTCCTGACTTTCGTGCGCTGCGCGCACTAGCCCTCAATCGGCAGAGAAGTGGGCGCTCAGCCACCCCTAGCGTCGACGATCCGTCGGTGGCCGGGCAGACCACCGATCCCCTCCCGAACTGGAGTTCGCGAATGATCCGATCCCGTTACCCGCTGGTGACGTCGCTGGCCGCTCTAACCCTGTTCGCCTTGGCCGCTCCGGTGTCGGCGATCACCAAGGGGGGCTCGCCCGACAACGGAGAGCACCCGTACGTGGGTGTCATGGTCGCCTACTCAGATCAGGTCGGGTGGGACCACGACGGTGACCCCGACACGCCCGATCTGCAGGTTCAAGAGCCACTTTGGCGGTGTAGCGGGGCGCTCGTCTCGCCGACGGTGTTCGTCACCGCCGGTCACTGCACGGGCCCGGCTTCGTCCGATCCCGAGGAAGAGGCAGTGCCGGCGCTGGCGGCCATCTGGTTCGACGAGGGACCGGACGCGTTCCGCTTCCTATCCGAAAGTAACCCGAATCCCGACTGGAATGGGTATCCCTTCTACGAATCCGCCCCCTACACCGGACTCCCGGAGGCGCACCCGAGCTACAACCCGGACGCGTTCTACCTCCATGACGCGGGTGTCGTGGTCTTGGATGAAGACGGGAACGACGTGGGGTCCTATGCCCAACTGCCCCAGGTGGGAGCCCTAGATGGTCTGGGCAAGGGCCGGAAGCGCGCCACGCTCGAGGCCGTCGGGTACGGCCTGCAGCTCATCAATCCGGTGTTCATCAAGGCTGACGTGGAGCGTCGCAAAGCAGATCTGTTCATCGTCGACGACACCGGTGTCCTCGGCCTCGAGCCGTTCCTCCCCGGCACGTCCGTCATGGTGAGTGGCGACGCGAAACACGGCGGTACGTGTTT
>JAWVZB010000124.1:0-8430 GCA_033722375.1 Nitriliruptorales bacterium | reverse complement strand
GTGTTCAGCCGCTGGAGGTTGGGATGCCCCTCGAGGTAGAGGATGCGGTCGATCAGCTCCTCGGTGTCGTGCATCTCGTCGAACGAGCGGTCGCGGAAGAGCTTGGCGAGCCCCGGCAGCCCCCAGTTGTCGAGCATCTTCGAGTTGAGGAAGTACTGGTTGGTCGCGGTCAGCTCGAACGTGAGGTGCTCGTTCAGCATCTCGATGATCTCAGGGTCACCCTGCGGCACGAGTTCGTCCTTCCCGAGGTTGGACTGCGACGACCCTATACCGCACGGGCCGGTTCGCGCCCGGCGGGGAGTCCCAGGCGTTCGCGGACCGTTCGGACCGTGACCGTCGAATCGACGGGGCAGCCGCGGCGCTCCATCAGCTGTCGGACCGTCGGGAGGCAGCCCCCGCACTCGGACGCCGCCCCGCACACCGACGCGAGCGCACACACCTCGTCGGCGCCGCTGTCGATGGCGGCGTGGATGTCACGGTCCGTGAGGACCTTGCAGTGGCAGACGATCATGCGGTGCGTTCGTCCCTGACGGGGACGAGCAGCATACCAGGGTTAGGTTAGGTTCACCTAACTCCAGATGGCGAAGTCGGTGTGGGTCGTGGCCGGCCACCTCCGTGAGGGGTCCCGGAGCCGGCGACCGCGAACGACGGACGGCTACGGGACCACGACGATGCGGCCCACCGCGCGTCCCGACGCGAGCATCTTCAGCGCCTCCGCGGCCGCCTCCAGCGGGAAGGCCTCCGCCACGACCGGTGTCAGCGCCCCGCTCGCGAGCCCCGCGTGCAGACGCTGCATCGCCGCCGGTCTGTCCGGGTTGTCGAACTTCAGCGACAGCCGCCGGTCCGACACCGACCGGGCCATCAGCCCGACCATCGTCGGGATGCTCCCGAGCCAGCGCCGGCCCACACGGCCGAAGTGGTCGTGGCCGATCAGCACGTAGCCGCCGTCCGGCTCGAGGACGTGCCGGTAGGCCGGATAGCGGTGGTTGCCGGCCACGTCGAACACGAGGTCGAAGGTCGCGTCGATCCGGGTCACGTCGTCGGTGGTGTAGTCGACGACACGGTCGGCGCCGAGCTGGCGCAGCAGGTCGAGCTTGTCGCTGTGGTCGACCGCGGTGACGTGCGCCCCGGCAGCCTTGGCGAGCTGGAGGGCGATGGCCCCGACCCCGCCGCCCGCGCCGTTGACCAGGACCCGATGACCGTCCGGGAGCGCGTCCAGGTCGGGGAGGTTGTGCAGGGCGATGATCCCGGCGGTCGGGACGGTGGCGGCCTGCTCGAAGCTCACGTCGGGAGGCTTGGGAGCCAACGCGTCCTCGGTCGTCGCCACGTACTCGGCGAAGGCGCCGCCGTTGCGCCACTGCATGCCGCGGATCGTCTCGCCGAAGACCGCGTCGCCGGGCTGGAACCGCGTGACCGCGGCCCCGACCGCCTCGACCTCCCCGGCCATGTCGGTGCCCGGCACCTGTTCGTTGGGGGCCAGCACGCCCGACCCCATCACCCGCAGCACACGCGGCAGGCCGGTCACGACGTGCCAGACGTCGGGATGCACCGACGCGGCACGGACCCGGACCAGCACCTCGTCGTCGCCGACCGACGGACGGTCGACCTCGCCGACCTCCAGCACCTCGGCCGGGTCGCCGTAGGCGGACTGCACCACCGCACGCACCCGTCGCCTCCGTCCCCTGGTAGCCACGAACGCTAACCCGCCGCTGCCCTGCGAGAGAAAGTCGCCGTGCCGGTCCGACGGCGACGGCTCGCACACCGCCTAGGCTCACGCGGTCTCGACTGCCTGGGAGGGCTACTTGCGGGTGCTGTTCACGCTCCAGCCTGCCGACGGGCACCTCAACCCGATGCTGGGCCTGGCCGCCGCGCTCCGCGATGCCGGCCACGAGGTGGTGTTCGCCACCAGCGGGGCGTACGTGCCGCGGATCGAGGCCCGCGGCCATCGGGCCGTCGCCGTCGGGATGGACTGGCTCGAGAGCCAGGGGCCGGTCACGCCACCGCCGGCTGACGACCCCACGGGCCATCGCTCGATCTTCGCCCGCCTCTTCCTCCGGGAGACCGCCCGCGAGATGGCGGCCGACCTCCTGGACGAGGTCGGAACGCTCCGCCCCGATCTCATCATCGGCGAGTCGTTCGAGTTCGCTGGCCCGGCCGTCGCCGAGCGGGCCGACATCCCGTTCGCGACCTTCGACCTCTCCTTCCCGGTGGACCACGAGGTCATGGTGAAGACGGGCGACATCGAGGACGATCGCGACCTCGACGCGCTGCGGTCACACATCGGTCTGGATCCCGCCACCGACCCGGACTGGTTCCGCGGGGCGCTGCAGATCTCGACGTTCCCCGACCGTTACCGCGAGACCCAGGAGGACGCGCGGCAGGCCCACGGGCTCCGCCGGAGCCGATCACCTGATGTCGTCATCCGTCCCCCGGTGCTGGACGGGGTCGACGACGCGGACGTCCCCGGCTGGGTCGAGGGGCTCGAGGACGCCGTGTACGTGAGCCTCGGGACGATCTTCACGCGGTGGTTCCCCGAGGTCCTCAGCACCGCTGCTGCCGGCGCTGCCACCCTGGGCCGTTCCACCGTGGTGACCTACGGCGCCTCTGCCGACCCTGCGATGCTCGAACTCCCCGACGCGCCGCACGTCCACGTCGCGGACTACGTGCCGCAGGGAGCGGTACTCGACCGCTGTCGTGCCGCGGTGACCCACGGAGGAACCGGGACCACCCTGGGGGCCCTGGCGCGGGGTGTGCCCGTCGTCGTGATCCCGCTCGGCGCCGACCAGTTCGGTCACGCCCGTTCAGTGCGGGAGCTCGGGGCGGGACTGGTGCTCGAGCACGGGGGGCTGACCGCCGAGGCGGTCGCCACCGCGGCCCGGTCGGTCGTGGAGGACGACTCCTACGCAGCGGGCGCCGCCGAGATCGCCGCGGACCTCGCGGCGCTCCCACCCCCCTCACACGCCGTCCCTGCCCTCGAGGACTACGCCGGCGTCCGCCGCTGACCGGGGAGCCGCCCCCGCCACGCCGGCTGGCGGACCATCAGGCCAGGCCCGCCGCCCCGAACGCCGTGCTGAACCGCACGCACCAGATCACCACCGTCGAGTACCGGTCGAGGTCCACGTCGTCGGGGATCTCGTAGTTCTGGTCCCCGATGTTTCCCTTCAGGTCGCCGAGGTCGACGAAATCGCTGCCGAGCTCGCCGGCCGGGGCGTCCGGCGCGGCCGGGACGAGGTAGACGTTGAGGTCGGGTCCGTTGTCGGTCCGGAGGTCCTCGATCCGCAGCACCCGTCGCGCCCCGTCGGTCACGACCCTCACCGTCCCGGTGGTCGGGTGGGAGCGGTCCTGGAACGTGCCCGTCGCGAGCGTCGTCGGCTCCTCGGGCATCGCCGACGGCATCGGCTCGTCGACCATCTCCTCCATCGGGACGTCGTCCTCGGACATGGCGTCGTTCATGCTTGTGGCGAGCTCCTCGGGCATCTCGTCCCCCTCCAGTCCGGACGCGCCCGGACCGGCCGCGAACGGGTCGGCCTCCTCCACGACCTCGTCCACGAACAACAGGTGGAAGCCGAACACCCCGAAGAACAGGTATGCCCCGACGCCCAGGGCGGCCACTGCCGTGACAGCCGTGGCCACAGGACGTCGTCTCGCCTCGGTCGTCACACGCTCACGCAGCTCCACGTCGGTCCCGTTCGTCCTCGCACGACCCGACCGTCGGGCCAGCAGAGTCCATGGTCCCGGGCAGGTGTGAACTCCCACGGAACTCGCCGTTACCGCCGCCGCAAGTCGTCCGAGTCGGGCGGGGCCGTCGGCGCTCGCCCCGATCAGGCGGCGAGCACCTCGGTGGCCTGGGGGCCCTTGCGCCCTGGCGCTTCGACGAACCGCACGTCCTGTCCGTCCTCGAGGGTCTTGAAGCCGCTCCCGACGATGTTGGAGTAGTGCACGAACAGGTCCGGGCCGCCACCGTCCTGGGCGATGAAGCCGTAGCCCTTGTCGGCAGAGAACCACTTCACCGTGCCGAGCGTGGTTCCGTCGTCGCCCTTGACGCCGCGGCCGTTGCCGTTGCCGGATCGACCGTTGCCGTTTCGCGCCCGTCCGTCGCGGCGGGCACGGCTGCGCGCCCCGCCCTTCGGCGCTGGCTGCTCGGTGCTTCCGGAACTCCGTCGCGCCCCGCCCGTCGCGCGGGATCGGGCCACCGCCGACAGGTCGGCGTCGCGGAGACCGGAGTCGAGGCCCAGCGACCGCTGGATCCCGAGCGCATCCTTGTGCTGGTCGTCGGTCACCAGGCTGATGACCGTTCCGGTCGCCCCGGCGCGCCCCGTCCGCCCCGACCGGTGCACGTAGTCCTTGTCGGTCGCGGGGAGGTCGAAGTGGACCACCACGGCGACGTCGTCGACGTGGATGCCGCGGGCAGCGACGTCCGTCGCGACCAGCGCCTGCACGCGACCGTCGGCGAACTTCGACAGCGCCCGCTCACGCTGGTTCTGGGAGCGGTTGCCGTGGATCGATGCGGTGGTGATGCCGTCCTTGGCCAGCCGCTTGGCCAGCCGGTCGGCGCCCCGCTTGGTGCGCGTGAACACCAGCGTGGACGCGCTGGCGCGGGCGATGTCGCCCGCGACCTGGCGGCGGTCGTGACGGCTCACCGACCAGAAGTGGTGGGCGACGTCGCCGGCCTCTTCGGCGGGGGCGTCGACCTCGTGGCGGGCCGGATCATTCTGGTAGCGGCGGACGAGCACGTCGACGTCGCCGTCCAGCGTCGCCGAGAACAGCAGCGTCTGCCGGTCGGAGGAGGTTCGGTCCAGGAGCCGGCGCACCTCGGGGAGGAAGCCCATGTCGGCCATGCGGTCGGCCTCGTCGATGACGATGAGATCGACGTCACCGAGCTGGGCCTCGCCCCGCTCGACCAGGTCGGCGAGCCGCCCCGGTGTGGCCACGGCCACGTCGACGCCGCGACGGAGCCGCTTGATGTCACGGTTGACGCTGGTGCCGCCGTAGAAGGTGGCGACCGTCCGGTCGCGGGTGGCGGCCAGCGGGGCGAGCTCGTCGCGGATCTGGCCGGCGAGCTCACGGGTCGGGGTGAGGATCAGTGCACGCGGGCGGTTCGCGGTGGCGGCGCCCACGCACAGGGCGACCGGGATGGCGAACGCGAGCGTCTTGCCCGAGCCCGTCGGGGCGCGTCCGCAGACGTCGCGGCCGTCGAGCGCAGGTGGGATGGTGGCGGACTGGATCGGGGTCGGGGCGTGGATGTCCGCGCGCGAGAGCACGCGGGTCACGCCTCGGTCGACGCCGAGGTCCGCGAAGGAACGATGGTTGGAAGAGCTGGTCACGTTGGACTTTCTGTGCCTGCGGTGTCGGGCAGGCGTCGGGGCGCCCGCGACGGGGTCGTCGGGGCGTACACGAGAGCGCGCGTCGGCGCGGTGCCGGACGCGTGGTCACGTGCGTGGTGAACACGCACGTGCAACCGTCAGGTGAGTGGCGGGGCCGCGGGAGCCGCGGCGACAAGACGTGTTCCGTCGCACCTCGGGGGTGCGACGCCGCGTACGGTACCGGAGGTGCGAGACGTTCCCCGACAACTACGAGCGGGCGTCACTTGGCTCGTGCACTTCGTCGAGGTGGGCGCCGGCTCTTTCCAACGCGTCCACGATCACCTGCGCCTCCTCGTCGGTGATCCTCGAGGTGAAGTGGTTCTCGATGCTCTGGACGTGGACGGCGGCGGCCTCACGGAAGACCGACTCCCCCTCATCGGTGAGCACGATCCGCCATACGCGCCGATCGTCGGGGTCGGGCTCGCGCCGCACGAACCCGCGTTCCTCGAGCCGGTCGATCAGCGCCGTCAGCCCGGCCTTGGTGAGCAGCACGGCTTCCGCCAGGTCCGTCATCCGGATCCCGGCCCCGCCGGCGTCGGCGGTGTGGAGCATCGCGTCGTACTCAGCGAGGGGCAGGCCCGTGGCCTGCTGCAACTCCTCGTCCGTCTTGGCCAGCATCTGCAGCGTGGTTCCGGTGACCACCCGCCATGCCCGCCGTCGGATGTCGGTCTGGTCGGTCCAGTTCAGCTTCGGCACTTGACTTCCTCACCCGTTCGTGGTTGGGTCAAGTTATTCGACATCTAACTATACATCATCATATGGTCTGGTGTCGGATGAAAAACGGGGAAGCCGACCCGATCGGGCGGCTTGAACCGGAACAGGAGCAGATCATGTACGTCCTGGCGATCAACCACGACGTGGCCGACTACGACGCGTGGAAGCAGGTGTTCGACAGCTTCCCGCCCCGGGAGGGCGGCGCCACCTTCCACCGCATCAACCGCAACGTCGACGACCCCGACAACATCACCGTCGTGGCTGGCTTCGAGACCGTCGACGCCGCGCTGAGCTTCCGTGACAACCCTGACCTCAAGGAGAAGATGGGTCAGGCCGGTGTCACCTCCTCCCCGCGCTTCGAGCTGTACGAAGAGGTCGAGGCCGTCCAGTACTGACCATGCACAACGGCGCCCGGTCCGATCGTGGGCCGGGCCGTCGTCTCCCAGACCAACAGGAGCCGACATGGCATCGAACCGACCCAAGACCAGCACCACCCTGCGCTGGATCCACTTCGCTTTCGGGCTGGCGATCTCGGGCTACTTCTTCCTGATGCCCGACGGTGGATGGTCCGACACGGTCAACAGCGTCTACACGTTCGGCGTGATCAGCGTCGTGTTCTGGACCGGCGTGATCCGCTGGCAGCTCCCGCGCATCCGCCGCTGGCGTGCACAGCGAGCACGGGCTGCAGGACCCAGCGCCGGCGGCTGACGGCTCTGGAACGGGGCGGGCTCCGGAAGGACCGCCCCAGCCGCAGCCTCACGTCGTCGATCACCGACGGGGGGATGATGACGCGGCAGTATTGAGCAGCTCGCCGATGCCGCGGCGCCGGAACGCCTCCCCGCCCTCGACGTCTTCGGGCTGCATCGGAGCGATCTCGACCACCGCCTCGGAGGGCGGCGGTATCCGGTCCAGCGACCGCAGTGCCATGCCATGAATCGGCGACACAAGCCCCACGCTGTCGGGGTCGCTGCGGTGCGGGCTCCGGCACCGGGCTGTCCACAGGCTCAGAGGGCGCGGCCTGCCATCTGTCGGGTCAGGTCGGCACAGTCGTTGCCGACGTCGCAGAGGAACGGCATCATGGCGGTCGAGCAACGGCAGCGGCACGAGCTGCACACGCGTCTCGAGCAGGTGCTGGGTCCCGAGGAGGCGTCGACGCTGATGAGCTACCTCCCGCCGGTCGGCTGGGCGGATGTCGCCACCAAGCGTGACCTCGACCACTTCGCGGACCGGCTCCGGGCCGAGTTCCAGCAGGGGCTTCAGGAAGGACTCGCGTCGGTGCGTCGTGACCTCAACGTCAGGATCGACAAGCTCGACGAGAACGTCAGCACCAGGATCGACAGGGTCGATGCCAGGATCGACAAGCTCGACGACAAGTTGGATGCGAACCTCCGGGTACTGCTGTTCTCGATGCTCGGGGCCATCCTCACGACCGCGGGTCTGGCCTTCGGAGCCGCCCACCTCTAGATCTGAGCCTCGGGGTCTCGACGCCCGCTCTCAGCCGGGGCGCTCAAGCGCACCGTGCGCCTGTGGGACATCTCCAACGCCGAGCTGGGCCGGATGTTCGGCGTCAGTCGTCAGGCCGCCAGCAAATGGCTCCAGGACGGACCTCCCGCCGCACGGCGCGACCAGGTCGAGCTTCTGGGGCAGGCCACCGATCTGCTGGACCGCTGGATCAAACGCGAACGGATCGCCGCGGTCGTGCGGCGCCCCGTCGATGTCCTCGACGGCCGGACGCGGCTCGAGGTGGCGCTGGCTGGCGAGTTCGAACGGCTGCGTGACGAGCTGCGCGACACCTTCGACTTGGCGCGCGTCGCCCCGTGATCGAGACCACCCTCCCGCCCGGCCACGTCTGGCTGCGGTTGGCGAAGCCCCACTACGTGAACCCCTTCGACCCGTCCTTCGCGGCGCAGCAGGGGGGCCGGTGGAACCCACCCGATTCGTGGCCGACCCTCTACCTCAACGAAGACGTCCCCACGGCCCACGCGCAGCTCCGCCACCTGTTCCTCGATCGAGGCATCGACCCCGAGGACCTCGACGACGAGGCACCGGTCGTGCTCGCCGCCGCCACGCTTCCGCAGCGTCAGACCGTTGCGGATCTCCGCGCCGATGCGGGGTTGGAGCAGGCGGATCTCCCCACCACCTACCCGCGGTACAGCAACGGACGCCCGGTCCGCTACGACCGCACCCAGCCGGTCGGGAAGGCCGTCCACGACGGCGGGTTGCGGGGCGTGTGGTGCCGGTCCGCTGCCGACGGTGGCGGCAACGAGCTCGCCTGGTTCCCTGCCTCACGCGCCGCCGCCAGACCCGTCTGGTCGGAGCCCAAGCCGTTCGGGGCGTGGCGGCACGCCCGCAC
>JAWVZB010000123.1:0-8489 GCA_033722375.1 Nitriliruptorales bacterium | reverse complement strand
GCGACCGCCTGGTGGAGCTCGCTGCGCTCGGACTGCCGGTACGGGCCGTAGTCACCGCCGGCTTCGATGCCTTCGTCCCAGTCGAGCCCGAGCCAGCGCATGGCCGCGGCCATGGCGTGCATCGACTCGTCGGTCGCCCGCTCCTTGTCGGTGTCCTCGATGCGGAAGATGAAACTGCCGTCGTGCTTCTCGGCGTACAGCCAGTTGAACAGCGCCGTGCGGGCACTGCCGACGTGGAGGTCGCCGGACGGCGCAGGTGCGAACCGGACGCGGGGCGTGGTCACGGGGAAGCCTTCGGAGGTGGGTCGAACGTCCAGCGTAAACGACCACCTGGCCCTGCCCCCGGCTCAGAGGATGGCTGCGGGGCGGTAGCCGGCCGCGTCCGGCGAGCTCGCCGCGAGCTCCTCCACACGGAGGACGAAGGCGGCCACCTGCTCGGTGGCCCGGCCGGTGAACCCCATGGGCTCGGCCAGCAGCTTCTCGAGGTCATCGCGATCCAGCGGGATCCGGTCGTCGTCCGCCAGCCTGGCGACGAGGTCGTTGTGCTCCTGCGCCTCTTCCCGCATGGCCAACGCGACCGCGACCGCGTGCTCCTTGATCGCCTCGTGCGCCTCCTCGCGCCCGACCGCGCGCTGAACGCTCGCGGTCAGCACCTTGGTGGTGGCCAGGAACGGCAGGTAGCGGGCGAGCTCCTTCTCGATGACGGCCGGGTAGGCCCCGAACTCGACCAGGACCGTGAGGAACGTCTCGAACAGCCCGTCGATCGCCAGGAAGGCGTCCGGGAGCATCACCCGGCGCACGACCGAGCACGACACGTCGCCCTCGTTCCACTGCTCCCCGACGAGCCCACCCGCCATCGCCAGATGACCGCTGAGGATCACGCCGAGCCCGTTGACCCGCTCGCACGAGCGCGTGTTCATCTTGTGGGGCATCGCCGACGAGCCGACCTGCCCCTCCTTGAATCCCTCGGTGACGAGCTCGTGGCCCGCCATGAGCCGGATCGTGCGAGCCAGGTTCTGCGGTCCGGACGAGATCTGCACGAGCGTCGACACGACATCGAGGTCCAGCGAACGCGGGTAGACCTGGCCGACGGCGCCCAGTACCTCCTCGAAGCCGAGGTGCTCGGCCACCCGCTGCTCCAGCTCGTCGGCCTGGTCCGCACTCCCAAGCAGATCGGTCTGGTCCTGCTGTGTGCCGACGGGCCCCTTGATCCCGCGCAACGGGTAGCGACCCAGCAGGTCGTCCAGCCGGCCGAGGGCCTGGAGGAGCTCCTCCCCCGCGTTCGCGAAGCGCTTCCCCAGTGTCGTTGCCTGCGCCGGCACGTTGTGGCTGCGGCCGACCATGACGGTGTCGGCGTGATCCGCAGCGCGTTCCGCGAGCAGCGACAGGGCCGCCACGCACCGGTCACGGACGAGCTGGAGGGCGCGGCGCACCTGGAGCTGCTCGACGTTCTCGGTGAGGTCCCGGGAGGTCATGCCCTTGTGCACGTGCTCGTGGCCGGCCAGCTCGCAGAACTCCTCGATCCGCGCCTTGACGTCGTGGCGGAGCTCGCGTTCGCGAGCCGCGATGGAGTCGAGGTCGACGTCCTCGACAACAGCGCGGTAGTCCTCGATCACCTGGTCGGGGACGTCGAGACCGAGTTCGCGCTGGGCTTCGAGCACCGCGATCCACAGTCGCCGCTCCTCGGCGACCTTGGACTCCCGGGACCAGATGGCGACCATCTCGTCGCTCGCGTAGCGCCCCGCGAGGACGTTCTCGATCACGTCAGCCTCCCGTTGACCGGGCCACCATTCACAGCAGGTCCTCGACGTTCTCGGGGGGACGCCCCAGCACGGCACGACCGTCGTCTGCGAACACGATGGGGCGTTCGATCAGGATCGGATGGGTCGTCATCGCGTCGATCCAACGCTGCCTGTCCTCGGGCCAGTCCTCCATGTTCAGGTTCTTGGCGACCGTCTCGCGCAGCCGAGCGATCTCCCATGGCTCCTTGCCGAGGGCGCGCAGTGCCGCATCCAGCTCCTTGGGCGACGGCGGGTCCTCGAGGTACCGCCGCACCTCGGGTTCCTCACCGGCGTCCTCGAGCAGCTTCAGCGTGGCGCGGCTCTTCGAGCAGCGCGGGTTGTGCCAGATCTTCACGAGCTGTCTCCCTTCGACTGCCGGTCGACGACGTCGTTCTCGAGCGCCCCGATGCCATCGATCTCGACGCGCACGGTCTGTCCCGGTTCGATCGCGCCGACCCCTGCCGGCGTGCCCGTCAGGATGACGTCCGACGGCAGCAGCGTCATCACCTGCGACACGTAGCTCACGAGTTCGGCGACCCCGAACACCATGTCCGCGGTCGACGCTTCCTGGCGCACCTCACCGTCGACCAGGCAGCGGATCGCGAGATCGGCAGGGTCCACGTCGGTGGCGATCGCGGGGCCGAGGGGGCAGAAGGTGTCGAACCCCTTGGCGCGGGTCCACTGGTCCTCGCTCCGCTGCAGGTCGCGGGCGGTGACGTCGTTGCCGCAGGTGAAGCCGTAGATGCCTCTGGCAGCTTCCTCGGGGGTCGCCTGGGACACGAGCGCCCCGATCACCACTGCCAGCTCGGCCTCGTGGTGCACCTCGGACGTGAGGCCGGTCGGGTAGCGGATCTCCTCCCCCGGACCGATCACCGACGACGATGGCTTGAGGAACAGCAACGGCTCGGCCGGCGGTTCGTTGCCGAGCTCGGCGGCGTGGTCGGCGTAGTTGCGTCCCACGCACACGATCTTCGACGGGATGACCGGCGCGAGGAGCCGCAGGCCCTCGACCGGCACGGTCTCACCAGTGCGGTCGTGCGGGGCGAACGGATGCGGTTCGATGACCGCGACCTCGGAGCCTTCGAGGATCCCGTACTTCGGGCCGGTCTCGCCGGCGAACCGAACCACCCGCACGGACCCTCCTCCGGACGTGGACGCTGTGCCTCGGGACGACCCTACTCGGCCGCGTCGGACCGCCACCCATCCCGCAGGATGGCGTGGGTGTAGGCGTCGGACAGTGCCAGCCACGACGCCTGGACGATGTTGGGATGCACACCGACGGTGTCCCAGACGTCGTGACCGTCGGTCGCGGTGACGAGGACCCGGGTCACGGCGTCGGTGCCGTGGGAGGCCTCGAGGATGCGCACCTTGTAGTCGGCCAGGTGCACCCGGTCGAGGGGCTCCCACGTGCCGTTCACGGCGCTGCGGAAGGCGTGGTCGAGCGCGTCGACGGGACCGTTGCCCTCGCCGGCCCCGAGCTTGCGTTCGCCGTCGACGAGAACCGCCAGGATCGCCTCGGCCGGGCCTTCCGGCTCTGCTGCGGACCCTCCTCCGACCGACACCCGGTAGTGCTGGGTCTCGAAGGGCTCGCGCCCGATCAGTCCGAGCGTCCGGCGGAGCAGCAGCTCGAACGACGCGTCGGCGGCCTCGTAGGTCCAGCCATCCGCCTCGCGCTCCTTGACGACTTCGAGCACCCTCCCCGCCTGCTCCTTGGTGACCTCGAGGCCGAACTCGCGGGCCTTGAGGACGACGTTGGAGCGCCCCGCCAGCTCGCTCACGACGAGGCGCTGCCGGTTGCCGACGAGCCCCGGGTCGATGTGCTGGTACATGTCCGGCGCCTTGGCGAGCGCCGACGCGTGCAGCCCGGCCTTGTGGCTGAACGCGGTGTGCCCGACGTAGGGCTGCACGGAAGGGGGAGCCTGGTTGACGATCTCGGCGACGATGTGGCTGATCTCGGTGAGCCGCTCGAGCTTGCCCGGCGGGACCAGCTCGAGCCCACGCTTGAGCTGGAGGTCGGCCAGGATCGTGAAGAGGTTCGCGTTGCCGCAGCGCTCGCCGAGCCCGTTCGCGGTGCCCTGGACCTGGCCGGCACCGGCTTCGATCCCGAGCAGCGAGTTCGCGACCGCACAGCCGCCGTCGTCATGGAAGTGGAGGCCCACCTCGCAGTCGATGCGCTCGACGAAGTCCCGCACGATCGGCGTGGCGTCCCACGGCATGACCCCGCCGTTCGTGTCGCACAGGATCACGCTCTCCGCCCCGGCGTCGGCTGCCGCTTCGATCACCTCGGTGGCGTAGGCAGCGTCCCGGGCGTACCCGTCGAAGAAGTGCTCGGCGTCGAAGAACACCCGGCGGCCCTGTTCGCGCAGATGGGTGATCGACTCGGTGACCATGGCGAGGTTCTCCTCGCGCGGGACCCCGAGTGCCTCGTCGACGTGGTAGCCCCAGGACTTGCCGACCAGGCAGATGATCCCGGTCTGGGCGTCGACGAGCGCCTGGAGCAACGGGTCGTCCTCTGCGGTGCGGCCCGGGCTCCGGGTCATGCCGAACGCGACGAGCTCGGCGGAGGTGAGCTCGAGCTCGCCCTCGGCGGCGCGCTTGAAGAACTCGGTGTCCTT
Organism: Nitriliruptorales bacterium; assembly: GCA_033722375.1. Lineage (GTDB taxonomy): Bacteria > Actinomycetota > Nitriliruptoria > Nitriliruptorales > Nitriliruptoraceae > JAWVZB01. Next base: position 4,093 of record JAWVZB010000123.1, on the reverse strand, counting down.
GGGGTTGGCGCCGGGCCAGCCGCCTTCGATGAAGTGGACCCCGAGCTCGTCCATCCGCCGGGCGACACGGAGCTTGTCATCGACGGAGAGGTTGACCCCCTCGCGCTGCGTGCCGTCACGGAGGGTGGTGTCGTAGATCCGGAGGCCCGGGGTGGGGCCGGGGAGCGGCGCATCGGCCACGGTCGTCCTTCCCCTCGTCGCCCCCAGACGGACGGCGTCAACGAGGGCGATCGAGCGTACGGAGCGCTCCGTCGCGATGTCCAGCCAGCACCAGCTGGGGACCTGGCCTCAGTCGACCGGCGCGTCGTCGAGACGGAAGCCGACCTGGAGGGTGACCTGGAAGTGCTGGACCTCGCCGTCCTTGATCCAGCCACGGATCTCGTTGACCTCGAACCAGTCGAGGTTGCGCATGGTCTCGCCGGCCTTGCGGATCGCCCCGCGGATGGCCTCGTCGACCCCGTCGCGGCTGGACCCGACCAGCTCGATCTTCTTGTAGACGTTGCTCACGCTGTCTCCCTTCGTCACCGGCCACGCTAGTCGCAGTCCCCGCGAGCCCGGCTCTTGGGGGTGCGGGAGCGTTCGGGGTCACCCAGGCCGGATGGCTGGCGAGGCCGAGGGCGCCATCTGGCAAGGCGCTGCGAGCACCGCCACCGACCACCCCCAGAGGCCGCCAGCCTCCCCCCTCGCACAGGGGGGAGGGAGCCGGGCGCGAGCCCGGCTCTGGGGGGTTGTGATCGACTAGAACTCGAACGGGTTCCAGGGGGCGTGGTCGGTGGCGAACATCCGACGTGCTGCCGACAGCGCACCGTCGCGGCGCTCGTCGATGCGCCCCGCGTCGGCGAGCTGGTGCGGGGCGAGACCGCCGAGGAACAGCCCCGCGAGCGCGTCGACCCCGAGCTCGAGGTCGGGCTGGCGGTCGCTGCGCTCACAGGCCGCCTGGCCGTCGTCGTCCACCTCGAGCGACCACTTCCCCTGGTTCCAGTCACAGAAGCTGTCGCGGACCTCGAGGGTCAGCTGTCCGGGTGCGTCGTACCGACGCGTCACCAGCGCCGCCCCGACGTCGACCAGTCGCAGCCACAGACCTTCCCGGCGGTTCTCCTGGAGGCGTCCGCGGTAGTTCAACAGGGATGGCAGCGGGTCGTCGACGGGGCGCATCCAGGCGACGATCTCGCCGACGAGGTCGACCCCGAAGAGGAACTGCCATAGGGCAGCGGCGGTCTCGGGGTCGGTGGCAACGAGTTGCTCGACCCGGAGCTTGCCCTTCGCGCCCTGCATGTCCCAGTCGGACTTGGTGCGGTAGAAGGCGTACCCGCGGTCCGGGGTCAGCGCCAGGCTGCGGGGGCTCCAGCCGTCGCGGTCCTCGGGATCGTCGTGCTCGAGAACGCCCCGCCACCACGTCTCCGAGCGACTCATCATCCCGCCACGGGTGCTCCGTGCGGCGTCGTAGAGAACGGGGTAGACCTCGAGGGCGGTCGGGGCGTCGATCAGACGGACGGACCGAACGTCAGCGTCGACGGCCAGCTCGGCGTGGTGACGGCCGATCTTGTAGTGGATGTGCGGCGCGGCCGTCCCGTACCCGAAGCGGCCGTAGATCGGCGACTCCGAGGCGTAGAGCGCGGCGAACGGCTCCTGATGCTCCTCGTGGACGCGGACGAGCTGCTCCCGCATCATGCGGCGGAGCACACCCCGCCGTCGCCAGTCGGTGGCAACGCTGACCGCCGTGACTCCCGCGCATGGCACGGGGTCGCCGCCGGGGACCGACATGTCGAACGCGAAGTCGGCGTTGGTGCCGACGATCCGGTCGCCGGCGAACGCCGCCATCGTGCGTGACAGGTCGTCGTAGAGGGGCCGGAAGCGACCGAGCCGCTCCTCGGAGGGGTCTTCGCCGAACGCGCGCTCGACCGTGCGCCCCCACTCGACGTACTCGTCCTCGGTGACCGGTCGTATCTCGAGGTCGTCGACGTTGCCCAACTCGGCCCCTTCTCACCCGAAGAGCCGAGGCTAGCCGCCGACGGTCACGCGATGGTGGGGTCGAGGTAGAAGGCCCTCCGGGCGAACGTCGGGAACCTCAGGCGGCGTGGTGGTGGCCGTCGACGTCGGCCGCCGTCGGTCCCTCACCCGTCGGGCCGTGCGCGTGACCGGTGTGGCGCCGGATGAACGCCCCGATCTCCCGCAGCGCCCACTTCGACTCGGGAACGCCCGGGAACGCGTGGAACACGTGCCACATCCCGTCCCAGGGGCCGAAGTCGGCCTGCACCCCGGCGTCACGTGCGCGCTCGACCAGCCGCCGACCGTCGTCGTAGAGCACCTCGTCGGTCCCGACGTGGACGAGCATCGGAGGGAGGCCGTGGAAGTCCCCGTAGAGGGGCGAGACCCCCGGATGGTCGAGTGGCGTGTCGCCGGCGTAGCCGCGCCCCGCCGTCTCGATCATCGAGCCCTCGAGCCACGGGTCGCGGTGGTTGCGTTCCACGACCGACTCTCCCGTCCCCGCCAGGTCCGTCCACGGCGACATGCCGACGTAGCAGGCCGGCATCGGCAGTTCCTCCCGCTTGATCTCGAGAAGTAGCGAGACCGCCAGCCCACCACCTGCCGAGTCCCCGCTGACGGCGATGCCGTCCGGGTCGGCCCCGGCCTCGTCGAGCAGCCAACGGTAGGCGTGGACCGCGTCCTCGAGCGCCGCCGGGAAGCGGTGCTCGGGCGCGAGGCGGTACTCGGGCAGGAACACCCGTGCCCGCGCGGTCCGCGCCAGGGCGGCCCCGAGACCGCGGTGGGTGCGGGGCGAGCCCATGAAGTACCCACCGCCGTGCAGGTGGAGGATGACGCGGTGGTCCTCCGACCGCTCGGACACCACCCACTCGCCCACGACGTGTGCGTCGGGGCTCTCGAAGGTGGCCCAGTTCGGCAAGGGGGTGATGTTGGCGACCCGCTCGAGCTGCTCACGCAGCTTCAGGGCGTAACGCTCGAGGTCGTCCTCGGAGGCTTCGGGTGTCAGTCCACCGCCCTCGCCGAGCACCCGCATCCGCTGTGCCTTGACCCCTGCCACGAGCAGGCGCTTGACCACCTCGGCCTGCCAACTCGCCACCAGGGTTCTCCGGGTCAGGAGGGAAGGGTGCCCGGCCCGCCAGCGAGGGCGGGCCGCCGGTTGCGTCCCGGCGCGTCAGTCCCTGGCGTAGGTGAGCCAGTCCTTGTACTGATCGAGCTTGCCGGCGACGGCATCCATGAACGTGGACTGTATCTGGGTCGTGATCGGGCCCCGCTTTCCCTCGCCCACCGTCCGGCCTTCGACCTCGCGCACCGGTGTGACCTCGGCGGCGGTGCCGGTGAGGAAGATCTCGTCGGCCCAGAAGAGGTCGGTGCGGACGAGCTGGGTCTCGTGGACCTCGATGTCGAGGTCGGCGGCGATGCGGAAGATGCTCTTGCGGGTGATGCCGCCGAGCGGACCGTCGGACAGCGGTGGGGTGAGGATCTCGCCGTCGCGGACGACGAAGATGTTCTCGCCGGTCCCCTCGGCGATGAAGCCGTCCTCGGACAGCATGATGGACTCGTCGTAGCCGGCACGCAGCGCCTCGACCTTCGCGAGGGAGCTGTTGATGTACTGCCCGTTGGTCTTCGATGCCGGCGGGATCGTGTTCTTCCCGATGCGCCGGTAGCTCGAGATCATGACCTTGACGCCCTTCTCGAGCGCTTCCTCACCGAGGTAGGTGCCCCATTCCCAGGTCGCGATGGCCAGCACCGGCTCCGATGGCAGCGGGTTGAGCCCCATCTCGCCGTAGCCGAGGAACAGGACGGGGCGGATGTAGCAGGCGTCATGGCCGTTGACCCGGATGGTCTCGAGGATGGCCTCGTCGACCTCGTCGGGGGTGAAGTCGACCTCGTCGAGCGGGGGGTAGGCCTTGGCGGAGCGGAACAACCGCCGCACGTGGGGCTCGAGCTGGAAGACCGCTGGGCCGCGGTCGGTCTCGTAGGCCCGGATCCCCTCGAAGACACCCCAGCCGTAGTGGAGCGTGGGCGTCAGGATGTGGACCGTGGCGTCGTCCCAGTCGACGAACTCGCCGTTCATCCAGATCTTGTCGGCCTTGGGGATGGGCATCTG
>JAWVZB010000122.1:0-8533 GCA_033722375.1 Nitriliruptorales bacterium | reverse complement strand
TTCCGGGCGCCGAAGTCGGTGTCGCTGGCGTGGGCGTTCGCCGACCAAGAGGTGGCGGACGAGATCCTGGCTGGCCACGAGGCCGCGGTCGAAGCGGCCGTCTCCTACCTCGAACGCGAGGCGGCCCGGACCCGTCGCGGCGCGGGCGGGACCGAGCGGGTGGAGGTAGACGGGTTGATCGCGGCCGCGTTCCCCCACCGGACGTCGCGGGCGGGGGATCCGCTGCTGCACACCCACGTGCTGGCGGCGAACTTGGCGCGGACGTCGGATGATGGGAAGTGGCGGACGTTGGAGTCGCGGCGGATCTACCTGCACGCCAAGACCGCCGGCGTGCTCTACCAGGCCCAGTTGCGCCACGAGCTCACCGAACGTCTGGGGGTCGGGTGGGGTCCGGTCCACAACGGCTACGCCGACATCGACGGCATCGACCGTGAGCTGATCGACGCGTTCTCGACCCGCCGCCGCCAGATCCTCGAACGGCTCGACGAGCGGGGCGAGTCCAGTGCTCGCGCGGCGCAGGTGGCCACGCTCGAGACCCGCACTCCGAAGGGTGAGCAGCTGCCGGAGGTGGAGCTGAAGGCCCGCTGGGCGGAGCAGGCCCGACAGCTGGGCCACGACCCCCAACGCGTCCTCGCCCGTGTGCTGCGAGGCCACCAGCAGCAGCTGCCGGACGTCGACGGGCTGGTGAGGGAGCTGGTCGACGAGGAAGGGCTCACCGAGAAGGCCTCGACGTTCGCCCGCCGTGACCTGCTGCAGGCCGTGGCGGAGCGGCTGCCCGACGGGGCGTCGGTCGAGCAGGTCGAAGCCGTCGCCGACTCGGTGCTCGAGGCGGGACGCGACCGGCTGGTGAAGCTGGGTCGGCGTCGCGGGCAGCTGTCGGCGGTGGATGCGATCCGCACGTCGGATGGGCGGATCATCGCGGGCGACGAGATCGAGCCGCGGATGACCACCCGCCGCCTGCTGCTGGCCGAGCAGCACGCCATCAACACATCCCTGGTCCGCCAGCGCGAAGGCGCCGCCACGGTCAACGAGGGGACGGTCGAGGCGGTGCTGGCGGACCGTCCGTCGATGACCCCCGAGCAGACCGCCATGCTGCGGCGGCTCACCAGCGACGGCGACGGCGTGACGGTGGTGGTGGGGCGTGCCGGGACCGGCAAGACGTTCACGCTCGACGCGGCACGTGACGCCTGGACCCGCGCCGGCATCGACGTGCACGGCGTCGCGCTGGCCGCGCGTGCTGCACGCGAGCTCGAAGACGCCTCCGGCATCGGCTCGACCACCATCCACCGGCTGCTCCACCAGATCGAGGTCGGCCCCGGCTCACCCCTCCGGCCCGGGTCCGTCCTCGTCGTGGATGAGGCGGGGATGGTCGGCACCCGACAGCTCGCACGGCTGCTCGACCACGCCGCCCAGCAGCGGGTGAAGGTGGTGCTGGTCGGCGACCCCCGCCAGCTGCCCGAGATCGACGCCGGCGGCCTGTTCGGCCAGCTGGCCAAGCGTCTGGATGCGGTCCGGTTGGTCGACAACCGCCGGCAGCAGTCCCGGTGGGAGATCGACGCGCTCGACCTCCTCCGCCACGGTGACCCCGCCGATGCGCTGTGGCTGTACGACGCGCACGGGCGTCTCGTCACCGCGGACACCGCCGAGGGGCTGCGGGAGCGGCTGGTGTCGGACTGGTGGCACGCCCGTCACCAGGTCGGCGCCGACCAGGCGGTGATGATCGCGCTGCGGCAGGCGGACGTCGACGACCTCAACCACCGTGCCCGCCTCCGCATGCACGCCACCGGACAGCTCACCGGCCCGACGCTCGAGGCGGGCGGGGTGGAGTTCCGTGCCGGTGACCGCATCCTGTGTCTGCGCAACGACCGGCGGGTCGGGGTGGTCAACGGCACCTTCGCCACCATCACCGACATCGACGGACGCGACCTGCTTGCCACCGACGACCAAGGCGAGCTGCTCCGCCTCCCCCAGACCTATCTCGATGCGGGGCATGTGGCGCACGGGTACGCGATCACCGGCCACAAGGCACAGGGCCTCACGGTCGACCAGGCGTTCGTGCTCGGCTCCGACCGGCTGTACCGCGAATGGGGCTACGTCGCCCTGTCGCGCGGGCGGACCTCCAACCGGCTCTACGTGCACGCCGCCGCGGTCGACCCCCACGGCATCACCCACGGCCACCAGCAGCCCCCTGACCCGCATCAGCAGACCGTCGCAGGCCTCCGGAGGTCGGCAGCGAAGACGCCGGCGGTGGAGCATCTGGTGGTCGATGAGAAGGCGGAGCTGCGGCTGGAGCTGCGGCGGCGGGGGCTCGCCCGCAAGCTCGACCACCACCACACCCGCCACGCCGAGCTGCGCGACCGCCAGACCAAACTCCACGACCAGATCAGCAGGATCGAGGCCGACACCGCCCGGCTGCAGGCACGCCGCGACGAGCTCGGCGGACTGGGACGGCTCCGCAAGACCGTCCGCGACGAGATCGCCGGCCTCGACCACCAGCTCGACAACAAGCGTTTCAGTCTCGATCGTGCCATCCGCGAGCTGACATCCGTCGACCGGCAGCTCGACGACCTCACCAGCCGCGACGCCGAGGTGCGCGACTGGAAGCGGCAGTTCAACGAGGTCGAGGTCGAGATCGAACGTGCCGCCGCCGTCCGCGCCCGCCAGTCGATCCGCCAGCCACCCGGCTACGTACTCACCTCCATCGGCGGCCCACCCGAAGACCCGGCCGAACGCGAACGCTGGGTGGAGGCGGTCAAGACGCTCGAGTCCTACCGGGTCGGCTACGGCATCCACGACACCAACCACCCGCTCGGGCATCCCGGGCTCGACCCCGGCCAGGCCGAAGCCCGCCGCATCACCATCGAAGCGCTCACCCGAGCCCTCCCCCACGGCCACCAACTCGAACGGGAACCCGCCCGCCAGCACGAACGCGGACTCGGCCGCAGCCTCGGACGAAGGCTGACCCGATGACCAGACCCTCCACAGCCCTGGAGAACGCGGCTGTCACACCGACGGTCGAAATCGGGCCTCTATCTCATGCAGGGACACCTGGGCGCATCCGGTGCGGCCAGTGACCATCCGGCCCGAAACGACGTCACAAACCGGCATACCGGATGGGGAGTCCCTCTATGCGACCGCATAGGAGGAGCCGATGACCAGCACCACCCCGATCGTCCCCAATGACCTTGCACCGACGATGACCGTCGAGGAAGCCGCCGAACTCCTCGGCGTCAGCCGCAGCTCGGGCTACCGCGCCGCCGCGGTCGGCGAGATCCCCACCATCCGCATCGGACGCAGACTCCTCGTCCCCACCGCCAAGCTGCTCACCCTCCTGGGAGTCGAACCGCTCGTCGAGTCGAGTCGCGAGGTCTGAAGTTGTCCACATGTGGGAGCGTGACGAGCGGGCGGAGACTCGAGCGAGCTGGGAAGCTGGTAGGACGAGGACGAAGCGGGTAGGCGAGGAGGTTCGCATGCGAGGGAGCATCTACAAGCGCTGCACCACGTGCGGGAATAAGGTCGAGGGACGACGGTGCGGTAGCGACGTATGCGAAGGCGACACGGTCACATGGGCCTTCGTCGTCGATGCCGGCCGGAAGCCGGATGGATCGCGCCGGCAGGTCAAGCGGATGGGCTTCGAGTCCCGCGCTGAGGCCGAGGACGCACTGACCGAGCTCATCGGGTCCATCAACAGCGGCACGTGGGTGCCCCCATCGCGTCTGACGGTGGCGGACTACCTGATGGAGCGATGGCTACCTCGAACGCGAACAACGGAGAAGACGAGGGCCGATCGGGAGCTCCACATGCGGGTCTACGTGGTTCCGAGGATCGGCGGTCGCATCCTGGAGGACCTCACCGGCGACGACCTCACCTACATGTACGACGACCTCGCGGTTCGCGGACGCACCCGGGGGCCCCATCCTGAACTCGGGATGGGACTCTCGCCAACGACCATCCGCCGGATCCACACGCAGCTCCACAAGGCGTTCGCCGACGCCATCCGCTGGGGACTGCTCGACCGCAACCCCTGTGACCGCGCGGACCCGCCGTCGACGTCCGAGGTCAAGGCTCGCGCTCGAGCGTCTCGCCAGACCTACACGTGGGACCAGCTCCGACGGTTCCTGGAGGTGGCGGAGCAGGACCGTCTGTTCGCGATGTGGCACCTGTTCGTGACGACGGGGATGCGTCGCAGCGAGATGGCGGCACTGCTGTGGCGCAACGTCGATCTAGATGCGGGCCTCGTCTCCGTGACCCGTGCTGCGGTCGAGGTGGGCGGCCAGGTGCACGAACGCGAGCTGACCAAGTCGTCGTCATCGCGGCGAGCCATCGAGCTGGACGACACCGACGTGAAGATCCTCCGTCAGCATCGGAAACGACAGCTCGAGGAGCAGCTCGCCGTCCTCGGAGAGTGGCGCGACCCCGAGAGGGTCTTCACCTCACCAGTGGGTGGTCGCCTCTACCCACCAGACATCACGCGAGCGTTCCACGAGCTGACCGAAGCTGCGGGACTGCCACGCATCCGACTGCATGACGTGCGGCATACCTTCGCCACCCTCATGTTGAAGTCGGGCGAGGTCACCAAGGTCGTGACCGAGCGTCTCGGCCACTCAACGACCGCCTACACCCAGGACGCGTACCAAGAGGTTATGCCCGGCATGCAGCGGGAGGCCGCACGGCGGTTCAACCAGCACCTCCGTGGCAACGAGAAGGACTCGGCGGACGAGTCCGAGGGATGATGCGTCTCAGTCGGCACGCCAAGAACAAGCTGCGGTGGATCCGACGTGACGCACCGCATCTCACCGAGGAAGCGTTGCTGCGCGGCATCGCCGACGGCCGAGAGCTCGGGGTCGATGACCGAGGTAACGTGAAGATCGCGGTGGAGGTAGCCGGAGTTCGGTTCACCGCCGTCGTCGATCCCGACGACGAGCTCGTGATCACGCTGTGGCGCGAGTGAAAGGGGAAGCCGTGGCGCTCTACACCTACGACGGCGACACCGACGTTCTCTACGTCCTGCTCGTCGACGAGCCCGACGCAACCATCAGGAACACGGTCGAGCTGAGCGACCGCGTCCACGTCGACCTCGACGCTGCGGGTGAAGTCGTCGGGGTCGAGGTGCTCTACGCGCGCGGCGAGGGCGTCGACCTCTCACCGTTCACGGAACGGTTCGGGGTCGCGATCGACGTGCCGTTCGCGTTCGCTGCCTGAGCGGAGCCGACGCCCAGCATCCGGAGGAGCTTCGCGGTCGGCACGCGGATACGGCCACCGATGCGGATCGCAGGGATCTCCCCGCGAGCGATACCGCGGTAGCCGGAGCTGCGGCTGACGCCGAGCAACTCGGCGGCCTGCTCCACATCGATGGTCGGTGGCAGGGACTCGGGCGACACTCGGGGATCGGTGTGCATGCGTCGTCTCCTTGTCTGGTCACAAGGGACTCCGCGCCACGGCGTGCGATCTGTGACACCGGATCCGCCCGCCTGGTCAGTGGCCATCGTGCATCGGGCAGGCGCCTGACGAGGGTCCCTCACCAGAGAGAAGCCCCGTTCCGGCCCGTCGCGTGAGGTCGAATTTCGACGCGTTCCGGACCGTCCCAGTCGTGCGGTGGTCACGCATCTTGTGACCATTTTGTGACCATTCGGCTTCGAGCCGAATGACGGGAACGTCAGCGCTGGGGCTGGATACCCCGTCTGACCAGGGCTTATGTGGCGGAGGGAGAGGGATTTGAACCCTCGAGACCCTTGCGGGCCTACCCGCTTTCGAGGCGGGCGCACTCGGCCGGACTATGCGATCCCTCCAGGGACCCCCGGCGTAACCGGGGGACGCGGAGGGTACGGGGGGCCGACACGAGCCAGCAACACGCCCGCGCGCGGCTCCTGTTCAGTCCCGATCCGTGGCCGCGACGAGCGCGGCGAGCAGGTCCTCCTCTGCAGGGAGGCGACCCCACAGCATCAGCAGGAGGTCGCTGGCGCCGGTGGCGACCGTCGCGTCCGGGTCGTGCTCCCCGCTCACGACCTCCGGGTGGGGTGCCGCGACGTTGACGATCCATTCCGCCCCGGCGTCGGTCGCTGCGAGACGCAGCACCCCTTCGGGCCCGTCGTAGCTGCCGCCGCGAGACAGGAACAACGTCAGGAACTCGTCCACGCCGTCCGCGGCCAGGTCATGGCCGACGGGGTCGGCGCCGCCGGCCGCGTTCTCGATGTCCCACCGATGGACGGCCGTCTCGTGGGCCATCCGACGGGCGATGAAGGCCGCCGTGTTCGGCGCCCGGCTCCAGTTCCAGCGGGGCGCGTCGGGATCGAGCCCGTCGAGCACCGCCAGCAGCATGTCGGTCTCGTGCTCGGCCCAGGGCACGAGCTGGGCCGTGTTCGGGCGCTGCGGTGCGCGGATCTGTCGCACGCCCTCCTCGTCCTCGACCCCCTCGGCGACCCGGCGCCAGAAGTGATGGGCCCGCCCGAGGTGGTGGACGAGGTCGGCGACGTCCCAAGCCGGGCAGGAGGGAACGGGGCGATGGAGGTCGGTCGCCGCGGTGTAGAACGCCGAGGCCTCGCGACCGAGTGCGCCAAGGAGGTCCATGGCAGACAGACTAGGTGCTCGGGCCCGGCTGCTGGGGGCCGCGGCGGGCGCCGAAGAAGTCGCGCAGCAGCGCCCCGCACTCGTCGGCCAACACCCCCCGGACCACCTGGACCTGGTGGTTGAGCCGCGGGTCGCGGGGGATGTCCATGAGCGCCCCGACCGCGCCGGCCTTGGGGTCGTCGGCCCCGAACACGAGCGTGGCCAAGCGGGCGTTCACCAGTGCGCCCGCACACATCGCGCACGGTTCCAAGGTCACGTAGAGCGTGCAGTCGCCCAGGCGCCAGCGACCGAGCTGGGCGGCGGCCTCCCGCAGCGCCAGGATCTCGGCGTGCGCCGTGGGGTCGGCATCCACCTCGCGCCGGTTGTGGCTGGTGGCGATGGCCTCGCCGTCGTGGACGACGATCGCCCCGATCGGAACGTCGCCGTGCTGCGCGGCACGGCGCCCCTCCTCGAGGGCGCGCCGCATCCAGCGATCGTGATCCAACGCGTCCGGCCTCCCGGTGTGGTCACGACATGGTGGCCGACCGCGACGAACAGCACCACCGCCGGGCCGCAGCACCGACCGGCGCGGGGGTCTGCCTCATCTGCGGTAGCCGGGGTGTCCGTCCGGCGGGTGCACGACTGTCGGTGACGAAAGATCGCTGAGGGTGACCACCGCCGTCCGACCGCGCCGGCCCCCCACTCGCACTAGCTCGCGGGGCCACCGTCGGAGATGTGAGGACAGCAGCAGGGAGGAACGGCCATGGACACCATCTGGCTCATCGCGATCGGCGCCGCCGTCGTGATCGCCATCGTCGCGCTCGTCGTCTGGATGTGGAGACGCGACCGCGGGGACGAACGGAACCTGCGCAAGACGTTCGGGTCGGAGTACGACCGGACCGTCGAACGCAGGGGCGACGAGGAAGCGGCCCGTGAGGAGCTCGTCGAGCGACTCGAGCGCCGTGAGGAGTTCGAGATCCGCGAGCTCGACGACGACGAGCGCAACCGCTTCGCCGACGAGTGGATCGACGTGCAGCGTCGCTTCGTCGACGAACCCGAACACGCCACCGAGCAGGCCGACGACCTCATCCAACGGGTCATGAAGGCACGCGGCTACCCGGTGGAGGACTTCGAACAGCGGGCACGTGACCTCTCGGTCGACCACCCCGAGGTCGTCGAGCACTACCGCAAGGGACGGCGCCTTCTGGACCGCAGCGAGCGCGTCCCGACCGAGGACTACCGCGAGGCGATGCTCCACCTCCGCGAGCTGTACGAACGGCTCGTCGGACGCTCCGTGGAACCAGCCGAACGCAGCTGACGACCGAGTCGGGGCGCGACGCAGACGGGGGGCACGCGCCCCGACCGGCCACACACCGATCAGAGCAGCAAGGAACAGGGAGAGGCAGCGAAGATGAACCGCACCGACACACAGGAACGCGAGACACGAGAACACTCCGACGAGCGTCGCCACGACACGGGTGAGCACCGCGCCGTCGACCATCGGGAGCAGGACCGGACCGAGTCCACGGCAGAGCGAACCGAAGGGTCGTCGGGGACGTCCCCCGCACAGACCGACGAGCACGCACACACCGGGGAGACCCGCAGCGAGACCGCATCGCACACCTCCGAGCGACGGGCCAGCTCGTCGGACAGCCTGCTCGTCTCTGACGAGCGCAACGACCTGCGTGACCGCTGGGACCGGCTCCAGGCCCGCTTCGTCGACGAGCCGCGCGGGGCGACCGAGGACGCCGACGAGCTCCTGCGACACACGTTCGACCGTCTCACCGAGCGGTGGAACGAGCAGCACGCCGACCTGCGCGAGGCCCTGGAGGACGACGACGCGACCACCGAGGCGCTCCGGACGACCCTGCGCCGCTACCGGGATGCGTTCGAGCGGCTCCTGACCTTCTGATCGTTCTGACGAGGACACGGCCGGCTCCGGGCGGAAGGGCAACACCGCCCGGAGCCGCGGCGTGTCACGAGCCGG
>JAWVZB010000121.1:0-8594 GCA_033722375.1 Nitriliruptorales bacterium | reverse complement strand
CGGATGAGCTCGGCCTCGGAGATGTCGGTGTCGGTGTACTCGGGAAGGTTCGCGGCGGTGGCGTAGCGCAGCGCGTCGGGCTGGTAGCCCTCCTCGAGGTACTCGAGCACCGGCGTGCCGATCCCTTTCGACTTGGAGGCCTTGGCGCCTTTGAAGGTCACGTACTGGTTCGCGGGCACGTCCGTCGGAAGGTTGAGGTCACCGGAGGCCATGAGCTGGGCGGGCCAGAACACGGCATGGAACGGGATGTTGTCCTTGCCGATGAAGTAGTAGGTCTCGGCGTCCTCGTTCTCCCACCAGGCACGCCAGGCGTCGGGGTCACCCTGCCGCTGCGCCCACTCCTTCGAGGCCGACAGGTAGCCGATCACGGCGTCGAACCACACGTAGATCCGTTTCTCGGATTCGTCGGTGGAGATGTCGAGGTCGTCGGGGATCGGGACCCCCCAGTTCAGGTCACGGGTGATGGCACGGTCGTGCAGACCGCCCTTCACGAACCCGAGCGCCCAGTTGATGACGTGGTTGCGCCAGCTTTCGCGGGACTCCAGCCAGGAGAGCAGCTCGTCCTGGAGCTCCGACAGCAGGATGAAGTAGTGCTCCGTCTCCCGCGGCTCGGGTGTGGCCCCGGTCAGCTTCGAGCGCGGCTCGATCAGGTCGATCGGGTCGAGCGTCTTGCCGCAGTTGTCGCACTGGTCACCGCGCGCCCCGTCGTAGGAGCAGTTCGGACAGATGCCCTCGACGTAGCGGTCGGGGAGGAAGCGCCCCGCTTCGGGGTCGTAGAACTGCTCGGTGACACGCGCCTCGATCAGGCCGTTGTCGTGGATGGCACGGAACATCTCCTGGGTGACCGCGTGGTGGTTGTCCGTCATCGTCGTCGTGAACAGGTCGAAGCTGATGCCGAGCCGGTCCCACTGCTCGAGGAACCGGGGGTGGTAGCGGTCGACGATCTCCTCGGGCGACACGCCCTCCTGGTCGGCCTTGACCGTGATCGGGGTCCCGTTCGCGTCGGAACCCGACACCATGAGCACCCGGCTGCCCGCGATGCGGTGGTAGCGCGCGAAGATGTCCGCGGGCAGATAGGCACCGGCGATGTGGCCGAGGTGGCTGAGGCCGTTGGCGTACGGCCAGGCCACCGCGACGAGAACGTGGCGGTCGTTGTCAGTCATGGAGGTGACCGTACTCCGTTCGCCCGTCCGCTTCGATCACCGGCTCAGAGGTGGGCCAGCCGGGTGGTCTCGTCGCTCACTTCGCGCTCGCAAGTCGGGCACCACCACCGCGCGTCCGCAGGCGTGCCGCACGCCTCGTGGATGATGGCGGGGGCTTCCTCGCCCTGCCCCCATTGGGCCAGGAGGCGCAGTGCCCCCTCGAGGTCGCGCCCCGACTCGGTCAGCTCGTACTCGTGGCGCACCGGCCGATCCTGGTAGGGCGTGGCCAAGACGAGCCCGTCGCCCTCGAGCTGCTTGAGACGCTGCGAGAGCACGTTCGGGCTGATGCCGTTCAGTCGCTCCTCGAGCTCGCCGAAGCGGGCGGGTCCGTCCAGGAGGGCGTGGACCAGGAGCAGGCTCCAGCGGTCACCGACTCGCTCCACGGCCTGGGCGAGTGCTGCGCGTTCGTCGTCGTTGCTCATCGAGGGGAGGCTAGATGACCGGGGCGAGCGCATGCCGCCTCACCGACGCCCCGATCCGGACCCCTTGCCACCACCCACTCCCGTTGATACTTTCTGAACCATAGTAACTATTGCATTGCAAGTGTATAGCGACAACACCATCCGGAGGGAACGATGGGATCGATCCAACAGCGCATGCGGGACGCCGCCACCGGAGCCGGCAACAGCGTCGTAGCCGTCGGGCACGGGGCCGGCGTGGTCATCGAGGACGGACTCGTGCTCACCAACGCCCACAACGTCACGAGCCGCGAGCCCTCGGTCCAGTTCTCCGACCGTTCGAAGCGCACCGCGACCGTGCGGGGCGCCGACCTCGACGGGGACCTCGCCGTCCTCGAGGTCGACACGGACGGGGCGAACCCCCTGGGTTGGGGTGAGGCACCCGAGATCGGGGACGAGGTGACCACGGTGGCGCCGACGCGCTCGGGGCCGCGGGTGACGGTCGGCTACGTCGCGGCTGCCGGTCAGACCTTCCGGGGACCCCGGGGCCGCCCCGTCACCGGAGCGATCGAGCACACCGCCCCGCTCGCCCGAGGCTCGTCGGGGTCGCCGATCCTCGACACCGACGGCAGGCTCGTCGGGATCAACACCCACCGCCGCCGCCACGGCTTCTACCTCGCCGTGCCGTCGACGGACGATCTGCGCGCCACGGTGGAGGCGCTCGCGTCTGGGGAGACGCTGCGGCCGCCGCGGCTCGGTATCGCGGTGGCCCCGCCCCAGATCGCCAAGGGGCTGCGCGCCGCCGTCGGCCTCGACGACCGCCCTGGCCTCCTGATCCGCGATGTCACCGAGGACAGCCCCGCCGCCCGAGCCGGACTCGGTCGCGGCGACCTGATCGTGGCTGCAGGGGACGAGGAGATCACCGAGGTCGATCAGCTCTTCTCCGCACTCGCCGCCGCCGCGAGTGGGACGCTGCACCTGACCGTGGTCCGCGGTGAGGAGGAACGGCAGGTGGCCGTGCCGCTGGCGGGGGAGACCGAGGAGGAGGGCGCGGTGTGACGCGCGTGGATCCGGCCGCCGCGCCCCCGGAGCGGGAGGCACTCGACGCCTACTCGCTGCTCGTGACCACCGTCGCGGAGCAGCTGCTCCCCTCGATCGCGAGCCTCACGATCCATCACGGCGATCGCGCTCGCAGCGGATCAGGGTCGGCGATCGTGCTGACCCCCGACGGGTTCCTGCTCACGTCCGCCCACGTCGTCGCCTCGATGGATCGCGGCACCGCCGCGTTCGACGACGGCGCCAGCTACGCCTGTGAGCTCGTGGGAGCGGACCCGCTGTCCGACCTGGCACTGGTCCGAACACGGGCCACGGACCTGGCACCAGCGACTCTCGGCGACGCCCGCAGACTGCGCGTCGGCCAGCTTGTCGTCGCCGTCGGCAACCCGCTCGGCTATGGCGGCTCCGTCAGCTCGGGGGTCGTGAGCGCGCTCGGACGGTCGCTGACCACCCGGGCCGGACACCATGAGCGCATCGTCGACAACGTGATCCAGATCGACGCCGCCCTGCATCCGGGGAACTCGGGCGGGGCGCTCGCCGACAGCCGCGGGGACGTGGTCGGGGTCAACACCGCACTGATCGGCCCGTTCGTCGGTCAGGGGCTCGGCATGGCGGTCCCGATCGACGACACGACGCAGTCCATCATCGCTGCACTGATGCGTGACGGCCGCGTCCGCCGGGGCTACCTCGGACTGGCCGGCGGGAGTCGCCCACTCCCCCCTCGGGCAGCCGAGCAGCTCGGCCTCGGTGCAGGGATCGAGGTCCTGAGCGTGGTGTCGGGCTCCCCAGCTGCCCGTGCGGGGATCCGGCCCGAGGACATCATCGTGACCGTGGACGAGGAACCCGTCGACCGCGTCGGCCAGCTGCAGTCACGACTCACCGGCGAGCGCTCCGCCGATCCTGTCGAGCTCGGCGTGGTCCGTGGCGGACGGGTGCGGTCGGTCAGCGTGACTCCCCGCTCGCTGACCTGAGCTGGCCATCCTCTCCGCCTAGGGTTCCGAACCGACACCGATGGACCCCCGCCACCAGCTCGCCGACCCCGACAGCCGGTTCGTGGACCTCCTCGACACCGAGGTGCACCTCCGGCTGGCCGGTGATGCCGGCCCGCGTGTCGTGCTGCTGCACCACTTCTTCGGCAACGTCGCGAACTGGCGCCACGTCCTGGAGCTGCTCGCCCCCCACGCACGGGTGGCGGCGTTCGACCGCCCCGGGTTCGGCCTGACCGAGCGCCCGGACGAACCACGGCGCTACACGCGTGGCTACGCCGCGGACCTGACGGCGGCGCTGATGGATCATCTCGGCTGGGGCGACGCCGTCCTCGTCGGGGCGAGCGCCGGGGGCACGACTGCCCTCGAGGTCTACGACCGCCATCCGGAGCGGGTCGCAGGCCTCGCACTGGTGAGCCCGGCCATCACCGGCGACGTCGGCTCGCCGGCGTTCCTGCGGCCGCTCCTCCGCCAGGAGGTCTTCGCGCCGCTCGGTCGGGCGGTCGTGGGGAAGGCAGCGGGCGACCTCAGCCTCGAGAGGGTCGCGCGGTCGTGGGCCGATCCGTCCCGCGCCTCGCAGGAGGACCTCGAGGCCTACCGGCGCACCACCCGCGTCCCCGGCTGGCGTGATGCCATCTGGACCCTCGCGAACGTCGAGGGCACACCGAGCCTCCGCAGCCTGCTCCCCCGGATCGACGTGCCGGCGGTCGTCATCACTGGCGACGAGGACCGCGTCATCTCCCCCCGCTGGAACCGCCGCACCGCCAACGCCATCCCGACCGCTCACCTCGAGGTCATCGAGGACTGCGGACACACCCCCCACGAGGAACGACCGGACGCCCTGGTCGCTGTACTGCGGTCTCTCCTGGAGCGCACGGCCAGTAGCGAGCGCTGACGCCCCCACCGCTGCGGCGCCTCCGCGGATCGCGACGAGTCCGCTCCTACGCTCCCGCTGATCCGACCGGGAGGATGCGTTGGACTGGGAGCCGTTCCTCAGGTTCCTCGCGGCCGCCGCCTTCGCTGGCGCCATCGGCCTCGACCGTGAGCTCCGTGCCAAACCCGCCGGCTTCCGAACCAACATCGTCGTCGGCGTCGCCGCAGCCGCGTTCGGCTGGATCTCCGTCGAGGCCTTCAACACCGACGCGAGCGGCTACGACCCCAGCCGCGTGGCCTCACAGGTCGTGTCGGGGATCGGCTTTCTGGGCGGTGGCGCGATCTTCTCGGCGGGCACCAAGCCCCACGGGCTCACGACCGCCGCGGCCCTCTGGGGGGCGGCCGCGTCGGGTCTGGCCGCGGGGCTGGGCGAGTACCTCGCCGGACTCGCGATGGTGGTGGTGACGCTGCTCGCGCTGTGGCCGTTGAACCTCCTCTCGGAACGGCTGCTCCTCCGCCGTGCCCGGCGCGACGCCGAGTACGAGATCGTCGCGGACGACCTCCAGACGATCGCGGCGATCCAAGAGCTCGCTCGCGAACACGAGCTCCGCGTCGTTCAGATCGACCTGCGATCCTTCCGCAACGAGATCGCGGTGATGCTGATCGTCAACGGGATCCATGGTCAGCTCCGTCAGTTCACGAGCGAGCTCGACGCCTTGCCCGGCATCCGGTTCGCGGCCGAGGAGGCACTCGCGCTCCAGCCCAACTGACCGGGATCACTCCTCCCCATCCTCCGACTCGCCGGCGTCGTCGAGCACGACCACCTCGTCGGGGACCTCACGCAGGACCTGTTCGATGTAGCTGCGGGTCGCGGCGGGCAGGTCCATGTCCTGCCCTTCGACATCTGACATGAAGTACCAGTGCTCGAGCACCTCGTGGAAGATCTCGGCGGGTTCGCGTTTGCCCCGCAGCTCGTCCGGGACCGCCGCGACCGTGGGCTCGAAGGACTGGTCGAGCCAGCGAGCGGCCACGACGCGGTCGGGCAGCTCGCGTCCCTCCTCGTGCTGCAGCCAGGCACGGAAGCTCTCCATGTCGTTGAGGAGGCGGCGGGCCTGGTTGTCCTGCACGTCGAGTCCGGTGAGCTGCCGGAGCCGGCGGCGGGGACGGCCCGGCTCGACGACATCTGGCGACAGGTGGAGTCGGACCGCCTGGTCGTCGCCTTCGAGCTGGATCTCCTCGACATCGAACCCGAGCTCGTTGATCCGCTCGAGACGCTCGTGCAGACGGAACCGCTCGTCGGGTCCGAACACCTCGTCCCGGGTCAGCTCGTCCCACAGATCCGTGTACCGCGACCGCAGATCCTCGCCCAGCTCGACGGGATCGACGCCGGGTGGGACCAGTCCCGCCGCGGCGAGATCGAACAGCTCGCCGGCGCAACGCTCGATCGCGATCTCCACGTCGTGGCGGCGCTGCCCGTCCGTGAGCTCGTCATGAAGCTCCCCGGTCTCGGTGTCGACGACGTAGGCCGCGAGACGGCCGGCGTCACGCCGGAACAAGGTGTTCGACATCGAACAGTCGCCCCACATGAACCCGACGAGGTGGATCTGCACCAGCAGACCGACCAGCGCATCCAGCATGGGATCCCGGAGCTCAGCCGCGTCCCGTCGCTGGAAGAGGTGCCGGTACGGCAGCGAGAACTCGAGATGCCGCGTGATGAGCACGGCCTCCAGAGGCTCGTCGTCAGCAGAGGCGGTCCGCCCCCGAACCACGCCGACGACGTCAACCGCGGGGACCTCCTCCTCACGCAGGTAGCGGAGGAAGCGGTACTCGCGGTCGGCGTAGCGGCGGGGCAGCTCTTTCAGGACGTAGAGGCCCTCGTCGTACTCGACCACGCGGACCACGTGGCGGTGGACGCCGAGCGGGATCTCGACCACCCGGTCGTGCTGCCAGTCCGACAGCGGCTCGGACCAGGGCAGGTCGAGGAAGTCCGGGTGCCCCGTCCGAGCGGTGAGCTCGAACCGCACGTGTTCGACCCTGTCTTCAGCCCTTGACGGATCCCGCCGTGAGTCCACGGACGAAGAACCGCTGGAGCGAGAAGAACACGATCATCGGCACGACCATGGTCACGAACGCACCGGCGGTCAGCAGGTGCCACGCCTGCCCCTGGGTTCCCAGCAGGTTCGCCAGGTTGAGGGTGACGACCTCGACGTCCCGCTGTCCCCCGAGGAACACGAGGGCAACCAGCAGATCGTTCCAGGTCCACAGGAACTGGAAGATCGTGTAGGCGGCGAGGGCGGGCACCGACAGGGGGATGATGAGACGCCAGAACGTCTGGAAGTGGCTCGCGCCATCCACCTTGGCCGACTCGATGACCTCCCTCGGCAGCGAACCCATGTAGTTGCGGAAGAGGTACACCGCCAGGGGCATGCCGAAGCCGGCATGAGCCAGCCACACCGCCAGGAAGGTCCCGTTGAGACCGAAGTTCCCATAGATCTTCAAGAGCGGGATGAACGCGACCTGCAGCGGCACGACCAACAGCCCGACGAAGACCACGAACAGCACCTCGCGGCCGCGGAAGTCCATCCAGGAGAACGCGTAGGCCGCGAAGGCTGCCGCGGCGATCGGGATCACCGTGGCGGGGATCGCGACCATCAGGCTGTTCAGGAACGCGTTGCCCATGCCCGAGCCGAACAGGACCGCGTCGTAGTTCTCGAGCGTCCACTGCGTGAAGTCGAGCGGGTTGGCGAACGCCGTCCACCAGCCACTGGTCCGGACCGCCTGCGGATCCCGGAACGACGAGACGAGCAGCCCGATGGTGGGGATGGTCCACAGGAGCACGATGGCGCCGAGCGCCAGGCGGACGAACACCTTGCCCCGGCCGGTCGCGGGCGCACCGCCCGTCGTGATGCCAGGGCCCTCGGCGTGGACCAGGCCAGAGTCCGTGCGCTCCTCGGCGTCCGCTGCGGGAGTGGGGTGGGCCTGACTCATCGTGTCGCCTCCTGCTCACGGAACCGTCGGATGTTGATGTACATGAACGGGACCGTCACGAGGATGAGGAACACGACGATCACCGCAGCGCGTCCGAACTGCTGGAAGGAGAACATCTCCGTGATGAAGCGGTTGGCGATGACGTCGGTGTTGAAGTTGCCGCCCGTCATCACGTAGACGATGTCGAAGACCTTCAGGACGAGGATCAGGATCGTCGTCAGCACGACCACGATGGTGGACATGATCTGGGGTACGACGACGCGCCAGAAGATCTGGAGCTCACTGGCCCCGTCGATCCGCGCAGCCTCGAGGGTCTCCTCGGGGACGTTCTTGATCGCCGCCGAGAGCAGCACCATCGCGAAGCCCGCCTGGAGCCAGATCATGATGAACATCAGGGCGAAGTCGTTGAGGGCGGTGTTCTGCAGCCACGCGATCGGCTGTCCCCCGAAGGCGGTCCAGACCGCGTTCAGAACACCGATCTGGTCCGTGCCGGGTGCCCGCCAGGCGTAGACGAAGCCCCAGATGACGCTCGCACCGACGAAGCTGATCGCCATCGGCAGGAAGATGAGCGACTTGGCGGTGTTCTCCCAGCGGGGCTCGACCTTGTCCGCCAGCGACGCGACCGCGAGCCCGATGGCGACCGAGGCCAGCGGGACGATCGCGATCCACATCACGTTGTTCCAGACGGCACTGTGGATCTGGGAGTTGGTGAGCAGGTACTCGTAGTTGTCGAGCCCGACCCACGTGGTCGAGTTCGGCCCCTGGAAGCTGCGTCGGAAGGTGTCGAGAGCAGGGAAGACGAGGAACAGACCGACCACTGCCACGGCCGGTCCCACGAACACGTAGGGCTTCAGTCGGTGCTCCCACGTCTCGGGGAGCCGCTCGACGGCTGCGTTCAACGCCCAGAAGAGGGCGATCACGCCGCCCACGCCGATGGCGATGGCAGCGATCGCCGTCAGGATCTGACCCATCTCGTCCTCCCGCTACTCATCACTCCGGTCTGAGGAGTGTCGGGGGGGGCCCGCCCGCGGGGGGGGCCCCCCGGGGGGTAACGGGGGGACGGGGCCCCCAAGCCAGGGCCCGGCGCCGCG